>JAODNJ010000437.1 GCA_025465155.1 Frankiales bacterium
CCGCCGCCGCGCCGAAGGCAAAACCGATCGCGAGATCAAACGCTGCCTCAAGCGCTACATCGCCCGTGAGCTCTACCGGCGGCTTGAAAGCCCACCTCTGACGGCTTGACGCGTCATAGGAGCGTCCTCCTCCCGCTCCCGTCCTGCCTGGTGCGCCGCCCGCCGTCCGGCACCGAGGGCGGGACGACGGGCGGCGCTGACCCGCCGGTGGTCAACCCCCGTGGACGCCGACCGGTGCCTCGCGGACGAAGTTCCGCGCGTCATGGGTCCGGAAGTCGTCCTCGAGCTCCTCGAGGCTGCGCCCCCGGGTCTCCGGGCCGAACACCTTGATGAAGGTCCAAGACCCGACGTTCACCAGGGCGAACAAGCCGAAGGTCAGGCTGGCCCCCAGCGCAGCAACCAGCGGCGGAAAGGCGAAGGAGATGCCCGCGTTGACCGTCCACAGCACGAAGACCGCGATCCCCATGGCGAAGCCGCGGATCGTCATGGGAAAGATCTCCGACAGCAGCAGCCAGACCAGGGTGCCGATGAACGTCTGCACGAAGAAGACGACGATCAGCATCGCGGCCAGGATCAGGTAGCTGCGGAAGCCGGACTCGGGCAGCCGGAAGGACAGCGCCAGGATGGCGTGCCCGGACGCCACTCCGGTGAACCCGGTCAGGAGCAACGGCCGGCGGTTGATCCGGCCGATCAGGACGATGCCGAGGATCGTGCCGACGATCGCCACGATCCCGACCGTGATCGTGAGGATCAGTGAGGCGCTGGTCCCGAGCCCGGTGGACTCCAGGATGGTCGGCGCGTAGTAGTTGACGGTGTTGATGCCGGTGGCCTGCTGCACGGTGGCCAGCCCGCAGCCGATCCAGAGGATGCGGCGCATCCACGGGAAGGCCCGCAGGTCGCGCAACGCCGCCCCCGCGTCCTCGGAGACGTCCCGCTTGGCGTGCTGGGCGATGACGTTGAACTCCTCGGCGGCCTCCGCGGGTTCACGGCTGAGCCCGAGCACCCGCCGGGTGTCCTCGAGCCGGCCGCGCACGGCGTACCAGCGGGGCGAGTCGGGGAGGAAGAACATCCCGATGAACAGCGCGATGGCCGGCACGATGGCGACGGAGAGCATCCAGCGCCAGACGTGCGGGTCCTTGATGAGGGCGTTGAGGAGCGCGTTGATCGCGAAGGCCAGGAACTGCCCGGTCACGATCATGAGTTCGTTGATGGTCACCATCCGGCCACGCCGGTCGGCGGGCGCCATCTCGGCGAGGTAGAGCGGGCAGGTGGTGGCGGCCGCCCCGACCCCGAACCCGAGCAGGATCCGCCCGAGCGTCATGACGACGACGTTCGGGGCGGTGGCGCAGATCAGGGCCCCGACCAGGAACAGGCACGCGCAGACGAGCAGGCTCCCCTTGCGGCCGAGCTTGTCGGCCAACTTGCCCCCGAGGAGCGCGCCGAAGGCCGCGCCGGGGAAGAGCAGCGAGCTGACCACCACGGCCTCGGTGAACGTGGTCAGGTGCAGGTCGGTCCTCATGTACAACAGCGCACCGGAGATGACCCCGGTGTCATAGCCGAAGAGCAGACCTCCGAGCGTGGAGATCACGGTGAGCTTCACCAGGAAGCGGTTGTGCGCGCGCGAGCGCGGCACCTCCGTCGAGTTCCTGGTCGGACTGCCATGGGTGGAGCGCATCGCCGACATCGGCGCCTCCATTGGGAGCGGGCCGTCACGGCCCGGGCGGACTCGGAGCGGGCGGCAGGGGCTGCCGCGGGACGTCCGGCACGAGAGGACGTCGGGTGGCCTCGCGCGGCGAGGCGGTGGTGTTCTGGCGGTGGTCGGTCGGAGCAGTGTCTG
Organism: Frankiales bacterium; assembly: GCA_025465155.1. Classification (GTDB taxonomy): domain Bacteria; phylum Actinomycetota; class Actinomycetes; order Mycobacteriales; family Geodermatophilaceae; genus Geodermatophilus. The sequence goes on from JAODNJ010000437.1 coordinate 1,838, forward strand.
TCGGGGTGCTCGGATCGGTGAGGGGCCCGGCGTCAGGGCGCGCGGCAGCGGAACAGGACCCGGCGAGCCGGCAGAACGCCGGTGGTGTGCTGTAGATCCGCCATCATTCTCCTCCGAGGTCTCGGGCGGCGCAGCGTGAACAAGGCAGGCTCAGAGGTCGCCGTCGAGGAACTGGGCCCGGCCCAGCCCGAACGACCGGTCCTCGCGAGTGTTGGCAACCACGGAGACGACCAGGCCGGCGGCTGCCAGGCCGGTGGCCTCCTGCAGCCGCTCGGCCAACCCCGCGTACAGCGCGCGCTTCTGCTCCTCCGAGCGCCCCTGCTGGAAGACCTGAAGCACGACGAGGTCGTCGCTGCGCGGGATTCCCCGACCGGTGTCCTCGCAGACCGTGTCGGCCAGCAGGCGCAACTGCTCGGGGGTCCGCCGTCCCTCGATGACGTCGATGCGGACCAGCGGCACGGGAACCCCCTCGGCAACGCCCGGTCGGCGTGACGCCGACCACATTGCTGAGAAACTATGTCAGGACAATAGGACATTGTCGAGATGGGTCGTGACGTCGGTCAGCGGCCGACGAGCGTCGTCTCGACGTCGTACCGGTTGGCTCGGCCCACGTGCCGGCCGTGCCTCCACCCGGTTCGGCTCGCAGACGGTCACCCGATCGCGGGCGGAGCCGGGGAGACCCCGGCAGGACGGGTGCTACTCGGCCGATCCCCGCGGCTCGCCCGACGCAACTCCTGCCGTCGAGGTCCGAGGTCGGCTGCGGACCGCCGCCAGAAGGACTCCGGGAGTTCATCGGACTGCTGGGCGGCCCGGTCCAGATCGTCAGCCTGAGCCCGGTGTTTCTGCGGGCCCGCGTGGCCACTGTCCCCGGCGAGACATGGGCCGACCTGGTCGAGCATTCGGCGGCGCGATGCCGACGCGCATCAGCCGGGAGCGAGAACGCCCTGGTCAGCCGCTAATGAGTCATACTCCTGAACCAAAGTGCTGGTCGAGCAGCATCCCAACGAGCGCCAGCGGATCGCGGCTGAGCAGCTCATCGGCGCGTTCGTTCTGGGCGATGCACAGCTGCAGCACGCGAGCAGTGTGCCAAACCAGCTCGGCGGGTGTCCGCCTTGCGAGGACACCCGGAGAGTGGCGCGCGGATCTCCCCCGGATTGCACGCAGCCGAGATCACCCCGGGATCGCGCCGTCCTTGGCCAGCGTCGGAACGTCGACGGGCACGGTGTCCGGGTACAGCAGGCCGCTGCCGGTGTTGAGCACGACGACGTCCTCGCTGCCGTCGAGCCAGCCACCCGCGCGCAGCTGCCCGACCGCGGCGAAGCACGCAGCGCCCTCCGGGCAGATCCAGGTGCCCTCGTCGCGGGCGAGCTGCCCTTGTGCGGCGAGCAGCTCCTCGTCGGTGACCGCCACCGCGGTGCCCCCCGTCTCGCGCACCGCGTCGAGCACCAGGAAGTCGCCGAGCGCCTTCGGCACGGTGATGCCGAACGCGACCGTGTGCGGGTCGGGCGGCGCGGTGCTCTCGTCGAGCCCGGCCTCGAACGCGTCGACGATCGGCGCGCAGCCGGCGGCCTGGACGGCGACCAGCCGGGGCAGGTCCCCGCTGATCCAGCCGAGCTCCTTCAGCTCGAGGAACGCCTTGTAGATCGCAATGATCCCGACACCCCCACCGGTCGGGTACAGGATCACGTCCGGGCACCGCCAGCCGAGCTGCTCGGCGATCTCGTAGCCCATCGTCTTCTTGCCCTCGATGCGGTACGGCTCGCGCAGCGTCGAGGTGTCCTGCCAGTCCGGCCGACCGGCGACGGCGCGCTTGACGATTGCCCCGGCGTCGCCGATGAGGCCGTCGACGAGGTACAGCTCGGCACCTGCGACGACGCACTCCCGGCGGGTGATCTCGGGGGCGTCGACCGGCATGGCGATCAGGGCACCCAGGCCGGCGCGGGCCGCATACACCGCCCACGCCGCGCCGGCATTACCGTTGGTGGGCATGGCGATGCCCTTGACCCCGAGCTCACGGGCGCGGGAGACGCCGACGGCAGCACCGCGGGCCTTGAACGCGCCCGTCGGCAGCACGCCCTCGTCCTTCATCCGGAGCGTGGGCACGCCCAGCCGGGCGCCGGCGGCGGGCAGATCGAGCAGCGGGGTCATCCCCTCCCCGAGGCTGACCACGTGCCGCTGGTCGCGCACCGGGAGCAGCTCGCTGTACCGCCAGAGCGTCGGGGCCCGGCCGGCCACGTCCTCGCGGGTGACCGTCTCGGCGACGCGCGCCAGGTCGTAGCGCGCTAGCAGCGGCGCACCGAGCGGCGAGGTGCCCTGGACGACGTCGGCGTCGTGCCGGGAGCCATCGCGGGAGCACTCCAGGTGGGACAGCGCAGACGAGGTCACGGCGGAAGTCTGCCGAGGCAACGAACTGGCCCCGCCACCGGGTTGGCTCGGCGCGAGGCGGGAGGAGCCTCACTGCGGCCGCTCGCCACGTGCGAGCTGCTTGCGGAGGCGGTGCCCCGCCTGCGCGGACGGGGCGGGTCATGGAGACGTTAATCTCATCAACTTGATCGGAATTGACGGGTTTGATGGGGCTCCTCTAACCTCCGCGATATCGATCACGAGATCGATCACGAGGGTCCCGACCCGGGAGGAGGAGCAGCCGTGCAGATCCCGCTGACCTCCCGTCGTGCGGTCGACCACGCCCGCGTTGCCAGCGCGCTCTGTCCTGCCTGAGACCTACCCGGTTCTCTCCGGCCGCCGGCACGCCGCCGCCGGCGTCCACCCGCTGTGCCCCGCAGCGCTGCCCGGCCCACGGCCCGGCCGCGTTGCCCGCGAGCACACACCCCTTCCCAGCCCTCCGAGGAGACACGTGTCCCTGACCGCCTCAGCACCCTTCGACCTGCTCACGATCGAGCGGCTCGGGGTGCACCACGGCGCCCGCATCACCGGCGTCGACCTCGTCACCGCCACCGACGAGCAGATCGCCGCCGTCCGTTCCGCCCTCGTCGAGCGCAAGGTGCTCTTCTTCTTCGGCCAGCGGCTCGACCCGGACAGCCAGGTCCGGCTGGGCCGGCGGATCGGCGAGCTCACCCCGTCGCACCCGGTGGTGCGCGGCATCGACGAGGACCACCCGGAGATCTACGCGCTCGACGCCGCGGACAACGGGTTCGCCGACGTGTGGCACACCGACGTCACGTTCGTCCGCCGGCCGCCGCTGGGGTCGATCCTGCGCGCGGTGCAGGTCCCGGAGGTCGGCGGCGACACCCAGTGGGCCGATGCCGAGGCGGCCTACTCCTCGCTGGCCGAGCCGGTGCGCCGGCTGGCCGACCAGCTCACCGCCGTCCACGACGGCACCCGGGAGTTCGGCTACTACCTCGCCCAGCGCGGCGGGAACAGCTGGGACGACGAGACGTACGCCCGCCTCGAGCCGGTGCAGCACCCGGTCGTCCGCGTGCACCCGGAGACCGGCCGCACGGGCCTGTTCGTCAACCCCGGCTTCACCTCGCACATCGTGGGCGTCTCCGAGTTCGAGAGCCGCGGCCTGCTCGATCTCTTCTACGGCCACCTGACCAAGCCCGAGCACATCGTCCGTCACCACTGGCGGCCCGGTGACGTGGCCATGTGGGACAACCGCTCCACCTTGCACTACGCCAACCGCGACTACGGCGACTTCCGCCGGATCATGCACCGGATCACCCTGCGCGGCGACGAGCCCGTCGGGCGGGGCCGCGGACCCGCTCACCGCTGACCGGCCGCCGCGACCGGCCCTCCTCCCCACCCCTTCTCCCCCGCCGCGCCCAACGGCGCCGCGGGGTCACGTCAGGAGCTTCTTTCGCCATGCGCAGAACCGCCCTCGGTCTCACTCTCGGCTTCGCCGCACTCGCCGCCCTGGCGGGGTGCGGCGGGTCGTCATCCGCCTCGGCGTCGTCCTCCGGAGGCGATCCACAGGTCGGCATCGGCTACTTCCAGAGCGCCACCATCGGCCCCGAGGTGCTCGTCGGCGGGAACGCCGACCTCGCGGGCAAGGTCGGCGGGAAGATCAAGCTCACCCCCATCGACTCGGGCGTTGCCGGACTGGCCGAGCTGCGCGGCGGCGCCTTCCCGTTCGTCTCCGGCGTCGGAAACCCGCCCGTCGTCGGCGCCATCGCCAACGGCACCAAGGTGAAGGTCGTCTACGCCGAGTACTTCGACGCGGCCCAGCTCGTCGTCCCGGCGAGCATCACCAGCCCCGACCAGCTGGCCGGTGCCACCCTCGGTGACCTGCAGGGCTCCTCCGAGGACTTCGAGATCCGCGGCTGGCTGTCCAAGAAGGGACTCACCGACAAGGTCAAGGTCGTGGGCTTCCCGAGCGAGGCCGCGGTCGAAGCGGCGTACAAGGCCGGCTCGATCAAGGCGGCCTACGTCGAGATCGCCCAAGCGCAGGACCTCACCAGCGGCGGCGCCACCCACGAGATCGTCACCGCCGAGGAGATCGCCAAGCTCGGCTACCCCTCATTGAACGTGCTGGCCGTCACTGACGACTTCGCCGCCGCGCACCACCAGGTCGTGCAGAACCTGGTCTGCCAGGTCATGCACGCCCAGGCGATCAGCGCCGGCTCCGACGCCGACCGCTACATCACCAACGGCGCCAAGATCGTCGGCTCCCCCGCCGACCAGGCCATCGCCGCCACCAAGGTCATCCCCTGGGTCACCGCGGACCAGGAGCTGTCCTGGTTCAAGAGCTCCGGCGGCACGCTGGCCGACGGGCAGATCGCCAAGTCCTACCAGCTGACCGGCCAGTTCTTGAAGGACCAGGGCCGGGTGCAGACCGTGCCGAGCATCCAGCAGATCACCGACCACCTCGACAGCAGCTACGTCGAGCAGGCGATCAAGGACAACTGCGCGTCGTGACGGCGACCGAGCAGGAGATCCGACCAATGACGACGCAGCCCGCCGTCCAGATCAGCGGTGTGCACAAGCGGTTCTCCGGCCGGACCCGCCGGTCGCCCGCCCGCGTGGCGCTCGACGGGTTCGACCTCACCGTCCGGCCGGGCGAGTTCCTCTGCCTCCTGGGGCCGTCCGGGTGCGGCAAGTCGACGCTGCTGAACATGCTCGCCGGCTTCTCCCTCCCTGACGAGGGCAGCGTGCTCGTCGACGGCGAGCCGGTGACCGGCCCGGGCCCGGACCGCGGGGTGCTGTTCCAGACGCCGATGCTCTTCCCCTGGCTGACCACCCGGGACAACGTGCTCTACGGCCCGCGCGCCCGCCACCGGCTGGACGCGCAGGCCCGGGAGCGGGCTGACGCGCTGCTGGCCAGCGTCGGGCTGGCCGACAGCGCGGACGCCTTCCCCCACCAGCTCTCCGGCGGCATGCGGCACCGGGCGGCCTTCGCCCGCGTCCTGGTGAACCGGCCGCGGCTGCTGCTCATGGACGAACCCTTCGGCGCACTCGACGCGATTTCCCGAGTCGCCATGCAGCGCTTCCTGCTCGAACTCTGGGAGCGCGACCGCATCACGATCGTCTTCGTCACCCACGACGTCGAGGAGGCGGCGCTGCTCGGCGACCGCGTCTGCGTCATGACCGGCAGCCCCGGACGGACCCGGGCGCTCATCGACATCGACCTGCCCCGCCCCCGCCGCCTCCAGGACACCGAGACGCTCGAGTTCGTCCGCCTGAAGCGGCGCATCCGGGAAGCCCTGGAGGCTGAGGCCGCGTGACCACCCAGCTCGACGCACCCGACCGGTTCCTCGTGGGCAGCCACGCCGGGGAACCTTCGGACGCCGCCCGCCCGGCCCGCGTGGTGCCGTGGCGACGGCTCGGCTACGGCCTGCTCGGCGTCGTCCTCGCGGCGGCCCTGTGGGAGCTTGTCGCCGCGATCCTCGACGACCCGGTCACCCTGCCGTCGGTGCAGGCCACGGTCCACACCTTCCGGGAGTACCTCTCGACGTCCTACCCGGCGGGCGGGCGCACGTTGTTCGGGCACGCCATGGTCAGCGCGGCCCGCATCCTCGCCGGCTGGACGGCGGGCGTCGTCGCCGGGATCGTCATCGGCGGCGTGATGGCGTCGCTGCGGCCGGTGCGGTTCCTTCTCGACCCGCTGATCGAGATCACCCGCCCGCTCCCACCCCTCGCCTTCATCCCGCTGTTCATCGTCTGGTTCGGCATCGGCGAGCTGCCCAAGTTCCTGCTGATCCTCGTCGGCGTCGTGCCGATCATGATCATCGCCACCGTGTCGGCGCTGGACACCGTCCCGACCGAGCTCATTCAGGCCGGCCGCAGCCTCGGCGCCTCCCCGGTCTGGGCACTCGTGACCGTGCGGCTGCGCGCCGCCCTGCCGCCGATCATCACCGGCATGCGCATCGCCATGGGTGGTGCCTGGACGTCGATCGTCGCGGTCGAGCTCATCGCCGCCACCAGTGGCCTCGGCTACCTGATCAACAACGCCGGGGTGAACCTGCAGACCCCTCTGGTGATCAGCGGCATCCTCGCGATCTCCGTGCTCGGCATCGTCTTCGACGGCCTGCTGCGGTTGCTGCACCGGCTCGCCGACCCCGCCAGTCGGTAGCCGACTCGCTCCGGACCCCTCCCCTCGTTCGACTCGCTGGAGTTCTGCTGTGACGCCCCTCGACACGACGTTCCCGCCCGCGCCGACCGGCCCCGAGGTGCATTGGTTCCTGCCCAGCCGGGGCGACGGACGCGACGTCGGCCCCGCGACGACCGACCGCGGGCACAACGCCGCCGCCCTCCGGCGACGGCCCACACTCGAGTACCTGGCCGCGGTAGCGCAGGCCGCCGAGCAGGCCGGCTTCACCGCCGTCCTCACGCCGACCGGATCCGGCTGCGAGGACGCGTGGGTGCTCTGCGCCTCACTCATCGCGGTCACCACCCGCCTGGAGTTCCTCGTCGCCTTCCGGCCCGGCTTCGTCCTGCCCACGCTCGCCGCGCAGCAGGCCGCCACCTTCATCCGCCTCGCCGGCGGCCGGCTGCGACTGAACATCGTCACCGGCGGCGACCCGGTCGAGCAACGCGCCTACGGCGACTTCCTGGGCCACGACGAGCGCTACGCCCGCACCGGCGAGTTCCTCGAGGTGCTGCGCCGCACGTTCGCCGGGGAGCGGTTCGACTTCGCCGGGCGGCACGTCCAGGTCGAAGGCGGGGGTCTCACCAGCCCTGTCCCTGCCCCACCCATCTACCTCGGCGGGGCCTCGCCCGCCGCTGAGGATGTAACGGCCCGCCTGGTGGATCGCTACCTGCTGTGGGGCGAGCCTCCGGCCATGGCCGCCCCCCGCATCGAGCGGGTCCGGGAGAAGGCCGCGGACCACGGGCGGACGCTGCGGTTCGGCATGCGGCTGCACGTCATCAGCCGGGACACGCCCGAGAAGGCGTGGGCCGAGGCCGACCGGATGCTGGCCGGGATGCCCGCGTCGGCCATCCAGGCCACCCAGGAGCGTTTCGCGCGGATGGACTCGGTCGGCCAGGCGCGCATGACGTCCCTGCACGGCGGCACGGCCGGTGACGGCGCGCGGTCGCTGGAGGTGGCACCGAACCTCTGGGCCGGAATCGGACTGGTCCGGGAGGGCGCGGCGACGGCGCTTGTCGGCAGCCACGAGCAGGTCGCCGAGCGGCTCGCCGAGTACGCCGCGCTCGGTCTCGACGAGTTCATCCTCTCCGGCTACCCGCACCTCGAAGAGGCATGGCGCGTCGGAGAAGAGGTCCTGCCGCTGCTCGGTGCTCCTGGACGAACTCTCGCGGCAGCCAGCGCGTCGTGATCACGCGCCCGCGCCAGGAATGCCCAGGCACATCCAGCTGAAGATGGAATGCCCTGGTCAGCGGCTGACCCGTGATGCAGCTGAACCGAAGTGTCGGTCGAGCAGCATGCCGATCACGAGGGCCGGCGGATCCCGGCTGAGCAGTTCGTCGGCGGCGGCGTCCTGGGCCGCGCGGGGGGCACAGACGCCTTCTGCATGCGAGGCCGGGGTTGCAGTCCGGCGGCCACGTAGCACGCGTCGATCAACCGCATGTTGGCGACCGCGTCGTCGACATTCATCGGCAACGAGGCGCCCTCGCGCACGGCGCGGCTGAACGCCGCGAGCTGGAATGTGTAGGAGGACCGGGTTCCGTGGTGTTCCACGCGCTCACCGCCCGGGGTCCGGATGATCAGCCGGTCGTCCAGGTGGGGTTCGACGAAGTTCGGAACGAGAGCCTCGCCGCGCGTGCCGATGACCCGGCACGTCATCTGCCGGTGATCGCCGGCCATGTGGCAGCGGGCCACCCCGGTGGCGCCCGAGGGGAAGCGCAGCCGCGCCTCGAGCCACTCGTCCACACCGGGCGCTCCCGCCCGCTCGCCCGCTCGGGCGGCGACCAGCTCCGGCTCGCCGCCACCCCAGGGGGCGAGGACACGCTGGGCGTGGAGGCTGTAGCAGCCGAGGTCCATCGTGGCTCCGCCGGCGAGGTCGAGCGACCAGCGGGGGTCGCGGGGCCCCGGGTCCTGGATCTCCAGGATCGTCTCGACGTGGACCAGCTCCCCCAGGTCGCCGGAGGCCAGGAGCTCGTGCAGCCGGCGGGTCACCGGGTGGTACAGGTAGTGGAATCCCTCGACCACGACCACACCGCTGCCCTGCGCGGCCGCCGCGACCTCGGCCGCCTCCTCGGCGTTCGCGGCGAACGGCTTCTCCGAGAGGACGTGCTTGCCGGCGTCGATCGCGGCCAGGTTCCACCTGCCGTGCAGCGCGTTGGGCAGCGGGTTGTACACGGCCTCGACGTCGGGTGCGGCGATGACGTCGGCGTAGGACGCGAGAGCCTGTTCCACCCCGTGTTCCGCCGCGTACGCCGCGGCCCGTGCCCGGTCGCGTGCGGCGATCGCCACGAGACGGGTCCCGGTCGCCCGGGCTGGCTTGACGATGGCCAGTTCAGCGATGCGCGCCGCGCCCAGCACGCCGACCCGGAGCGGTTCCGGGGGCGCCGGGGGTTCGTCGTTCCCGGGACCGGGGTCCTGCGCAGTGGTGGCGACGGTCATGGGATGCGCACCTCGTCGATCCGCACCGGCCGGTGCTCCTGCACCGACCGGGCGCAGGCCTCGGCGATCCAGTCCGCCTCCAGCCCGTCGGCGACCGTGCACGGCGACGGTCGGTCGCCGGCGACGACCTCGAGGAAGGTGTCGAACTCTGCCCGGAAGGCCGGCAGGAACCGGTCCATGAAGAACCGGTGCGGCGGGCCGGCCGGGAAGCTCACCCCGGGTTCGGTGGCGCGGATAGGCCAGCCGTCGTCGACGCCGGCGGCGACGCTGTCCTTCGAGCCGTGGACCTCCAGGCGCACGTCGTAGCCGCGCCCGTTGTAGCGGGTGTTCGACACGATCCCGAGCGCGCCGTCGGCGAAGGTCACGACGGCGGCGGAGGTGTCGACGTCGCCGTACCGGCGGAAGAACTCCGCGCCCCGGTTGCTCCCGGTGGCGTAGACCTCGACGGCCTCCTGGCCGGTGACCCAGCGGAGAACGTCGAAGTCGTGCACCCCGCAGTCGCGGAACATCCCTCCGGAGACCGCCACGTACTCCGGCGGCGGGGGCTCGGGGTCCAGCGTGGTGGACCGGACCGTGGTGATCCAGCCGAGCTCACCGCTGACGACCGCCGCCCGTGCCGCGGCGATGGCGGCGTCGTACCGGCGCTGGAACCCGATCTGCACCGGCACGGTCGAGCCCGCGAGCCGGTGGAGCAGCTCGGCTCCCACCGCGCCGGTCTGTGCCACCGGCTTCTCGCACAGCGTCGGCAGGCCGGCCTCGACGCAGGCGAGGACGAGCTCGGGATGCGCGTCGGTCCCCGCCGCCACGATCACGCCGTCGACGCCGGAGGCGAGCAACGCCGCCAGGGAATCGACGCCCTCGACGCCGTCCGACCGATGACGGTCGACGACCCGCTTCGTCCGCTCGGGCACCAGGTCGGTGACCACCAGCGACTCGATCGCCGGGATGCCGACCAGCGTGCCGGCGTGGAACGCGCCGATCCTGCCGAGCCCGATGAGTCCGATCCGCATGCTGAGCCTCTCGTCCAGGGATTGATGGGCCGTCGGTCAGGCGGGGTCCGCCAGCGGCGTGTCGGCGCCGAGGGCCTGCTCGGAGCGGTAGCAGGCGTCCACCACCAGGGCGACACCCAGGGCGGCGGCGACGGGAACGGCGACCGGCGCGCCGGTGCGGACGCTGTCGACGAACCGGCGCATCTCCGGGCGGAAGAAGTCGATGTTGTCCAGCTCCGGCAGCTCGGAGAACGTGTTCTCCTCGGTGCGCGCGAACGGGGTGGTGAAGCGGGTGGCCTCCCAGGTGGTCCAGCCCGGGCCCCAGCCGTCGCGGGCCTCGGGCAGGTAGACGCGGACCGACTGCGGGAGGATGCCGATCTCCAGCAGGCCGCCGGTGCCGTGGAAGGTCACCCGGGAACTCTCGAACCACTCCAGGCGGTCGTGGACGTCGAAGTCGAAGACGACCTGCCGCTCGGGGTAGGTGAGGATCACGGCGGCGGCGTCCTCGCGGCTGGAGGCGTCGGACAGCCGGGCGTACTTCCGCACCCGCGCGTTGACGCTCTCCGGCCGGCCGTAGATGGACAGCAGGACGTCGATCATGTGGCAGCCGATGATCCACAGCGCCCCGCCCATGTCGGCCGGCTGGTTGAGGTGCTGCGTCAGGTGCTCGCCGATGAGCGGGGCACCCCGGGCGCTGACCGAGACGACGTCGCGGATGAGTCCCTGGTCGAGCAGCTGCCGCGCGTGGGTCACCGATTCGGCGAAGCGCACGTTGTAGCCGACCTGCGCGATCGCCCCGGGTGCCTCGGCCGCCGCGGCGAGCTGCCGGAGGTCGGCCAGCGCGGCTCCGCCCGGCTTCTCGACGAGCACGGCCTTGCCGGCGTCGAGGACGCGCAGCGCCAGCGGCACCATGTCCTTGCTCTTCGAGTGCACCAGGACCGCGGTGATGCGCTCGTCGGCGAGTATCTCCTCGGTGGTGACCGGTGCGAGGTCGTACTTGTCGGTGAAGTACTTCAGCCGGGGATCGTCGTCGGCGGCGGCCACGACCTGCACGCCGTCGATCTCCCGCAGGGCACGCACCCGCGCCGAGGCGTGCGGATGGGTGATGCCCAGGAGTCCTACGACGACGGGCTCGGTCATGTCCTGCTCCTTCGCTCGGTGAGGCGGGGCTGGACGGTCGGAGCGGATCGGGGCGGCGGGGCGCCGGTCCAGGCAGCGCGCAGCAGGGCTTCGACGCCGTCGCGGGTGACCGGCCGGGGGTTGGCGTACGGATCGGCGACGGCGAGGTCGGCGATACGCGGGATGTCCTCTTCCCTCATGCCGAGCTCGGCCAGTGACCGCGGAACATCGAGCCGGCAGGCGAGCTCCCACAGCGCCCGGGCGGGGTCCGGCACCCCGCCGAGCGCCCGGGAGAGTGCGGTGACCGCCTCGGGCGCGGCCGGCTCGTTGTAGGCCAGCGCGTGCGGGAGGACGACGGTGTGCGTCTGGGCGTGCGGCAGGTCGAGCGTGCCGCCGAGGGTGTGGCAGAGCTTGTGGTGCAGCGACATGGTCGTCGCGGCCAGCACCGCCCCGCACAGCCACGCCCCGTACTGCGCCTCGCCGCGGGCCTCCAGATCGGATCCGTCGGCCACCACCCGGGGCAGCGCGGTCGCGAGCGCACGTACCCCTTCCTCGGCCATGAGCGAGACGATCGGCGTCGCGTCGGGGGCGTACAGCCCCTCGACGGCGTGGGCGATGGCGTTGATCCCGCTCGTCGCCGACATCTGTGCGGGAAGGGTGAGCGTCATCTCGGGGTCGTAGATGACGCTCTTCGGCAGCACCCGGATGTCGCGGCCGGTGCGCTTCTGCCCGCCTTCGGTCAGCCCCCACACCGGGGTCATCTCCGAGCCGGCGTAGGTCGTCGGCACGGCGATCACCGGCAGGCCGTGCTCGAGGGCGATGGCCTTGCCCAGCCCGATCGCGGATCCGCCGCCGACGGCGACGCAGCCGTCGGCACCGAGCTCGGCGGCCAACTCCTGGGCGCGACGGGCGACCTCCATCGGCACGTGCATCCGTGCCTCCGGGAGCACGCCGGCCGCCTTCGCGCCCAGAGCGGCGGCGACCTGCTTGCCGGTGACCTCCTGCTCCGGGGAGCACAGGACGAGCACCCGGGTCAGTCCCAGGGCCGCGACCTCGTCGGGCAGCCTGGCCAGGGAGCCGGCGCCGAACACGACGCGCATGGGCAGCGCCTCGTAGGTGAAGGGGCCGATCATGACGGCACCCCCTTCACGACAGTCGGCTGCACGTCCACCGGCCGGGCCGTCGGCGGCGTCTGCTCCTCGCGCAGCAGGCTCAGGTCGAAGGTGAGCGTCCGGAACGGGTTGGGCAGCCCCGCCTCGGCCGCTCGGGCCGGATCGTCGACCTCCGGCACGTCCCGCACCAGGCTGTCCTTGACCCCGAAGACCGCGTCGGAGTCCAGGTAGGGGGAGTCGGCGACGAACACGTGCGTGGTCACCGGCCGGTAGCCGGGTGCTGCGACGATGAAGTGCAGGTGCGCCGGACGGTTGGGGTGCCGGCCGGTGGCCGCCAGCAGCTGCCCGACCGGCCCGTCGTCCGGGATGGGGTAGTAGCGCGGCACCACCGAGCGGAACCAGAACCGGCCCTCGCCGTCGGTGGTGAACAGCCCGCGCAGGTTGCCCTGCGGCTGGATGCCGGGCTGCTGGACGTCGTAGAAGCCGTCCTCGTTGGTCTGCCACACGTCCACCACCGCCCCCGCCAGCGGCTCGCCTTCCGGGCCGGTCACGTGCCCCGAGACCAGGCAGGGAGTGCCCTTGCCGTCGAGGTTGATGTCGTCACCGAGCTCCCGCTCAGGGGACTCGACCATGTGGAAGGGGCCGAGCACGGTGGACTCGGTGGAGGTGCCGCCGGTGCGGTGGTTGATCGTCTCCACCAGCATCGAGACGCCGAGAACGTCGGAGAGCAGGATGAACTCCTGCCGCACGTCGCTGCACATCTGCCCGGTGCGGGTGAGGAAGTCGATCGCGACGCCCCACTCGGCCTCGGTCGGCTCGACGTCCTTGACGAAGGCGTGCAGGTGGTGAACCAGCGAGGTCAGCACCTGCCGCAACCGCGGATCGGGAGTGCCGGCGAGGCTGGCGGCGACCACGTCGGCGGACCGCTCCTCGGTGAACAGCTCGCCGCCTGCCCGGACGGGTGCCGGCGAGGCGGAGAGCACGGTGTCGCTGGGCGCATCGGGCATGACAGGCCTCCAGGCGGGAGTCGGGGGTGGTCGGGGTCAGCCGGCTGCGGCCACGAGGTCCGCAGCGGCGTCGAGCGCCCGGAGCGTGGCGGCGCGGGCGCGGGTGAGCCCCTCGCGGACGGGCAGCTGCCGGTGATCCTCGGAGATGATCTCCACGCCCCAGTGACCGCGGTAGCCGGCGCGGTGGACGGCGGCGATGAAGGCGGGCACGTCGAACGCGCCCTCCCCGGGGAGGCGGCGGCGGTTGAGGGTGTCCTCCCACAGCGTGCCGACGACCTGTTCGTCTGCGTCGTCGAGCTCGACGACGAACGTGTACTCCGCCGGCAGGATCCGCTCCAGCTCGGCGTAGCTCGTCCCACCACGGTGGACGTGCCAGGTGTCGACGGCCAGCCCGCCGTACCGGTTGCCCACGGCGGTGACGAAGTCGACGCCGGCCGAGAGGGTCGGCAGGTTGGTCATCGGCATGAACTCGAGGGCCACGCGCGTGCCGGCGTTGCCGGCCTGTGTGGCCAGAAGGTCGAAGTCGCCGTGGAACCGCGCCGGGTCGACAGGTTGCTCCCCGCCCTCGGCGGCGACCTTGATGGTGCGGGCGCCGAGGACTTCGGCGGCGTCGAGCAACAGGGTGCGCCGCTGGTCGGAGATGCGTCGCCGCTCGTCGGCGGTCCACCACCACGGCAGCACCTCCAGCTCGACGTGCTTGATCCCGGAGCCGTCGAAGATGCGGCGCAGCTCCTGCAGGCCGATGGTGCGCTGGGCGATCGCCAGGTCGGCGTGCAGCAGGCCGAATCCTTCCCAGCCGACCCCAGCCGCGGTCTCGATCCGGGTACGCAGGTCGACGGGGCTGACCTCGTCCCCGCGGTCGGGAGCCGCATCTCCCGCCGAGGTCCAGCAGGTGGCCAGCAGTTCGCGGTTGCCGATCGCCCGGTCGCGCGTCATGGCGTCTCCCTCGGTGCAATGGATGGGTGTGCAGGCGGCGGCGTCACCACGCCGTGGGAGTGGCGTAGAGGCCCGGCCGGGGCGGCAGCTCGATCGAGACGCGGCCGCCGGAGTGCAGCGACTGCAGCGCCGCGTCCGAGACCACCTGCGCGGCGTAGCCGTCCCACGCGCTGGGGCCCAGCGGCAGGCGTGCGCCGGCAAGGGTGTCGAGCCACTCGCGCAGCTCGATGTCGTAGGAGAGGGCGAAGCGCTCCCGCCAGTCGGCCGGGACGAGACCGGCGACGGCGCCCTCACGCCGGATGTGGACCGGCGCCGGGTCGGCGAGCTGGACGGTGCCGGTCTCCCCGGACACCTCGCAGCGGATCTCGTAACCGTAGTGGATGTTGACCGACACCTCGACGTCGACGAGCACCCCGTCGGCCGTCTCGAACAGCACCAGCAGCGGGTCCTGCAGCTCACCGCCGCGGCTGCTCCTGCGCGGGGCGAGGACCTGCACGGCGACGATCTCCTGGCCCAGCAGCCAGCGCAGCTCGTCGATCTCATGGATGGCGGTGTCGGCGATGGACATGTCGCGGGTGTAGTGCGGCGGCACCGAGGCGTTGCGGTGCGCGCAGTGCACCAGCAGCGGAGCACCGATGGCGCCGCCGTCCACGGCCGCCTTCAGCGCCCGGTGCGCGGGGTCGTAGCGGCGGTTGAAGCCGACCTGCACCAGCCGGCGGCCGGCGGCGACCTCCGCGTCGACGATCCGCCGGGCCGCCTCCTGCGTGGTGGCCAGCGGCTTCTCGCAGAACACCGGCCTGCCGGCGGCGAGACAGGCCAGCACGTACTGCTCGTGCGTCGGCCCCCAGGAGGTGACGACCACGGCGTCGACCGCGTCGGAGGCGATGAGCTCCTCGCCGGTGGGCAGGGCCTTCGCGGCGGGCAGCCCGCCGGCCACGGCCGCAGCGCGCTCGGCGTCGGCGTCGGCGACGGCGACCACGCGGCTACCCCCAGGGCCGCCGTCGAGCCGGCGGATGTGCTCCTGGCCGATCATGCCGACCCCGATGACCCCGATGTCCTGCGCCACGACGCCTCCTCGACTCGCCGGCCGGCCCGCCGGTGCGGGTCGTGTCGGGGTCAAGGCTGTGGTCGGTGCCACAGCGCCGTCAACGTCAGCGATCCCTTAAATTCCCATCAGCCGGTCCGGACGCCGCCAAGGCCTCGGCGGGGAGGTTGTAGGGCGTCACGACCTGGATGCCGGAGTGCCAGGAGCGGGGCGTGCCGAGCAGCGCACCGTGGGCCTGCATGACCACGTGGCAGGCGCGGCGCAGGTCGAGCGCGAGGTCGTGATGCAGCACCGCGGACAGCCCGCCGTCCTGCAGCAGGGCCAGGTTCTCGGCGTCCAGGTCGTGCGCGACGAACACCGGGCACGCGCGCCCCTCGTCGGCGAACGCGGCCAGGGTCGCGGCGTTGCCGCCGGTCGCGTACAGCGAGTAGACCCCGGCAACGTCCGGATTCGCGGCGAGGGCGTCGCGGACCAGCAAGCGCAGCGCCTCGGCGTCGCCGCTGGCGTCGACCAGGTCGACCTGCCGCCGGCCGGGCCGCAGCGAGCGCAGGGTCGCCCGGAAGCCCATCTCCCGGTCGTCCTCGCCGCGGAAGGAGCCGGTCCCCCGGGTGACGAGGACGGCGCCGTCGTCGGGCAGCC
>JAODNJ010000443.1 GCA_025465155.1 Frankiales bacterium
GGCCACCACCACCGCTCGACGGCGTCCTGCACCATCGCCCGCTGCGCCGGCGTGCCGCGCATCATCGTCATCAGCAGCTCGTAGCCCTGCCGCTGGTGGAACGACTCCTCCTTGCAGATGCGGATCATCGCCCGCGCGTAGGGGCCGTAGGAGGACCGGCACAGCGGCACCTGGTTGCAGATCGCCGCGCCGTCGACGAGCCAGCCGAGGACGCCGACGTCGGCGTAGGTCGGCGTGGGGTAGTTGAAGATCGAGCTGTACTTCTGCGTCCGCTCGATCAGCTTGTCGGTGAGGTCCGCACGGTCGGCGCCGAGCGTCTCGGCGGCCGAGTACAGGTACATGCCGTGCCCGGCCTCGTCCTGGACCTTGGCCAGCAGGATCGCCTTGCGCCGGAGGCTCGGGGCCGCGAGCAGCCAGTCGCCCTCCGGCTGCATCCCGATGATCTCGGAATGCGCGTGCTGCGCGATCTGCCGGATCAGCGTCTTCCGATAGCCGTCGGGCATCCAGTCGCGCGGCTCGATGCGGTGGTCCGCGGCGATGGTGGCGTCGAAGTGCTCCTGCAGCGCGGCCTCGTCGGCCACAGGCCGGTCCAGTGCGGGCGCGGACATCTCACTCCCCGGTGATGGTCGGCGGCCATTTACTGACCAAGCGGTCGGTAATAGTCTGCCGCACGGGGCGGTGCGACACAAGCACGGCCGGAGGGGAGGCAGTGATGACCGCGGCAACCGGCGAGGGCACCCGGCGGCTCGGGGAGGCGCCGGACCCGGCACTGCTGGACGACGCCGAACGGATGGACGTCGACGAGCTGCGGGCGCTCCAGCTGACCCGGCTGCAGGAGACGCTCCGGGACGCCTACGCGAACGTCCCCCACTACCGCCGCGCCTTCGACGCCGCCGGTGTCCACCCCGACGACTGCCGCGAGCTCGCCGACCTCGCGACGTTCCCGACCACGAGCAAGGCCGACCTGCGGGAGAACTACCCGTTCGGCATGTTCGCCGTACCGCGTGAGCAGGTCCGCCGGGTGCACGCCTCGAGCGGGACGACCGGCCGGCCGACCGTCGTCGGCTACACGGCACGGGACATCGACATCTGGGCGACCGTCATGGCCCGCTCCATCCGCGCCGCCGGGGGCCGGCCGGGCGACGTGCTGCACAACGCCTACGGCTACGGCCTGTTCACCGGCGGCCTCGGCGCGCACTACGGGGCTGAGAAGCTCGGCTGCACCGTCGTCCCGGTGTCCGGAGGCATGACGCCGCGGCAGGTGCAGCTGATCACCGACTTCCGGCCGCGGATCGTCATGGTCACGCCGTCCTACATGCTCACGGTGATCGACGAGTTCGAGGCCCAGGGGCTGGACCCGCGGGCCTGCTCCCTCGAGATCGGCATCTTCGGCGCCGAGCCGTGGACCGAGAAGATGCGCCTGGAGATGGAGGAACGGCTCGACATCGACGCGGCCGACATCTACGGCCTGTCCGAGGTGATGGGTCCCGGTGTGGCGCAGGAGTGCGTCGAGACCAAGGACGGCCTGCACGTCTGGGAGGACCACTTCTACCCGGAGGTCGTCGACCCGGTCACCGGTGCGGTGCTGCCCGACGGTGAGCGCGGCGAGCTGCTGTTCACCTCGCTGACCAAGGAGGCGATGCCGGTCATCCGCTACCGCACCCGCGACCTGACCCGGCTGCTGCCCGGCTCGGCCCGGCCCGGGATGCGGCGGATGGAGAAGGTCACCGGCCGGACCGACGACATGATCATCCTGCGCGGCGTGAACCTCTTCCCGACCCAGGTCGAGGAGGTCGTGCTGCGCACCCCCGGCCTGTCCCCGCACTTCCGGCTGGTGCTCACGACGGAGGGCCGGATGGACCGGCTGACGGTCGAGATCGAGGCCCGGCCCGACTGCCCGTCCGAGCGCCGGCAGCCCGCGGCCGCCGAGATCGCCCGGGCGGTCAAGGAGACGGTAGGGGTCAGCGTGGACGTCGCCGTCGTCGACCCGGACACGCTGCCGCGCTCGGTGGGGAAGCTGCAGAGGCTGCTGGACCGGCGGGTCAGGGCGTGAGCGCTCCGAGTCGGCGCGGCCGGCCCGGTCACTCGCTGGACTCGCTCCTCGACGTCGCCGTCGCCGTCTTCAACGAGCGCGGCTACGAGGCGACGACGATGGATGAGCTGGCCGCCCGGCTCGGGATCACCAAGTCGGCCATCTACCACCACGTGCCGAGCAAGGTGGAGCTCCTGCGGCTGGCGCTCGACCGGGCGCTGGACGGCCTGTTCGCCGTCACCGAGGAGCCGGGCGCGCGGGCCGGTCGCGCCATCGACCGGCTCGAGCACGTCGTCCGGGGATCGGTTCGCGTCCTGGCCGGCCACCTGCCGTTCGTCACGCTGCTGCTCCGGGTGCGGGGCAACTCCGACGTCGAGCGGGCGGCGCTGCAGCGCCGCCGCGAGTTCGACCGGATCGTCACCGACCTGGTCAGGGCTGCGGAGGAGAACGGTGACGTCCGGCCGGACGTCGATCCGGCGGTGACCAGCCGGCTGCTGTTCGGCACGGTGAACTCGCTGACCGAGTGGTACCGGCCCGGCCGGGGGCTCTCCCCCGACGCGCTGGCCGACGCCGTGGTGACGACGACGTTCGACGGGCTGCGCACGGGCACGCGGGACTGACCGCGAGCAGGCAGAGTGTCCGGATGGACAGCTTCCGCCGCGACGGGATGGTCTTCGACGTCCGCGACGGCGGCCCACCCGACGGCGAACCGGTGGTTCTGCTGCACGGCTTCCCGCAGGACGCCTCGGCGTTCGACCGGGTCGCCCCCGCGCTGCACCGAGCCGGCCTGCGCACCCTGGCGCCCGACCAGCGCGGGTACTGCGCCAGCGCCCGGCCGCGTGGTCGGGCGGCATACCGCACGCGCGCGCTGGTGGACGACGTCCTGGCCCTGCTCTACGACGCCGGGCTGACCAGCGCGCACGTCGTCGGCCACGACTGGGGCGCCGTGGTGGCCTGGGCGCTGAGCGCCTGGCACCCCGAGCGGGTGCGCACGCTGACCGCCCTGTCCGTTCCCCACCCCGCCGCGATGCAGCGGGCGATGGTCACCAGCGACCAGTCGCTGAGGTCGGCCTACATCGCCTTCTTCCAGCTCCCGGTCCTGCCCGAGCGACTGCTGCTGGCCGGCAACGGGGCGGTGCTCCGGCGGTCGCTCGTGCGCGGCGGTCTGCGCGCCGACCTGGCCGACCGGTACGTCGACCGGATGCGGGAGCCGGGCGCGCTGACCGCGGCGCTGAACTGGTACCGCGCCCTGCCGCTGAGCGTCAACGAGCCGGTGGGGACGGTGCGGGTGCCGACCCTGCACGTCTGGAGCACCGGCGACGCGTTCCTCGGCCGGGCCGCAACGGAGGCGACGGCCGACCACGTCGGCGGCCCCTACCGGCTGGAGGTCCTCGACGGTGCGCCGCACTGGCTGCCCGAACTGGCTGCCGAACGGGTCGCAGCACTGGTCACCGCACGGGTGCGTGCGGCATCCTGAGAGGCAACCTCCCACGGCCGCTCCCAGTCCCTGGAGTGGAGCAAGCACCAGGAAGTTCAGGTCAGGAGGAGAAGGCATGAGCCTTCCTACTCGTCCGCAATCCCGCAGCAGCCTTCGGTGGGACCCGTTCCAGGAGATCGACCAGCTCTACGACCGCGTGAACCGGCTCTTCGACTCGAGCAGCACCGACGCCACGGAACGCTGGGTCCCCCTCGGTGACGTCGAGGAGACCGACGACGCCTACGTCGTCGACGTCGAGTTGCCGGGCGTGGACAGGGACGACATCGACATCGAGGTCAACGGCCGTGAGGTCACGGTCATGGGGGAGATCAAGGAGAAGGAGCGGACCGGGATCCTGCGCCGGCGCACCCGCCGCGTCGGGGAGTTCCAGTACGCCGTGACGCTGCCCGGCGACATCGACGCCGACAACGTCAGCGCCCGCCTCGACAACGGCGTCCTCACCGTCACGGTCCCGAAGTCGCAGCGGGCCAAGCCCCGCCGGGTGAGCATCGGCAGCAGCTGATCGGCCGGGTACGCGGCCGAGCGACCGGACATCGCCGCACGAGCACCGCGACAACGTCATGTCTCCGCTCAGCCGGGTTCGGGCGGCGGCTCTCCTGATCCGGGTGGGGACGCCCGGCTCATGAGCGACGGTGTGCGCTGGCGCGCGGCTTCCGGTGCCGGAACCGACCCTCAGCGCACATCGTTCGCCGCCGGCGGCCGTCAGAGGTCGAAGGCAGTGGGGTGGCGCGCCTCGTAGAGACCGACCCGACCGCCGCCGGGCAGCCGGATCGAGGTCAGCCGGCCCCAGCCCTGGTCGGTTACCGGCCCGTCGAAGGTCACGCCGTTCTCCGTGAGCTCCTGGACCGTCCGCTCGACGTCGTCGCAGACCAGGTACAGCTCGGCGGCGCCGGAGGCCTCGGACGGGTGGACGGCGACCTCGCCCGGCGGGAGCTGCATGATCAGCCATCCGCCGCCGGCGTCCACGGCGGGCAGCCGCAGCAGCTCGCCCAGGAACGCACGGTCGCCCTCGGCGTCGCTGCTGTAGAGGATGACGTGCGAGCCGGTGATCATGGGGCACCCTAGGCGGGTTGCCGCTCCGGCAGCCGGGTAGCGCTCGCGCATGGCCGATCCCTCCCCCGGACACCTTCGCGGCCTGCGGGTCGCGGTCACCGGCGCCAGCGGAAACGTCGGGACGGCGCTGCTCCGTCGTCTCACGGCCCCGGGCAGTGGGGTCGCGGAGATCCGCGGGTTGGCCCGCCGACGTCCACCCGATACCGCCCCCTACGACGGCGTGCATTGGTACCTGACCGACCTCGGCGAGACCGACAGCGAGCAGGTGCTGGCGGAATTCCTCGACGGTGTGGACGCCGTCGTCCACCTGGCCTGGGCGCTCCAGCCGGGACGACAGCCGGAGCTCCTGCACCGGGTCAACGTCGGCGGCACCGGCCGGGTGATGGAGGCGGCCGTCGCGGCGGACGTCGGCCACGTCGTGCACATGTCCTCGCTGGGCGCGTACTCGCCGGGCGCGGCCGGACGCCAGGTCACCGAGGACTGGCCGGTGACCGGCATCCCGACGTCGCAGTACAGCCGGAACAAGGCCGACGCCGAACAGGTGATCCGGGAGGTCCTGAGCAGCTATCCTGACATCCCGCTCACCGTCGTACGGCCGACCCTGGTGCTCCACCCGGAGGCCGCCAGTGAGCTCGGGCGGTACTTCCTCGGGCCCGTGCTCTATGGCGCGGCCCGGGCCCTGCCCGGCCCGGTGGCGCGGCTGCTGCCGCTGCCCCTGCCGGAGGTGCGGGTCGCCTTCGTGGACGCCGACGACGTCGCCGATGCGGTCGCGCGCATGCTGGACCGCCGGGCCGTGGGTGCGTTCAACGTCGCGGCCGACCCGGTGATGGACGCCGACGCCATCGCCCGCGCGCTCGGGACCTTTCGCGTCCCCGTTCCGGCGATCGCGCTCAGAACGGCGCTGCAGGCTGCCTTCACGGCCCGCCTGCTGCCGACCGAGCCGGGCTGGTTCGACATCGCGACGCAGGCCCCGGCCCTGGACGCCGGCCGCGCCCGCACCCTGCTGGACTGGACGCCGGCCCACCGCGGAGACGAGGTGCTCGCCCGGTTCGTGGCCGCGTTCGGCCGTGGCGAGGGAGCGCCGGGCCCGCTGCTGCGACCGGCGTGAGAGCGGAGCGACCGAACCGGGTCATGTCCGTCATGGCCGGCGTGCTGCTGGTCGGACTGTCGGACGCGCGGGCCATTCCGTCCGCGGCGTCCTCGTCTCGGCACTCGGGTGGTGCCGGGCCCTAGCCGGAACGTCACCGTTCAGGAACGGGCCGTCCACGCTCCCACGGAGCGGCCTGTCGGTGCGAACACCTCGGCCGCCCGGTCTGCGGTCAATGCGATGAGCAGGGCCTCCCCCTCGGCGAGCGGGGTGCCAGGGTCGGCGGCGGCGGCCAACGTGGCGAGCGCGGTCGCCCGGCGGCCGTCCACTCCTTCCAACCGGCCATCGAGGAGGAGTGGCACGCCCAGCGGCACCGGCCGCCGGTAGCGGACGGTCAGGGAGGCGGTGAGGCCGCCGTGCCCGGCCGATCGGGCCGCCCGCGCCAGGGCATGGTCGAGCAGCGTGGCGGTGACGCCGCCGTGCAGCAGTCCGGGCGGCCCTTCGTAGGGCTTGCCGAGCGTCACCCGGCCGCTGACCCGGCCCTGGGCCGAGACGATGACCTCGAGCGGGGGCGCCAGCGGGTTCCCGGGGCCGTACACCGGGTTGTACCAGCGCTCACCCACCTCCGGATCGTCGATCGCGGCGATCTGGGGCAGCCGCCGCGACTGGACGCGAAGTCGCGAGGCGAGCTGCCGGGCTGCCTCCGCGGCCTCGGTCAGTTCCTCGATCGGCACCTCGGTGAGGACGGCGGCGTCGATCAGCTCGCGCAGCGCGGCACCCAGCACACTCGCGGCCTCGCGTCGGGCGTCACGTTCCGCCGCCGAGAGCTCCCCGGCCGGCCCCGGCGCCTGCTCAGCCACGGGCCATGCCGGCCTCGCGCAGGAGCGTCCCGCCGATGATCCCCCGCTGCACCTCGCTGGTGCCTTCGTAGAGACGGAACAGCCGCGCGTCGCGGTAGAACCGCTCGACCGGCGTCGTCCGCAGGTAACCGAGGCCACCGTGCACCTGCACGGCCCTGTCGACCGCACGGCAGACCATCTCGCTGCAGTAGAGCTTGGCCGACGACGGGC
>JAODNJ010000590.1 GCA_025465155.1 Frankiales bacterium
GATGAGTACGTTGCGGCAGGAGTCAACATCGATGCCGTCCGCACCTCCGTTCACGGCCACGTTGCGGAAGGTGACGTCCTCGCAGAAGATCGGGTGCGTGGACCACATGGCATTCTGCTTCGTGTAGACGGTTTCCACCAGAAGGTTCTTGCAGTTCACAAATTCGAGCAGCGTTGGATGACGCCATCCCGTCACCTTCGCAACGCGTCCGGGAATGGCTGTGTTGCCCAAGATCTTGCCGGTGCCGGTGATTGTGACGTTCTCCGCATTCATTGCGGAGATCAGGCCAAGATATCCCTTAACAAACTTGCCCTCCCACCGCACTTGAGTCAGGGTGTAGTCCTTCAGGTCGGGTGATCCCTGAAGAATGGCGCCCTCCGCAAGGTGAATCGTGGTGTTGGCGCGGATGGCGATAGCGCCAATCAGGTACTCGCCCGCAGGCACCAAAACTTCGCCTCCGCCTAAGAGGTTGCACCGATCCAGCGCCTGCTGCACTGCGAGCGTGTCCATCGTCTTGCCGTCGCCGGTGGCGCCAAAGTCGCGCACATTCAGATGGACGGCATTGGGGCGTGGCGGGAGCGGCGTTGCGCCCGTGATCTTGCGAGGCTGAGCTCTTGTGGAGTGTGTTGCAGCATGTGCTGCATCGGCGAGCAGAGGCAGAGCGATGGCGCTTTGTGCTGCGCCGGATAGAAACTTACGACGATCCATGAAGCTCTTCCGTTCTGTGGTGGTGCTGCTTCAATA
The DNA here is from genome assembly GCA_025465155.1 of Frankiales bacterium. GTDB lineage: Bacteria > Actinomycetota > Actinomycetes > Mycobacteriales > Geodermatophilaceae > Geodermatophilus. The sequence continues at coordinate 745 of JAODNJ010000590.1, forward strand.
CATAGCCGGATGCACGCAGAAGGCATTACTCCTGTGTGCATCCGGCCGCCAGTTAGAAGTTGACCTTGACCGCAGCCTGGAAGATACGCGGGTTGGTGCCCGATGCCGTTGCGGTGGTCTTGCCGAACGACGACGAGTTGATGGCGGTGGTAGACGGATTGGCGAAGTTGGGGTGATTCAGCACGTTGAATGCTTCCAGCCGAAGCTGTACATTCATCCGCTCACGCAGAGGAAACTTGCGGCTCAACTCCGCATCCAGGTTGACGAGCTTCGGCCCGACAAAGGCGTTGCGCCCCAGGTTGCCAAAGGTTCCTGTGGCATTTTGCGTGAACAACGTTGCAACCGGTTTGAAGTACGACTGGTTCTGTGACGAGTTCGGCGACGGCCGCGCACCGGAGTACACGCTGCCTGCCAGAGCACCTGCAAGTACCGTCGGACGGTCGTTGCCGACAGCAGTCAGCGAGTTATCCACGCCAGAGGTCACGTTGAACGGTGCACCGCTGGTAGCGCGGAAGATCGGGGCCAGCTCCCAGTGGTTTACAAGGTAGCCGGTCACACGCTTCACGGGGAAGTTGCTCTCTGCAACGATGGATGCGTTAAAGATGTTGCGACGGTCAAAGCCGCACGAGGCGTAGTCGGCCTTGATGTTGTCAGGGTTCTGAACAGCGGTGCTGTTAAAGCCGCCCGGATTGTCCAGCAGAGCAATGCAGTGTGACCAGGTGTGGTTCGCCAGCATGCTGAAACTGTTGGAGAGGCGGTGCTCGATGGTGAAGACGACACCGTTGTAGCTGGCGTTTGAGCCCGAAACCATCTCCGTCGTGCTGGAGCCGCCGCCGCCGCCCGAATAGTAGTTGCCCTGAACCGGGTTCTGAAGCGTCAGACGATAGCGCGCCGCGGAGTTGCCCGTCGACGAGCAGACGCCGCCAGCGGCTATGCTGGCCTGCGAAGCGGCAGACATCGTGCTGCAGCCCGTCTTCGAGGAATTCTGTGTTCCTGCAATGTAGACGGCCGGGTTCAGAGGGTAGCCGTATGGCTGGTGCGTGGTCTTGTTACCGATGTAGTTAATCTGCATCGACCAGCCCTTGCCCAGCAGGTGCTGCACACTGGCGCTCCACTGCGCCACGTAAGGCGACTGGAAGTTAGGACCGTACACAACGTACTGAGTCTGTTGCGCGAACGTGGTGTTGGCAGCCGGCGTAAACGGCATGGGGAACGGGTTACCGATCGTGGTTCCCGAGGACCAGGGATTCGAGAAGTCGATCGGCGCGTTTACCGGATTATTGGTAACGAGCGTCGAGAACGGCGGATTGTAGTTCGGCTGTGAAGCTGCAAAGAAGTTCGTTTCGTCATAGATCAGGGCGCCGCCAGCGCGGAAGACGGTCTTGCCATCGCCCACAGGATCGAAGGTGAACCCAAGACGCGGCGAAAACTGCCACGGCTTATTAGCGGTCAGATTCTTCGGGACGCCGGCATCGCCATAGAACAGGGTGCCGGCAGGTGCGTTGGGATACACCGCGCTGTGCTGGTTGGCTTGGAAGGCGGCCATGTTAAATACGGTTCCGCGGTGGAAGTAATCGGTAGGCCAGAACTGACCGCCCCAGCGAACACCCGCGGTGAGAACGAGCCGGCTGGTGGCGTGATACGTGTCCTGAACATAAAGGCCCGGGATCGGAGCGCGCAGTGCATTCTGCTGTGCCTTGCTCTGCGAGAACTGCGAGAGCGAGCCGGTGAGGAAATCCAGCATGGCATCCGCGCCAGTGCCGCCGGT
>JAODNJ010000472.1 GCA_025465155.1 Frankiales bacterium
GGACGGTCGTGAACCGCCCCCCTGTCAGGCTCGGTGCGTACATTGACGCCGTGCCCGGACGTCGATCCGTCGTGGACTACTCGCTGCAGAGGCGAGCCGTCCTGGCCGACGTGTACTCCGGGCGCACGGGGCTGTTCGAGGTCTGCGACGCCAGTCCGTACCTCTCCCGCGCGGCCAAGTACCACGGGGAAGCGACCGACGTCGCCTGCCCGGTCTGCCGCAAGGAGCGGCTCACCCTCGTCAACTACGTGTACGGCGACCACCTCGGGCCCACGGCCGGCCAGGCCAAGACCCAGGCCGAGCTGGCCCGCATGGACGCCGCGCAGGAGGAGTTCTCCGTCTACACCGTCGAGGTGTGCCGCAGTTGCGGGTGGAACCACCTGGACTCCTCGTACGTCCTGGGAAGCGAGCCGACGCCGGGCCGGTCACCGCGCAGGCGGCGCCGGGCGGCCACCGAATAGGCGTTGCCGCGCGCTCGGTCGGGTCCCGCCGGACCCTTCCGTCCCAGGAGCCTCCGCAGTGTGCCGCCGGCGTGCGGCCTCCCGGAGTGCCACAGCTGAAGACGCCACCCTGGCGACCGGGGCCTGCCCCGGTCCCGCACCAGAGCCTGAGAGGGGCCCACCGCGTGCCACCCCACGACGAGACCTCCCCGGTCGCGCCGCGCGCCGGTTCCGTCCGCCGCCCACCGCCGACCCGCGCCCGTGCCGGCGCGGGTGGAGGAATGGGCAGCGGCGCCGGTCGCGGCGCGGGAGGTGCCCGCCGTCCGGCACCGGCTGGACGGGCCCGCACGACCGCCTCACGATCGGGTGCCGCCGGATCCGGCGGCGGATCCGGTGGTCGGCCACCCGGTGGCGGAGGCAGGCCTCCGGGCAACCGGCCTCCGGGCAACCGGTCCCCGGGTGGCTCCGGCAAGGGCCGACGGCCCAAGGGCGCCCGCACGAAGAAGCAACGCCGCAATCGCCGGCTGAAGATCGCCGGGGCGACCCTGGCCGGGATGGTGGCCCTGCTCTGCGTCTTCGTCGGCGTCGTCTACGCCAGCACGACGGTCCCGAACCCCAATTCGGTGCAGTCGGCCCAGACGACGGTCGTGTACTACTCCGACGGCAAGACCGAGATGGCCCGCCTCGGCAGCGAGAACCGCACCAACGTGACGCTGTCCCAGGTGTCGAAGCCGGCGCAGTACGCCGTACTGGCCGCCGAGAACCGCAGCTTCTACTCCGACCCGGGGGTCTCGTTCACCGGCATCCTCCGGGCCGCGTTCAACAACGTGACCGGCGGCAGCACCCAGGGTGGTTCGACGATCACCCAGCAGTACGTGAAGAACGCGTTCCTGACCTCGCAGCAGTCGTTCAGCCGGAAGTTCAAGGAGCTCTTCCTCGCCATCAAGCTGGACAACAGCTACACCAAGGACGAGATCCTCCAGAACTACCTGAACACCATCTACTTCGGCCGCGGCGCGTACGGCATCGAGGCGGCGGCCAACACCTACTTCGGGGTGCCGGCAGCGCAGCTGACCCCGCAGCAGGGCGCCGTCCTGGCCGTCCTCATCCGGAGCCCGTCGTACTACGACCCCGCCGAGCACCCGGCCGAGGCCAAGGACAAATGGGGCCTGGTCCTGGACGGGATGGTCGGCCAGGGATGGCTCACGTCGGCCGACCGCACGGCGTCCACCTACCCGGCGGTGCTGCCGAACTCGGGCGCCTCCTCCCTCGGCATGCCGGCCGGGCCGGAAGGGCTGGTCGTCAACCAGGTGATCAAGGAGCTGCAGAGCAAGGGCTACAGCGACCAGCAGATCCGCGCCGGAGGCCTGCGGATCATCACGACGGTCAGCAAGCCGGCCCAGGACGCGGCGGTCAACGCCGTCGGAACGGTCATGAAGGGGCAGCCGTCCAACCTCCGCCAGGCCCTGGTGGCGGTCGATCCCAGGACCGGCGGCGTGGTCGCCTACTACGGCGGGCCGAAGGGCAGCGGCGACGGCGCGATCGACTATGCGCAGGCGCTCCGCCCGTCCGGTTCGTCGATGAAGCCCTACGCGCTGGCCACCGGGCTGGAGCAGGGCATCGGCGTCGACGCGATCCGCAACGGCACCTCGCCACAGACGTTCCTGGATTCGCCGGGCCACCCCATCGCCAACGCGGGCAATATGGCGTGCGCCGCGTGCTCCCTGAAGACAGCCATCACCGAGTCGCTGAACACGGTGTTCTACGGCCTGGCCTACGACATCGGCCCGACCAAGGTCCGCAAGACCGCGCTCGCCGCGACGGGAATGCCCGACGTCTGGCCGGCCAACGTCGGCATCCTGGCCGGCAAGACGACGCTGGCCGACCCCCAGACGGGCAACACCGGCGGTGCCATCGGGATCGGGCAGTACGAGATGCGGCCCATCGACCAGGCGGTCGGGTTCGCGACCTTCGCGTCCGGCGGCCTGTACCGCGCCCCGTACTTCGTGGCGAAGGTGACCGACACCGACGGCAAGGTCCTGCTGCAGAACGGCGGCTCGGCCGGCCAGCAGGTCATGCCGGGCGACGTCGCGCACGACACGACCTTCGCGCTCACGGACGTCGCCGCCTGGTCGCACGACGCCCTCGCCGGGGGGCGCCCGTCGGCCAGCAAGACCGGCACCCAGGGCAAGGAGGGCAGCACGGTCGACGACACCGATGCCTGGATGGTCGGCTACACCCCGTCGATCTCGACCTCGGTGTGGATGGGCAGTGACCGCCAGGACGCGATCGTCAACGCCGCTCACCAGCCGATCTACGGCTCCGGCCTGCCCGGCCAGATCTGGAAGACCTTCATGGACGCGGTGCTCAAGGGGACGCCGGTCGAGCCGCTGCCGAACTCGGCCCTGATCAAGGGTGACACCGGGCATCCGTCCAAGCCCGTGGTCACCGCGACCCCGACCCCGACGCCGACGGCGGTGGCACCGATCACCAGCGCCGCGCCCAGCACCAGCGCCGCGCCCTCGACCACGCCGAAGCCGGCGCCCACTCCCACCACGCCGATCCCGTCCACGACGCCGGCGACGGGAACCGCGACCGGCATACCGCTGCCGGGGCCGTCGACCCGTAACGGGACGGGCAGCACCGGCTGACCGCTCGGCCCCGGAGGCCGGCACGGCACACTGAGGTGGTGAGCCGGCACTCCCTGGACGACACCTCCGCGGACCCCTCGGGAGAACTTCCCGCGGGGTCCGCGGCGTCAGCGCCCCCCGCACCGGGCCGTCGTCCGGTCGAGCCACCGTGGCCCGACCGGGTGGTGCCCTCGTGGGCCGACCCGGTGGTCATGCAGGCCAGCGAGGCCGTCGGCGGCGCCTGGGGACGCCACGCGGTCACCGGACGGGCGCTGTTCTGGACGCCGCTGCGGGTGTGCCTGCTGTTCACCTCGCTGGTCCTGGCCCTCGCCTGGATCAAGCAGCACCCGTGCTCGGACGGGAACTGGCCGGGCTACGTCCAGTACACGCACGAGTGCTACAACGACGCCGTCCCGCTGTACGGCGGACACGGCCTCGACAAGGGGCAGATCCCCTACCTGGACTCCCCCGTCGAGTACCCGGTGCTGACCGGGGGGCTGATGGCGCTCGCCGCCGTTCTCGGGCGCGGGTACGACCACCTGGCCCAGTCCGTCGGCGTGCTCCCGCACATGCCGCCGGTGCAGAGCTACTACGTCGTCACCTGCCTGCTCCTGTCGGTGTGCGCGCTGGTGACCACACGGGCGGTGCTCGGGACGGCGGGGCGGCGGCCGTGGGACACCGCCATGATCGGGCTCGCACCGCTGCTGTTCGTCCACGCCTTCACGAACTGGGACCTGCTGGCGGTCATGCTCACCGCGCTGGCGATGTGGGCCTGGGCCCGGAAGCGGCCGGTGGTCGCCGGGGTGCTCATCGGCCTGGGGGTGGCGGCCAAGCTGTATCCGCTGTTCCTGCTCGGCGCGCTGTTCGTGCTGTGCCTGCGCGCCGGCCGGCTGCGCCCCTGGGTTCTGGCTGCGCTCGGCGCCGTGGTCGCCTGGGTGGCCGTCGACGTGCCGGTAGCCGTCCTCGCGCCCGCGAACTGGGGGCGCTTCTACACGCTCTCCGGCACCCGTCCGGCCAATCCCGAGACGCTGTGGAACCTGGCGCTCTACCTGTCCGGCAACCGGATCCTGGACGGTCCGCTCTCGGCCGGGCAGACGCCCACGATCCTCAACGCCAGTGTCGCGCTGGTCCTGCTGCTGTCTGTCGCCGCCGTGGTCTGGCTGACGCTCGCGGCGCCGCTCCGCCCGAGGGTGCCGCAGCTCGCCTTCCTGCTGGTCGCCGCCTTCCTGCTGGTCAACAAGGTGTGGAGCCCCCAGTACTCGCTGTGGCTGCTCCCACTCGCAGTCCTCGCCCGCCCCCGCTGGCGCTCGCTGCTGCTCTGGCAGGTGACCGAGGTGCTCGTGTGGGCGCTGACGATGCTGTATTACCTCGGCTCGGGCAACAAGGGCGTCGACATCCAGTGGTTCTTCCTTGCCGTCGGCGTGCGCGATCTCGCCGTCGTGGTCCTCATGGGACTGGTCGTGCGTGACATCTGGCGCCCCGACGGCGACGTCGTCCGTGCCACCTGGCCGGGCACGGACGACCCGGCGGGTGGCGTGCTGGACGGCGCCCCCGACGCCTTGACATTGCGACGCTCCACGGCGGTGCGACGTTCCACGGCGGTGCGAGGCTCCGGGTCGCACCGCGGCCAGGTGCCGTTCCCCAGCTGAGCCGAGCGCCGCCTTTCGCTCCTCCGCGACCTCCGGGCCCCACGCGTCAGGACAGGGCGGCCCGGAGGAGGGCGATCTCACCGGCGTGGGCCGCGGCGTCGCCCGGGGTCTCGAGCACGACGGGGCAGTCGGCGGCCCGGGCGACCTCGACGAGCAGCTCGGTCGGGATCTCACCGCCACTGAGGGGGGCATGCCGGTCGCGGCCGGATCCCGCCGGATCCCGGCTGTTGTTCAGGTGCACCAGGTCGATCCGGCCGGTGATGGCGCGGACGTCGTCCGCGGCGGTACCGAGGTCCCAGCCCGCCGCC
>JAODNJ010000522.1 GCA_025465155.1 Frankiales bacterium
TCTTCAACCCCGTGGCGGTGCTCCCGCTGCTCGAGGTCGTGCGCGCCGAGCGGACCGACGACGCGACGCTGGCCACCGCGTTCGCCGTCGGCAGGCAGCTCAAGAAGTCGTGCGTGCTCGTGGCCGATGCCCCGGCGTTCGTCGTCAACCGGCTGCTCACCCGGTTCCTCGGTGAGATCACCTCGGCGGTGGAGCAGGGCACGCCGGTGGCCGTGGCCGATCGCGCCCTGGACCCGCTGGGGCTGCCGATGACGCCGTTCGAACTGCTCTCGCTGGTCGGGCCGCCGGTGGCGCTGCACGTGGCCGAGCGGATGCACGAGGCCTTCCCCGACCGCTTCTCGGTCGGCAAGGGGCTGCGGAAGATGGTGGAGCTCGGGAAGTCGTCGGTGTACAGCGAACCCGGCGTCGTCGACCCGGAGCTCTCCGGCATCGACGCGGGCGATTCGCCGCTCACCGGCGAGCAGGTGCGCGACCGGGCCGTCGAGGTCCTGGCCCAGGAGATCCGGCTGATGCTGGACGAGGGCGTCGTCCAGGCGGTGCAGGACATCGACCTGTGCATGATCCTCGGGGCCGGGTGGCCGTTCTGGCTGGGCGGCATCTCCGCCTACCTGGACCGGGCCGGCGTCGCGGAGCAGGTCACCGGCGGGCGGTTCCTCCCACGCGGCGTCGCCTCCCTCCCTGCGTGAGCGTTCTCTGGACGGGGCCACCGGTGGCCCCGTCCAGAGGCTCGCCCCCAGCGTGCGAGGGGTGAGGAGGACGGGGTCCTCTCTCAGCCCTTGGGGAAGGACTCGCCGGTCTCCAGCAGCGTCTTGAGGTCGCTGAGGATCCACGGCCAGCCGCCGCCGCCCATGGCGCCGAACTCGTTGTCGCCAACGGTCATCGCGTACAGGCTCGGCATGCCCGCCAGCTCGTGGGTCACGCTGAGCCGGCAGACGCCGTCCTGTCCCGGGCCCTCGATCTCCCACGTGAGCCGGCTGAAGCCCTCGGCCGCCGGGGTCGGGTCCATGAGCATCCGCCACGTCTGCACCAGCCGGCGGGGCGGGTCCGCCTCGAGCACCTCGCCGTCGACGATGACGTCGGGGCACGGCCAGCCCATCTCCGCCGAGGCCCGCTTCATCTCCTCGGTGGCGAACGAGCGGTAGCCACCGCCCGCCCGAAGCTCGTACTCGGCGGGCGCCGAGTAGCCGTACCGGCCGTTCCACTCCGGATCGGTGATCGCCTGCCAGATCCGTTCCGGCGTGGCCTTGATGTAGACGCGATGGATCTGCGTCGTGCCGGTCGCGCGCTCGGCGGTCGACGCCTCAGTGCTCGTCATGGTCGCTCTCCAGTTCCTGCTTGAGGTCGAGAAGCGCCGCGACGTGGCGCTCCGTGTACTTGTCGATCCACCGGTCGTGGATCTCGCGGATCGGCACCGGGTTGAGGAAGTGCCGCTTTTCCCGCCCGTGCCGCCGGGGGACGACGAGATCCGCCTCCTCCAGCACCCGCAGGTGCTTCATGACGCCATAGCGCGTCATCTCCAGCTGCGACTCGAGCTCGGTCAGCGTCCGGCCGTCACGCGCGAACAGCAGGTCGAGCAGGAACCGGCGCGTCGGATCGGCCAGCGCCTTGAAAACGCGGTCGTCGTCGGCCACGCCGCGAAGATAGGTGACCAAACGGTCACATGTCAATCGGTGTGAACGCACGAGCGCCGCCGCCCGGGAAGGGCGACGGCGCTCGTGCGTTCGGCGCGGATCAGCGGAACTTGTGCGTGAGGCTCTCCATGGTGCGGTTCACCGAAGCGATCTTGACGTGCGAGAGCCCGCCGCCGGCGCCGGCGATCATCATCGCCTCGTGCGCGGCCCGCAGGGTGTCCCAGACCGCGTCCGCGTCGCCCTCGAGCGTCGTGCCGAGCGGCCCGACCTCGTAGCGGAGCCCCGAGGCCGCGATGACCTCGATCGCGGCCTCGACGTAGGCGTGCGGGTTCTCGGCGGTCCCCGGAGGTGAGGGCGCGACCTGGATCTCGGCGATCACCCATTCGCCGCTCGGCTCAGTCACGGGTGCCCTCGACGGTCTCGCCGGCGACGACGTCACGGTCCCTGCCCTCGGCCCGCTCGCCGAGCACGGCGCTCCACTCGACGATGCGGCGGGCGACGTCCTGCTCGCCCAGTCCGGCGTCGGCCAGCACCTGCCCCCGGCTGGCGTGCTCGAAGAAGCGCTGGGGAAGGCCGAGCGAGCGCACCGGCACGTCGATCTCCCGGTCCTGGAGGGCCTGGGTGAGGGTGGTCCCGACCCCGCCGGCCCGACCGCCGTCCTCCACCGTGACGACCAGCCGGAAACCGGACGCCAGCGCCACGAGCTCGTCGGACACGGGGAGCACCCAGCGCGGGTCGACCACGGTCACCTCGATGCCGTGGTCGGCGGCCCGCTCGGCCGCGGCCAGACAGGTCGGGACCATCGAGCCGACGGCGACCAGCAGCACGTCCGGCCGGGCGCCGGCCCGCAGCAGGTCGACCGGGCCGCGCCGCTCCAGGGCCGGGAGGTCCGGTGGCAGCGACCCCTTCGGGAAACGGACGACGCTGGGGCCTTCGGTGACCGCGACGGCCTCGCGCAACGCCTCGCGCAGGGTGGCCTCGTCGCGCGGCGCCGCGAGGCGCAGGCCCGGCACCACGGAGAGGATCGACATGTCCCACATGCCGTTGTGCGAGGCGCCGTCGTCGCCGGTGACACCGGCGCGGTCGAGCACGACGGTCACCGGCTGGCCGTGCAATGCGACGTCCATGAGGAGCTGGTCGAACGCCCGGTTGAGGAACGTCGAGTAGACGGCGACGACAGGGTGCAGCCCGCCCATCGCCAGGCCGGCCGCCGACGTCAGGGCGTGCTGCTCGGCGATTCCGACATCGAAGGTCCGCTCCGGGAAGCGTTCGGCGAAGGAGGCGAGCCCGGTCGGGTGCAGCATCGCCGCGGTGATCGCGACGACGTCGGGCCGTTCGCCGCCGATGCGCACCAGCTCGTCGGAGAACGCGTCGGTCCAGGCCAGCCCGGTCTTGCGGGCACTGGCCCCGCTGTCGGGATCGAAGACCCCGGTCGCGTGCCAGGCGTCGATCTCGTCGGTCTCGGCGGGCGGGTAGCCGAAACCCTTGGTCGTGACGGCGTGCACGATCACCGGCCCGCCGAACGAGCGGGCCCGCCGCAGCGCCGACTCCAGCGTCGCCACGTCGTGGCCGTCGACCGGGCCCACGTACTTGAGGCCGAGGTCCTCGAACATGCCCTGCGGCGAGAGGACGTCCTTGAGGCCCTTCTTGATCGCGTGCAGCGCGTCGTAGAGCGCCGTCCCGACGACCGGCGCCTTGTGCAGCGCCTGCCGAACGGCGAGCAGTGCCTGCTCGTAGCCCGGCCGCAGCCGCAGGCTGGCCAGCGCGTCCGCGACGCCGCCGATGGTCGGCGAGTAGGAGCGGCCGTTGTCGTTGACCACGACGACGACCGGGCGGTCCGGGTCGGCGGCGATGTTGTTCAGTGCCTCCCAGCACATGCCGCCGGTCAGCGCGCCGTCGCCGACGACGACCACGACGTGCCGGCGGGCGCCGGAGAGCTGGAACGCCTTGGCCAGGCCGTCCGCGTAGGACAGACCCGTTGACGCGTGGCTGTTCTCGACCAGGTCGTGCTCCGACTCGGCCCGGTTCGGGTAGCCGGACAGGCCGTCGCGCTGCCGGAGCCGGTCGAAGTCGGCGTGCCGGCCGGTGACGATCT
>JAODNJ010000534.1 GCA_025465155.1 Frankiales bacterium
GCCGAGATGCTCGCCGAGAGCGGCTACCGGCAGCGGCGCAGCACCAACGACCTCGCGGTCTACGACCCCGAGAACGACACGGAGTTCTTCTACCTGCGGCCGCGGGACATCGCCGTCTACGTCGCCGCCGGCACTCTCGACGTCGGCATCACCGGGCGGGACATGCTCCTGGAGACCGCGCCCCCGGACGGCGAGGGGCCGAGCGCGGTCGAGGTCATGCCGCTGGGCTTCGGCCGCTCCTCGTTCCGGTTCGCCGCTCCGGCGGAGTCCGGCATCGAGCGCCTCGAGCAGCTCGCCGGCATGCGGATCGCCACCGCCTACCCCGTCCTCCTGCAGCGCTACCTGGCCGAGGCCGGCATCAAGGCCGCCGTGGTCAAGCTGGACGGTGCGGTCGAGACCGCCTGCCGGCTGGGCGTGGCCGACGCGGTGTGCGACGTCGTCGAGACCGGGACGACGCTACGGGCCGCCGGGCTGCAGACCATCGGCGCTGCCGTGCTCTCCAGTGAGGCGATCCTGGTCCGCCGCGAGGGCGCCGAGGAGATCCCGGCCGTGGCGCAGCTGCGCCGCCGGCTGCGGGGTGTGCTCGTGGCCCGCCAGTACGTGCTGCTCGACTACGACTGCCCGAACGAGCTGCTCGAGAAGGCCACCGCGATCACGCCCGGGCTGGAGGGGCCGACCGTCAGCCCGCTGCAGACCGACGGCTGGTCGGCCGTGCGGGCGATGGTCCGGCAGACCGAGACCAACCGCGTCATGGATGAGCTCTGGGAGCTCGGCGCCCGCGCCATCCTGGTCACCAGGATCCACGCGTCCCGCATCTGACCCGCCCGGGACACCGCCGGGAAGCCGCCACGTGGAGCACAATCGGCTCCTGCGCAGCGGGCGGTCGAGGAGTGGGCGATGACAGATCCTGACGACGCGGCTCCCGCGCCCGCCGATCCCGGCGCGGACTACGGGTACGACCTGGCGCACGACGTCCCGCGAGGTGCCCGGACACGCCCCCGCGCCGAGGGGCATCCGGAGCCGCAGCGGCGGTCCGGCCCCGCCTCCCCGCTGACCGGCGGGGACTACGGCTACGACGAGGCGCACGGAGCCCGGTGACGCCGCGAGCCCCCTCCCGCGCGGCGGGAGGGGGCTCGAGACAACGGATTCCGGCCGAGCGGCCTACTGCACGCGCGCGGTCCGGTCCACCAGATCGATGGCGGTGCAGAGACCGAGGGCCATGGCCCGGCCGCTGGTCGCGCCGGTCGCGAGCAGGCCGGCGATCGCCGGACCGAGCGGCCGTTCGCCGACCAGCCCGTGCAGGACGGCGGCGTACTCGCCGCTGACCCTGCCGCAGGCCGCGTGCCGCAGCAGCGCCCGGGACAGCTCCGTGGTCCGCCCCGCGGCGAGCGCGAAGACGCCGGCGGCGAACCGCTCCGCGGCCGGATGGCCGAGGAGAACCAGGCCCGCCATGGTGCCGGCCATGACGTCGTCGCCGGCGGGGGTGAGCCCGGGGCCGAGGCCGATCAGCCGGACCGCCGTCCGGAGCGCCGCCTCGAGGTCCGCCCGTCGGACGGCGCCGCGCAGTGCGGCCAGTGGACCGCCCGGGCCCGTGGGCAGGCCGGGCAGCGTGAAGGCACTGTGCGGCACACCCTCGCCGAAGAGCGAGTTGCGCAGCTGGCGGACGCCCTCGGGGAGCAGCGCGGGCCGCGGCCGCGGCAGGCGGGGACGCGGGTCCCACCACGCCGCGGCGCTGACCGCGAGATCGCCGACGACGATCCGGCCGCCCCCGACCTCGGCCGGAGCCCCGCTCGGCAGGGCTACCAGGGGCTGGCCGTTGCTCGGCCGGAAGAGCACGCAGCCCAGCGGCAGCCGGGCGGCATCACTGGTGAGCACGCCGACGACGTCACCGCCGCGCTCGTTGGGCACGTGCAGGTAGACCGCGGCCGGGAGGCTCATCAGCACGCGGGCGGGGTGCACGGGCCCGCGTAGCAACTCGGCCACACCCGTGCTGGCGGAGGCGGGCACGGCCGTGGCCGCGCGCGACACCGGCGCCGTGCGCGCGGCCGCCTGGGCCGATTCTCGGGGGAGCGGAATGGTGGGAAGGCCGGCGCGCGCTGCGCGTCCGGGGAGGGGGCGGGTCCGGGTACCGGTGGTGTCGTCGACGGTGCGCATGGGCGGCCCTTCACAGAGATGCGAGCGGAGAAGCCGTCCTCTGGACCCCCCCGCCCGGCCGGCCCTCGATGGAGGATCTAGGCTCACCGCAACGCTGGAGCGACGGCCTACCATCCCCCGATCGGGGGGACCGGGCTTCGAACCTATGCGGCGCGTCGCACGCCCTCTTATGGCGGAAGTCGCCAAGAATGGGGTCCGCCGTCCAGGCACACCTGACAGTACCGCCCGGTGTGGCACTCTGGATGACGACTGGAAGGAGACGCGTCGTGACGCAGGGTGATACGTCTGTGATCGCTCCATCGGTTCGTAATGAACTGGTCGCGCGCGGTCACCACTGGACGTCCCCCGATAGTGCGCTCCCCGGTGCGTTCCGTGAGCAGCAGCCGAGCTGGCAGGAGCGCATGGGCCTGACCCTGGCCGAGGCGCTGGCGCTGCCCGGCCTGGCCGGTACGTCGGTGGTGGCCGGCGCCGCGGGGCTGACCCGCGTGGTGCGGCACATGGTCGTCGACGACCCCTCCGACCCGCTGGCGGTGGCCGGAACCGACGTGCTCGTGGTCCTCGGTGCGCGGCTGCCTCCGGCCGACCCCGTCAACTGCCGCGCCCTGGTGGAACGGCTGGCGTCCATGGGCACCGCCGCTCTGGCCTTCCGGCGCCTCGACGGGCCGCCGCCGGTGCCGGTCGAGGTGCTGGCCGAGGCCGACCGGCGCGGACTGCCGGTCCTGGCGCTGCCCCCGGGTGTCCGCATGGACGAACTGGTGTCGGAGGTCCTCGGCGAGGTGGTCCGGAAGCAGGGCGAGGCACTCGCCCTGTCCTCGCGGATGCACAACCAGTTCATCGACGTCGCCCTGAGCGGCGGCGGCCTGCCGGAGGTCACCCATCAGCTCGCCGAGTTCCTCGAGGGCGCCGCCGTCCTCGGCCTCGGCCCCGACCGGGAGATCGTCACCAGCGCCGGGCCGCCGGCCGACGTCGCCGAGATCAGCGACTGGCTCTGGCTGCTCGACGCCGCCGCCGACGACGCGATGGCCGAACTGGCGCCCTCCCGGCGACTGTCCGGCGTGCGCGCCGACCAGAGCGTCGTCACCCCCGCGGACGTGCTGGCCGACGCCGACCTGTCACCCGCCGACGGCATCCTGCTGGTTCCCGGCCACCACGAGCTCCCCGGTGGCGTCGGCGAGTACGCGGTGGCGCCCATCATGGCCGGCGAGCAGCGGCACGGCTGGCTGGTCGCGGTGCACCGCACCGGCGCCATGCCGATCGGGGCCGGCGGGGTGCTGGAGCGGGCGGCCGTCGTATCGGCGCTGTCGGTGATCCGGCATCAGGCCGTGCACTCGGTGGAGCTGCGCTTCCAGGGCGATCTCGTACGCCGGCTGGTCAGCGGCTCGTTCGGGCACACCGAGCGCGCCCTCGCCTACACCCGCTCGTTCGGCTGGCGGCTGGACGGTCCGGTCGTCGTCCTCGTCACCGCGACCGAGACCGTCGCCGACGCCGTCGCCGATCCCACCAGGGCGCTGGACGTCCTCGACCGGCTGGCCGACGGCTGGCGGGCCGCGCTGGAGGGTGAGGTCTCCGGCGCCGCGGTGGCGGGCCTGGCCACCGAGATCGTGACGGTCCTGCCGCTGGACGGCCGCAGCCCCGAGGAGATCTCCGCGCTCGTCTCGGCGGTCACCTCCCGGGTCAACGCCCGGCTCCGCAGGGTCGGTCGACTGCTCGGCACGGGGATCGGCCGGCCGGCCGGGACGCTCGGCGCGCTGGGCGAGGCACACCGGCAGGCGCAGCGGGCCCTCGGTGTCGGGCAGGAGATCCACGGCGGATCGTCGGTCACGCACTTCGACGAGCTCGGCGTCTTCCGCCTGCTGTCACTGATCCCCGACAGCACGGAGCTGCGGTCGTACGTCGACGAGGTGCTCGGCCCGCTAGCCGACGCGAGCGACCTCGACTCCGCGGACCTGCGCGAGACCCTCCGGGTGCTCCTGGAGACCAACCTCAACGTCGCGGAGTCCGCCCGCCGCCTGCACTTCCACTACAACACGATGCGCTACCGCATCGGCAAGCTGGAGCGGATGCTCGGCCCGTTCACGTCCGACCCCACCTTGCGGCTGAACCTGCTGCTGGCCCTGCACGCGGCGCGGATGCGCGGACTCGACCAGCTGCACCGGCCGCCGGTCGAGGTGGGGCTGGCCATGCCGGTGGACGACGGCCTCGACGCGCTGCTCTGAGGAGGTCGGCCGCCCACGTCCTGCGCTCGGCCGCCTGGGGCCTCCCGCCCACGTGGCTCGACGAGCCGGACGTGGACGGGAGGCGGCGGAGAGGACCTGGTGATCAGTTGACCGCTGGGCAGGTCACCCGGGGATTCCACGGCGCCAGCTCGCCGGCCGGGTTCTTCTTGTAGAGCCAGACGTGCAGGTCGTAGTGGATCGGCATACCCGGCTCGTGACCCAGCATCGGGCCGTCGAAGGGGTGGCCGAACAGGGACGGCCGATCTCCCGTGGTTGCGATGTCCTGGTCGGCGTCGGGCTGGAAGAACTCCGCGGCGCCCAGCACCCTGCGTCCGTTGGGGCCCGGGACGAACACCAGGATGTCGGGGTGCCTCGGGTCGATGCGCCCGTCGCCGGCCAGCGTGGGGTTGACGTAGTGGTAGCCCATCCCGCCGGTGCCCGGCAGCTCGGTGCAGGCGTCGGTGGGCAGGTAACCGGCCGCGATCGCCGCCTCCGGCGTCCGCAACCGTTCGGTGGCCTCGTGGATGACGTGGTCCTGCGCCCGCGTCAGGGAGAGCGACGGGCCGTGCGGGTTCGTCTCCGTGTGGGCCTGGGCGGGCGCAGCC
>JAODNJ010000018.1 GCA_025465155.1 Frankiales bacterium
AGCCGGCGCAGCGGGATCTCACCGGCACCCTCGAGGTTGGGCTGGCGGGTCTGCATCGAGACGACGTCGGGCAGGGGCACACGAAGCTGGAAGAAGAGCGCACTGCACAGGTGACCTGACTCTGTTGACGTGCGTCACTAGGCCGCTGGCGAGTCGCCAGTCGCAGGGGAAGACCGTCGCAACCGGATCCAGGTCGGGCCGAACAGTCGCCGCAGGCGTCTGGTAACGAGGGTTCGGCGCGCCGTCGACGAGTAAGCACGTACCCCTTGCGCTTCTCGGCTGAACCTCGCGACAGTGAGCTACTACTGGCTAGCTCTTTCGTTCGGGGCGCATCCGTGGAGTTAGGGGTATTTCGTGCCTACAGATTTGGAAGACTTGGATGCCAGGCTAGTTGGGACATGGAGGGTAGACAGCCCGTTTCGACCATTGTTGGACAAGTACGGACATGGCTATCGGGGACTAGCCAGGGCGTTCAAGGATGGCTGGAAACCTCCACAAGTGTGGAATACCGTATGCGACACGAGCAAAGAGGCCGTTTATGAGCTTGGCGAGAACCATCGATACCGGCGGTCCGAAACGCCGTTAGCGCCGATTCAGAAGATCATCGCGAAGACTCTGATAGGCAAGATCGGGGGTGAATGGCGCGTCGAGTGCACAGGAGGCGTCACGTGCATCGCTTTGGAGGTAGATGACATCGACCTCCCAGTTCTTCCGGTCGCCGCTAAGTACGCAAGCCCTATCCTAGTCAAGCCAGCCAAGGCCATCGCCGAAGCGATCAGGTCGAGGGACAAGTATGCGGCAGCAATATGCTGGGAACGCTACGTAGTGCTCGAGTTCTCGAACGACCGAATCCGCACTCGATATGCCGGGTACGAGGAGACGGCCCTGTGGCGGAGGGCGCAACTTGTCGTCTAAACCGAAAATGGCCGACGGGGCGACATCACCATCACGTGGGGGCGGTGGACTCGCAGCTCGAAGACAAGCGGACTCTGGGGTATCCATCTAAGCGGAGTTGGCCCCAGCTCGACAAAGGTGGTGGCGCGGCCGGCGTGACTTGGTGCTGGGTTGTTGCTGACGAATGCCCAGATCATCGGCTTGAAACGGGCTTCCAGGCGGCGGCTCTTCCTGGCTTGCAAGGACGGCCCGGACGCGAGGCCGGCGACCGTCTACACGCCGCTGACCTGCGGTGCTCCGGTTAAATGGATACCCCAGAGCGGACTACACAGGTTGCAGCGGGTTCCTGCGGCTCGCGCCGAGCCGTACCCGGCCGGCGTTCCATACGTTCACGCCATGATGGTGACCAGTTACGCAGATGGCCGAGTGCACCGAGCCGTGACCATCTACGTCCTAGGTGACGACGGCCAGACTGTTGCAGTGGCTGCTAATGCCCTCTTTGCGGTCCGAGACGGACTCCTTCTGATCCAGATCCGCGAGACTGACAGCGAGGACGACAGTCGAGTGAACGCCTACCCCCTATCCCGCGTTGTGTGGCTTGAGGGAGTCTCGGCGGTGCGAGTGACCGCGGTCTAAGCCCTCGGGGAGCGCGACGCGGAACCGAAAGCCAGATGTACTTCATGCCTGGCAGGGCCCTCCACACATACGTGAACCGGTGCCTGAGCTCATCTACGGTGCCCGGGTGACCGCTGAAGCCGACCGCCGGGCAGTCGTTCTGAACGAGCGCCGAGTGCAACTCTTCCTGCGTGTAGGCGCTGTCACCGTGGCCGGTGGGCGAGCTGAGTACGCACTGCAGCGACTTGCCCACGTATTGAGCGGCGGCTCTCGGTGGAACAACCTCGACGCGACCGTTCCTGTGGATTGGTCCCGGCTCAACACCGAACTGCGCAAGCTCGTTGCAGCCCAGCCAGACAACGACACCATGCGACGCATCGGCGAACTTCTGGACTGGGCCACCCTCAAGAAGCTGTGGCTCAGTCGGAACAACATCGTTCACGCTGACTGGCTGGAACCGCCGTCCGGCGCATTGATGGGGCGACGCCTCTACCGTGACGGCACTACGGGAACGATCTTTGGTTCGTACGACGATCTGGACAGGCTGGCGAACAACCTCAGCGAGCTGACTCGGCGGCTGCACGAGCTGCTGGACGACCTCACTCCGGGGGGGAAGCCGTCGGCAGAGTGGGCCTGGCCGGAAGACCTGAAGAACCGTAGTGACCGACATACACGCAGGTCGGAGGGCTAGTTCATTAGCCGGAAGCAGACCTACTGCACAGGTTCCCCGCAAACACTCACCGGGACCCGTAGCGATCTACAGCGAGTTAATGAGGGTGATCACGGAGGAAATCAGGTTGAAGAGCAGCATGATGGCGAGAACCCCGTAGAACCGTGAGAGGTACCACTGGATTCGTTCAACCGAACGGGCAGTCGCTTGAGCTGCCAAGGTCTGAGCCTCGAGCTGATCCATCTTGAACCGCTCGACCGCCTCTTCCCACTGGCTAGCAGTCTCGTAATCACTCAACGTGCACTCCGTCCCCGGGCAGCGAGGCCCTGTGTGCTCGGCATCGACTCGCAGGGCGAGCCCATGGGTCCATGTCTCCCTAATCAGCACTCAGCGCGCACGTATGGACGTGCCCGGGGCGGGTGCGTAGTACAGGGCCCACGGGTTGTCCTTTAAACGTCGCCGCATCTCCGGTTTGAGACTTGCCCACCACTGTTCGAGGTCGCTCATGACCGCAACGTGGTGACGCTGCGCGCCGTAACGCCAGCCTCCAGCCGATGTCGCTCAGACTGCAATGAGCCGGTCAAAGGCCGGCCGCGTGCACTCCGAACTCGGCCTGCGCCCGGGTGAAGCCGTCGCCGTAGCTCGACGACAGTTGCTGGACCAGCCCGGCGTGCGAGAAGGACTGCATCGCGAGGTACTCCTTGGCCTTCTTCGCCGCCTCCTGGTTCCAATCGGCGTTCAGATGGTCCACGGCGTAGGTGGCGTCCGAGACAGAAAAGCCGTCGCCGTAGCTCGACGACAGTTGCCTGATCAGGCTCATGCGGGAGAAGGCTTCCATCGCGAGGTACTGCAGAGCCTTGTCCAGCGCGTTGCGCTGCCCTGCGGTCAACGCAGCGAGTGCCGCCGCCTCCGACGCCGACGCTGCCGCCTCCGACGCCGAGGCTGCCGCCGCTGATGACTCGGCTGCCGCCTGGACCGCCTGGGCGGAGGACTCGGCTGCCGCCGCCGCCGACGACTCGGCCGCCGCCTGGGCTGCCGCCTGGGCCGCCTGGGCGGACGACTCGGCGGCCGCCGACGACGCCGCCGCGTCCGCCGAGAGCTTCGCCACGGCCGAGGATTGAGCGGCGATGGCCGAGTTCTCCGCCGCCAAATGTGACGCCGACGCTGCCGCCGCCGCCGATGAGGACGATGAAGTGGTAGCGGCCGGGCCGCAGCCGGTGAGGATGAACGCGCCGAACGCAACCACCGGGAGAAGCAGCCACCGCCCACGCCGCTTCTTCTCGGGCTTCTGTGGTGGAGCCTCCGGAGTGCCGATCATGTCGCCCCCGTTTGCACTTGACACAGGCCCTGCTCTCCGCTTCGGGTCAGTTGGGTTAAGCAACTGACTAGTTTCCGAACAGATTCGCAGGTCGGACCGTGGCTGGCAAGACCCTCGGACGGGGCGAGGAAAACACCACCCACGGTCTATCCAGCAGTGTCGGGCGTCAACGCCAAGAGAGCCGAGGCGTCAGGGCAAATTAAGGGTTCGGTGGGGGTGATCCCCCGAGACTCACGGCGTATGGATTCTCGTAGCTTGACTGACCGAGGTTACCCCATTCTAGTGAAACCCTGTCGCCGTTCCATGGAACGTTGTGAAAGATGGCCCAGCTTGCAACACGCCGTTGCGGCCCGAGGCTGGCGTTCCAGTTCGGGTCTTGACTGCAAAGAGTCTTTTCGGCCGCTATATACCCAATGTACCTGCCATCCCGATAGACGTGCTGCTTAGATAAGGCGGGATCACTCCAGCCGCTGCAGCTCAAATACACAATATGATCCGTCTTGTTGATGTAAATTACATCGTAGTATATGTAGAGCGGTTCATCCTGATATGGATACACGTAATTTGTGGTCCAGTCGACTCGGATTTCCGGTCCATCGTATATGCGGACTGACGAACCGGGACCCCACCAACCTGCGTCCGGAAACTGTCCCATAGCCGAGGCGGGGGAAGTGAAGGACGACAACAGGACAAGCGTCAGCGCTGTGAAGGCTGTGAAGATCAAGCGGAGTCGGATGACGTGCGACCTGGGGGCCATGATTGGCCCTCCCCTGGTAAGAGTGGCGAACATTGCTTCGCCGTCTTCCCGTTACGAGATCGGGACACCTTCCCCGTGGCCAGGCATCGATACGGAGACGGCAATGTATGTGCTCCAATCCGCGGTTGATGGTTCAGCGCTTTTTGGTACCTCAAAAAGTGATCCAGTAGGAGTGATCCAGCGATATCCCAGTCGTGCTCGGATCGGGCGATCGCAGCGGAATCTTCGGCCAACGTCAGAAGGCGGCGGACATCTTTTGGCCCAGGCGGTTCGAGCGTCTCCAGTTGAGACGAGAGAGAGTGCCCTACAGGCACCGAGGGTGCCAGAGTCCAACGACCCCGGCCTTGGGTGACGCGAGGCCGCCCGCATGACGACCGCTAGCCGACATTCTCGGGCGCGAACGTGACCAGCGTTCTCGCCAGGCAAGGACGGGTCCGGTAGCTGATCACGCCGATTGCGTCAGGTCGAGGCACTCCTCCTGCCGCACCTCGCCGACGACGATCCGGGAGGGCCGCATCCGCAGGGCTTCTTTCACCAGCCGGCGCAGCGGGATCTCACCGGCACCCTCGAGGTTGGGCTGGCGGGTCTGCATGGAGACGACGTCGGGCAGGGGCACACGAAGCTCGAACACCTCTTCGCAGGTGATCACCCGCTCACGGGCGGGGATGGCCGCGCAGAGGCAGTTGAGCAACGACATCTGTACGAACCGGCATATGTAACTCGCTCGGGGGCGCCACCGCTCCTTTGTCGCGGCCCAGCCGTGTCAGCAAGCGGATTAAAAGTCATGCGTCCGACGTGGTCCCCAAGACCACGCCGTAGTCCTCTCTCTCACTCACCTGCCAGAACAAGGGCGGTGGTACTCCCTGTGCGCCGGCAGTCATCGGGGTTCTCTGCAAGCTGGTGACGACCGGTGTGACGGCCGGGACGAGCTACGGAGCGTCCGCCGCAAGCCCGCAGGCGCTGAAGAGAGCGGACGGTGTGCACCGTCCTAGCGGCGACACGGGTGGCGCTAGGGGTAGAGGACCACCGGATGGCAACCGGACACCACGGTCTGCGAGATCTGGGCGCCGCGCCGAGTCATAAAGCCGAGCGATGCCAGGTTCCGCTGGTCGATGCGGGCCTCGAAGTGCGTCAGAAGTGGGTCCCGACCGACGGCGTCCTCGATGACGACGTCCAGGAGCACGTCCACACACCTGCGGCCATTGGACAGATCCTTACGCCGCAGATCATGTCGGACCGCCAGGAACTCAATGGAACGACTGGGCAGCGAGGTCGATGGCATCCGCTCATGGGCACCGACCGCCACGAGCTGGTCTCCATCAAACAACAAGAGCAGTCGGTGGTCCGTTGGTTCGGGAGCGGCGATGAAGCCGCGCGAAACCGCGGCCGTCCGGATGTGGGTCTGAACGAGATGGGCCCACGGCTCGGGGCACCGTCGGCGTCCCGCGACCTTGGGGTGTGGAGGGCAGCACTCGAACCCGTTGAGGAGCTCCCGATGACTCTTGCTGCCAAGCTCCGCGTAGATCGCGTCGGTCAAGACGTCGGCGGCGCCTGTCGCAGGAGCTCAGCCATGGCGGCCTCCCACTCCGGCCCCGTGGGATGTGGGAGACCGGAAACCTCGAGGTCGGCCGGTTTGGGCATGGGTTTTTTCAGCTGACGAAGCCAGTGAGGGGGAAGCCCACGCGAGTGCTGCAACTGCCCCACGAGCACACCGGCCGGCACGCCAAGCCGCTCAGCAAGGCTCTGCACCCGTGCACCGCTCACCTTGGTGAGCTCGCCGTCCCATCGCTCGGGAAGAAGCAGCTCCCGTGCCAACTCGTCAGCAGCGCCCTCTTGAGCCCCGCGGTGATCTTGCGCGTCAACGCTATCCAGGACGAGACCGTGCCCCAGGAGCAGGTGGGCGCACTCGTGGAAGAGGGTCCACCAGAAGAAGTCGTCGGTGCGGTAGCGCAGGGTCATGGCGACGACGCCATGACCTTGTTCAGTCGGCCAAGAGGCGCCGGACAACCGGGTTCCGGGGACATCCGGCTGGAAGAGCACGGCGACGCCGACGTCCGCGAGCTGCGCCTTGACCTCGGCCAGGTAGTCATTGGGCATCGCACTGCCGACCTGCACGAGGCCTGGCAGCAGAGAGCGGAGGGCGACAGGGTTCAAGCCGGGGACGCTTTCGACGTCCGCCACTAGCGCGGCCTGCTTGTTTGCGAGCCGAAGCCACACCTCTACCGCATCTCGAGCGACGGGGTGAGCCGACGACTGCCGGAACGATGCGGGCACGAGATCTGGGGTCTCGGTCGGCTGGCAGCCAAAGAACTCGGCCAACTCGGCGGCCAGGCGCGTGGGCTGGTTGCGCTTGGCCGTGACATGACCTCGATCACGAAGGACCTTGAGTGTCTCGGTCCGGTACGTCTGCACGGCCTCAACCCAGGGGTCCCGGGTAGCCACCCCGCCGCCTGTCCCCCGATCTAGATCCAGCCAGAAGCTGGGCGGGTCTCCGAGCGCCCGGGCAAGACTACTGGCGAGCCCCCCGCCGAGCCGGCGGCCTCCGGACAGGAAGGCGCTCAGATCAGACATCGGGAGGTCGAGCCGCGCCGCTAGCTCGTCGAGCGCGAGACCGTGAGCACGGGCGCGGGCCATCACGGCGCGGCCCAGCGCGGTATCCACGACCAACATGTGCCCTCCTCCCCGAGCACCTCAGCCTACAGATGCCCACAGACAGTTTCGGCCGGTCAGCGCCGACCTTGACCGCACCGGGTGAGAGTCCGGCAAGAACGCCGGGGTCGACAGCCGCGCGACCGCCGCCCTCTCCCCCGGCGCCGCCGACCGCGGCCGGACCCGATTCACCGCCGCGGTCGCCTTCACTGGGCGCCATCAGCCGGGCATCGTCACGCCGGCTCAGGGTTCGGCGGGGCCCATGCTTATGTCCCCACTCGTATGGCTCGACGACACTGTCCCCGCGCCACCGTCGGGAGGCGCCGGCGGGTGCATCCGAAGGCGGCGGCCGCCCCGAGGGCCGGCCGCCGCTGCCGTACGTCGTGCTGGTCCGGGCTAGAAGTCGTCGTTCTCCGCGGTGACATGGGCGCCAAGTGCCTGGGCCTTCGCCCCGATGGCGCCCTGCTGCCCCTCGGCTGTGACCAGGGTGAGGTCCAGGCTGAGCAGCTGGTGATCGGCCTGGTTCGCGGGGTCAATGACTTTCCGCAGCTCCTGGAGCAGCTGCCAGGCCTGCTCACGGGCGTCGCCGCCAGTGATGCTCTTGTTAGACA
Source organism: Frankiales bacterium (assembly GCA_025465155.1). Lineage (GTDB taxonomy): Bacteria > Actinomycetota > Actinomycetes > Mycobacteriales > Geodermatophilaceae > Geodermatophilus. Next base: position 7,515 of record JAODNJ010000018.1, read on the forward strand.
GCTGCACCCGATACCGCTTGTAGACGGTCGGTCCGGGATCCGGCTGCGGGGGCGTGGTCAGCCCCGGCTGCTGGCCTCCGCCGGGCGGCTGACCGCCCGTCTGCCCGCCACCGCCGGGCTGCTCGCCGCCGCCGGGCTGAGCGCCCCCACCGGGCTCGTCACCGCCACCCAAAGTCGGGACCGGCGTGATCACCGGCTCGGGCGCCCGGCGTCGCACCGTCTGGTTGATGGAGGTGATGGCGATCTGCTCCGGGCCAGCCACCGCCAGACGCTCGCCGTCGGCGTCGACGAGCTCCCAGTCATCGTTGATCAGCTGGTAGAGCACACGGCGGATCTCGTCGGTGGACGTGACCAGCGGGAAGGCGGGGTTCTTGTAGAAAGACTGGACGATCTCGCGCGGGGTCAGGTCGCGTCCGAAGTTCGCCAGCAGAGCGGCCAGGTAGCCGGCGGCCAGTCCGGCCGGTTGTGTCGCGCGTCCGGCGTCGATCAGCGCGGCCCAGACGTGGCCGCCGTTGAGCGCCGTGCGGGTGTCCTCGTCGAACCGCTTGTACTCCACATGCAGCTCGCCAGCGCGCACCAGGTAGGCGTAGTGCTGGTAGGCCCGCTCAATGTCCCGACGCAGCTTGTCCAGGGCCTCGTCGTGCTTGGCGCGGGCCTCCTTCAGCTCATCCTCGGTGTCGTCGGTGAGCTGCTTGATCACCTCGCGCCAGGCCAGCACCTCCGCGGCGCGCTTGAAGGCGATGTCGCGGCGCTGGGTGTTGACGCAGGCGACGACGCAGCTGGCGGCGTTGTCCACGCGCAGCGGACGGTCACCGAGGCCGAGCAGGGCGGTGATCTCCTGCCGGCTGGCGGAGTCCTTGCCGTTGAGCAGTGTCCAACGACGCGGGTCGAGCAGCACCAGGCGCGTCGAGGTGCTGTCGACGCCCTCGAAGACCTTCTCCAGCGACGCCTGCTCGTCCGTGGGCTTGTCGACGGTGACGAGGTTGTCGAAGACGCCCTTCGAGGCCAGCCGCTGCGCCTGCTCCCACACCAGCTCGCCGCGGGCCTCGGGCGGGACGACAGCCATCGCCGCGGTGAAGTACATCCGCAGCGTCTGCTTGATCGACAGGTGGTAGCGGTCCGGTGCGTTGTTGGGGGTGGTCACCTCTAGGGCGCCGAGGCCGTCGTCGCCCGTCAGCGTGTTGAACACCTCCTCGGCGGCCGGGTACGGCACCGGTGCGCCGGCGGGCCCGAAGATGGCCAGCATCAGCTCGGCCTTCGTGGCGCCGCGTCGGCCCTGGCCCCGGCTGACGATTGAGTAGCACAGCAGCGCGGTAGCCATCCGCACGGCGGGGGTGGGCTGGTCGACGGTGACGCCATGGCGGCGCAGCGTCGCATCGGCGTTTACCGCCCGGCCACTGCGGCCGTCGGTGCTGGTGATGTCGGTGTTCGCCACGGCCCGGTAGCCCTGGATGGCCCGATCGTTGCCGAGCAGCAGGCCCGAGGAAAGCAGCTGCTCCAGTGCGACGGTGAGCGGGATGTCGCCGACGCCGATCAGCGGGGGCGCCCACCGTCCGGCCTTGTGTTCGGTGACCCAGTGCAGCGCGGTACGGGCGAAGATGGCGACGGTCGAGCGGACCCGCTGGAAGCCGGAGACCTGCGACCACTCCTCGCGCACCAACCGCATCAGCTCCGGGTGGAACGGATAACTAGCCGTCGTCCGGTCCTCAAAGCCGGGCAGGCCGCGGTTGGCGCCCAGCTTGTCGAAGACCTGCTGGCGCCAAGCGCCGTCGGCAGCGGCGGCGTACCGGCGGGTCAGGTCCCGGAGGGGCAGCTCGCCGTCGGGCAGCTCGAACAGCCGCCGCCGGATGATCGCGGAGAAGTCCTGCGCCTCGGTGACGGCGACAGTCTGGCCGTTGCGGACGAGGCGGGCGCCGACGTAGTCGCGGAAGTCGACGGCCGCCGGCGAGTAGCCGCGCTCGTCAAGCTCGGAGCGGATCATTACGACGACGAACGCCACCTGCGGGACGTCGTCGCAGGCGTCCATCAGCGCGTTGAGGAACGCCTTCTCACCCGGCATCGTGTCGATGTGGGCGACGTCGGCGAGCGCCATCACGTAATCCATGAGCTCGTCGAGCAGGATCAGCACCGGCCGCCCGGTCTCCGTCAGCGCCTGTTGCAGGGTGCCCTTGTTGGGTCCGCTGGCGACATGGCGCTGGTAGCGGTCCATGTCGCCGCCGACGAGTGCCCACAGGAACCGCTCGAACAAGTTGGTCGCCGGACCGAACACCTCGCTTGTACTGCCGGGGCTGAAGTAGTCCGCGGTCAGCGTCACGACAGCGGCTTCGGTGAGGTTCACAGTGGCGGTGTCGCGGGCCGCCTCGTCGTACACCTGCTGACCCAGCTCCGTCGCGAAGAACTCTTCTGGGCTGTTGGCCATGTGGTACAGCCCAACGAGGGCGTGGCTCTTACCCCCGCCCATGCCTTGGTCGAGGTGAAACAGCGCCGGCGCATCGGCACTGGTTCCCAGCCGACGGGCGACCCGGGCGAAGAACCCGACCAGGTTCGGGGTCGGCTCGGTGATGTCGCCGTAGTACTCGACCTTGCGGTAGGGCACGTCGACGGTCTGGTAGACGGCCTTGTGCAGGCTCATCTGCAGCTCGCCGACTGACCCGTCGGAGGCTCGCACCTCGGGCCGCAGCTCGAGGACGTCCGCCCAGTGCAGAGCGGAGTTGCTGGTGGTCACGCCTGGTCCTCCCCGAAGGACAGCGTGAGCTGCGCCCGCGCGTCCGTTTCCACCGCGACTGCCGCGGCCACGTACTCGATCATGGTTCCGATGGTTCCGGCGTTGCGCTGGACTGCCGTAAGCGCCTTCGCGACCGGGTCGCTGGCCGGCAGCTGCCGGACGATCTCGGCGACGACCGCCCACAGGTGCGCGTCGTTGGCCTGCCGGTCAGCGACCGCCATGACGGACGCGACCGCCTCGGTGCCGCCGTCGTCCCAGGCCTTCGCCATCGCCCGCGCGACCTCGAACGTCGACGACCGCTCGCTGACCCCGTTGGAGGCATCCAGGCGCAGCTTGAAGCCGCTCTTGCTCTCGGTGAGCAGCGCCCCGCGCAGCTCCTCCAGCCGGAGGTTGTCGACCTGAGCGAGGAAGCGCGCCTCGCCCTTCGGGACGTCGGTGCGGCCGTACAGCCGCTGCCAAAAGACAGCGAACCGCGTTGGGGCGTCGAAGGTCTCCAGTGGCAACTCGTCGAGTTTGAGTGCGGTCGCATCCCGCACCGACGCCCTGGCCAGGGTGAGGTAGCGGTCAAGGTCGGCCTGCTCGCCGTTGGGCAGTAGCACGCTGCTGTAGCGGCCGTAGACCTCCATCGCCGGCCCGTAGGCAGCCATCAGCTGGTCCCCAAGCGCCAAGCCGTCGGCGTCCCACTGCCGAACCGCAGCCTTGACGGTGGTGGTCACCTCGCGGTCGACCTGCGCGGCGGTAGCCACCGGCCGCTGCGGCGCGGCAACCCGGCAGCCGATGGCGACGGTCACCTTGATGCTGGCGACGCCGGTGTTGGCGGCCTCGGTGCGTGAGGGCCAAGAGCTGGTGACGACGAAGCCGGCGTCGCGCAGCGCGCCCAGCAGCCGCAGCCAGGCGTCGGGGTCGGAGTGACCGAAGACGACGACGAGGTGGCCGTCGGGTCGCAAGACCCGCTTGGCCTCGGTGAAGGCGCGGCTGAGCATGCTCTCGTAGAACTCGCGGGTTCGGTGCTCCCCAGGGGCGTTACCGCGCTTGATGATGATTTCGTCGGTCTTGTCCTGCAGGCCGTCGGCCCCGAACAGGTCGGGCATCACGTCGAACAAGGCGCGCTTGAGCCAGACATAGAAGAGATCGGACGCGTCGGCGTAGTCGATCATGTTGTAGTACGGCGGGTCGGTGATGACCGCGTCGACGGAGTTGTCCCGGAAGGGCAGGGCTACTGCAGAAGCGCGACGGAACCGCCCGGAGCGCCCGGAACCGCTTTCCGTGATGACCTTCTCGAGCGTCTTGAGGCCCGTGGACGCGATGGACCCCCATGTGCCGGGTCCGGCGCCGGGACCTGTCTCGAGGTAGTCGAGGTTGAAGGCGACCTTGCTCTCGTCGGCGAAGATGTGGTCGCAGTCGAGCCGGTTTTGCTTCGATCCGTCCGGCTTGCCGTGCCGGTTCAGTCGTGCGCCCCTGGTGGAGCGGCGCAGCTTCCGCACCAGCGTGCCGGCGGCGAACCCGGTGAGCGCGGAGGCATAGTCCGATCCGACACCCACCCTGAGCATGTCGCTGTGGCTGGAACGAATCGCACGGACGAGTGCAACGGTGTACGCGGTCTGTCGTGCGTTCATGAGCGCGCCGTACGTCCTGAAGCCATAGCCGCTGGCCCGGATCGTGTCCTGATTGCCCGGGGGAATTGGCTCGTCGGGCACCTCCGTGAGGTCCCCAACGCGCCCGAACTGCAGTGCCGAGAGCTTTCCGAGCACGGCGAAGTCGGCCTGAGATGGCGCCCGGAACACCTTTCGCGGAGTCTCTCCGCCGTCGGCCACTGCGATGAGCACGTCGGTGAACTCCCCGTTGGCTCCCTTCGCCTTGACTGCGTCGAGGGGGTGGGTGTGCTTGCAGAACACGCACCGCGCGATCTTGCCCTTGCGCCCGACGGGTGCGGCGAACGAGGGCTCCTGGACCGGCAGTCCGTCCTTCACTTCGCTACGCCATGTGTCATCGTCGACGATCAGGTAGAGAGCCTGGCCGGGGTCGTCCGTGCGCGCGTACGGATGCCGCAGCGACATGCTGCCGATGAGGGGGAAACGCCGCTTGCACTGGTCACACGGAATGCTCAGCGCCCACAGGTAAGCCCACGGATGCTCGCCAGCTGAGTTGACGGGGTAGAGCTCGGCGACCTCGGTTGCCGCCCGCCGACCCACCTCTGCGAACAACGACGCCACGTCGCTCAACAGCCTCGGCGCGTCCTCGCCGAAGAGCGACGCGTCGCTTGATGTCTCGGCAGCGAACGGCAGCCGCGGTTCCCCGGACCAGTGGCGCATGGGGTAGTCGCCCAGTAGCCGGCCAGCCAGGGTGGCGACCGGACTCAAGTCGGTACCGACCGCCGTGACACCGAGCCGAGCAGCCTCCAGTGGGATGATGCCGCGGCCCGAGAAGACGTCGAGCACGACCGGCCGGCCCGCCGGGTACTCCTCGGCGAGTACAGCCTCAATGGTGTCGCGGGCTTCCCGGCTTCCCGAGGAGACCAGTTCGACGACAGCCGGGCGGAGATCCTCCCGGTCTGGCAACAGCGTCGTCAGGACGGCTGCGCGCGCTTGAGCGATCGGCCGTGACGCGAACCAGGTGAACAGAGCCTTTTCGCTCAGCCCGCTACCCGCAGGGGTCTTCACCGCAGCATCCACAGGCCCGCATGGGAACCACCGGTCGATCATCCTGGCGCGCACGTCCTGGACGGTGCTGAGCGTCGGCGGGGTGTCACTCGTCTGCTGGAGCTCGTCGATGCTCACTGCTTGTCCTTCATCAGCCGCTTCAGGTCGGTGACCTTGATCTGGAATCGTTCAATGCGTCGCGGCCCGGCGACCAGCTGCCCGGCCGGGTCCTGCGCGCGAAGGACGACTGTCGGCGCGGTCGCGCAGTTCGTGACCACGTAGAGCCAGTAGTCCTCGCCACGCTGCTGGGCCTGCGCCCACTCGTGCTGCTCGAGCCACACGGGGGCGAGCCCGGCCTGGAAGCCCTTGACCTCGACCAGCCGCTGCTCGCCGGTGTGCAGGTGCCGGGCGAACAGGTCGTAGCCGACGAAGGCGGTCTGCCGGTCGTCGACGACGTAGCCGAGCCGTTCCAGCTCTTCCAGGACGGTCGCGACCGCCGGCTTCTCGCTGTCGGGGTCGTAGCCAAGTTCGGTGCTGCGGGCGCCGGCGGCCACGTGCGCCCAGCCGACGAGCCGCGGCGCGGTGCCGGTGACCTTGCCGATGTCCTCCAGCTGCCGCAGCCTCTCGACCTTGAGCGCAGCGAAGGCGTCGCGCCGTTCGCGGCGGATCTCGGCGGCCAACTCGTCGAGCTCGTCGAGGTAGCGGTACTCGACCTGGTCGAGCTGCTCGCGGGCCTTCGCCACCCAGGCGGCCCGCTCGATGCGCACGCGGTCGACCTCGCGGGTCAGGGCCGTCTGCGCCTGCGCCAGCCCCTCGGTACGCACCGCCGGCGCCAGGGTGGCCACCGCGGTCCCGGTGGTGTCCGGGCGCAGCGTCATCAGCGATTCCCAGGCGATCTCGAACGCGCCCGCCCCGGAGAACCGGACGAGCAGGGGTGCCTTGCGGCGGTAGCGGCGGACGCCGTCGTGAGCCTCGACCTCGGCGTCGTAGATGAGCAGCGTGTAGCCGGTCAACGCGGCGGTATCGACCAGCTGGGTGCCACGGATGAGCTCGGTCTCGCCCTCCGACAGGGCCAGGTCGACGAGCTCGGAGAATGGCTCCTCGGTCGGGCCGAGCACCACAACGTTGTCGAGTCCCTGGGCGCCGTCGTTGATCGCCTGCCGCACGGACGCGCCGTCGGCGGCGACCAGACGCTCGAGGCCTCCGCCGAGCGCAGGCGGCAGGGGGACCTGCGCAGTGACCTCGCGGATGCCCTTCGCCGGGCCCGGGCCAAGCGCCCAGGCGCGTGCCTGTGCCAGCTGGTCGACGAACGCGTCGACGATGACTGGGTTGATCGCCTCCAGCCGGTCGGCGCGGAAGCGAGCCATCGCCTCGGCGGTGTTGGCCGGCGTGTGCAGCTTGTCCTCGTCGGCGACCAGCTCGCGGGCGACGTCGAGCAGCTCCTGCGCGCCGGGCACCGGCACGTGCACGGCGGCGCCGCTGCGCTGGGCTTCGACCAGGGCGCGGCCGTAGTCGAAGCCTGCGCGGGCAGCGGTCGCGTCGAGGAGGTCGAAGATCCGGCCGCCCAGCGACTCCCCGGCGGTCTCGAGGTTCTGCAGCATGACCTCCTGGACGCGGCCCTCCCGGGTGGCGGGGGCGACCAGGTGGTAGATGTGCACAGGGTTCTTCTGGCCGATCCGGTGCAGGCGGCCCATCCGCTGCTCGAGGCGCACCAGCGACCAGGGGATATCCCAGTCGACCATCACGTGCGCCGATTGCAGGTCGATGCCCTCGCCGCCGGCGTCGGTGCTGACCAGCGCCTGGAACTGGCCGTCGAGGAAGCGCTGCTGCAACTGGTCGCGCTCGCGGTGGCCGACCGCGCCCTCCAGGGTGTCGACGGTGAAGCCGGCCTCGTCGAATCTGCGGGCCAGCCAGCGGGCGGTGTCGGCGAACTCGGTGAACACCAGCACCTGCCCCTCGCCGGGGCGGATGCCGTGCTTCTCCATCAGCTCGCAGGCCCGCTCCCACTTCGTCGGCGGGGCGGCGGCGGCTTGGTGGAGCGTCTCCAGGACCGCGGTGATCCGCTCGAGCTCCTTGCCCTTGTCCTTGGTGCGAGCGCTGACGACTGTCTCCTCGGCACGCTGCCAGGCGTCGTCGTCGGCGACCTCGAACTGCCACTCCGTGTCGGAGCCGCTGGCGCTGACGAACTCCTCCGGGACCGGCGCGTCGATGCGGCCGCTGGCCGGTCCGCGCAACGCCTCCTCGCGGCGGCGGATCGTGGACATGGCCGCGACGATCGAAGAGGCCGCGCGCTTGCCGTAGATGGAGCGGGCCAGGGTGGCGTTCTCGCCGTAGAAGGCGTCGACGTAGTCCATGACCGCCGTGTAGGCGGCCTCCTCCGGGCCGGTGAGGTCGATCGGGACGGTCTCGGCGTACCGCGGCGGGAACAGCGGCCGGCCCTCGAGGTCCTTGAGCTCCTCCTTCATCCGGCGCAGGAAGGACAGGGTGCTCGGCCGCAGCGCGTTGTCGTACTCGGTCTGCCGCGGGTCCCAGGGGTAGAGGGTCGGGTCGAGCAAGTTGAGCAGGCCGCGGAAGAAGTGCTCCTTGCCGCGGTGCGGAGTGGCGGTGAGCAGCAGCAGATGGTGGGTGCGACCGGACAGCTCACGGGCCGCGGTCAGGTACTGCGAGGTCGGGGTCAGCCGGTGCGCCTCGTCGAAGACCGCGAGCGACCACGAGGCGCGGGCGCCGGCGACCTTGCGGCGGACGTCGTTGTTGTAGGTGAACAGGTCCACCGAGACGACCCACACGCTGACCCGCGGGTCCAGTTCCTTCGGGTCGCGGGCGAGCTCGGGGGTGAGCCGGTCGGCCTCGATGGCGAAGTAGCGGCGCAGGTCCCGCCGCCACTTCTCGACCAGGTGGGCGGGGACGACGATGACGGTCCGCCCGGGGATGAGGCCGCGCCGAGTGCCCTCGGCGACGTACATCCCGGTCATGATCGTCTTGCCGGTGCCGGGCTCGTCGGCGAGCAGAAACCGCAGCCGAGGCTGGGCGAGCATGTGGGTGAAGACGGCTTCGTCTTGGTGGGCGAAGGGCTTCAGCGGGCGGGTGGCCAGCACGGCGGAACGGATGCGCGGCACCGCGTACTGCATCCACCTGCCCCACAGGCCGGTCAGTGCTCGCTCAGGATGGCCGCCGGCGTCGTTGACCGGCACGTGCGCGCGGGCGAGGTCGGCGGCGTCCAGCGACGCCTCGCCGAACGAGCCGTCACCGCGGCGGAAGACCAGGTCAGCGCCGGACAGGTTCGGCGTCACCGCGACCACGGTGACAAACTGGCCGTCGACGATGACCTGCGTCCCTGGCTCCGGCATCACGCCGGCCTGCCCATTCGTCACGGCACCTCCCCCGTCATCCCGGGCGGCTCCGGCCGCCACCACACCGCCGCGGCACCTACCTCATCGGCGGGCAGGCTGCCTTCCGGGACCGCCCATCGGGCCCCCCGGGACCAAAGTCCCCCCGGAAGAGCACCACAGCCGCCCGTGGGGGTGACGACCGCCCCCTGATCAGAGGGGAACCCTGTGCCGCCATCGGCCCGGCCTTGGCCGTGTCGCAATCCGTCGGGCCGGCTCCGTGGATATGGGCCATGCCGCCCCCAAACGATGCTCAGAAGCACCGCGAGATCCGGCTCGCCGGCAGGTTGAGCCGACGCCCAGCAGGTTGAGGGACGGAGGATGTTCGCCGTGGGTGACGTTGAGCGCGGCGAACGACAGGCCTGGATCGACGAGGAAGGGCGGGCGCCCACACCGCCCCGCTGTCCGGTGCTGCTCCTCGACGGAAGCGTCTGCCTCCGCAACCCGATCGACGGCGAGCACCGGGACCCCGACCCCCGGCGGCCGCGCTCGTCTCACTCGTCGCGGTCCGCGGAGCACCCCTTCCGCTACGACGGCCAGCTCCAGCGCGTCCGCGATGAGGGCACCTGGCCCACAGGCTTGCTACGCCTGCCGATTAGCGACGCAATCTCCGCCGCCCGCCGTGGAAGCAATCCGACGAACGTCCTGGTGACGCCGCTACAACTGCGCGTGGGCTGGCCCTCGTGTCGATCTCGATTGGTATGACATTCCCAGGCGTAATCCCAGCTCCCCGGGTCGTTGACCCGAGCGACAACCTCGGGGCGGGCGAGGACGGCGGCAGCGGGCATGAGGATGTCCGCCGCGACCGCGTTCGCCCGCGCCTCCTGGCGGCGGTTCGGAGAAGTGGCGCGGGCGTCACTGATCGCGTCACACAGACCCTCGGAGTGCATGAGCAGGTGCGCGTACTCGTGCAGCAGCGAGAACAGACGCCCGCGAGGGGAGTCGGCCCCATTGACCACGATCACGGGCAGGATGTCGAAGTAGAGGGAGAGGCCGCGCATCTCGGCGACCTCGACCAGCCCTCCGGACGTCGCGAGGACGAGGACCCCGGCCTCCTCCAGGGCGGCCACCCAGACGTTGAGGTGGTCGTACGCTGTGCCCGCCCCCCGCGGGAGGCTCAATGGAGAGATCGCGAGGAGCTTCGCCCGGGCAGCGGCGGCGATGTCCTTATCCAACGACGGGAGCGGCTCAATCCGCCAGGCCGTCGAGGGCTCCGCGCCCTCCAACTCGGCCAGCTCTAGGGCGTTCTCACGCTGGGCGTGGGCCCGTCGGTACTCGGCATGCAGGGCCGGGGACCACCGACCCGCCTCCGCTCCCGCGATCCGACGGAAGTCACGCAGGGTGTCGAAGTCAGTCGGCGGTGCCGGCAGGAAGAAGACGGAGAAGGCCCGCTTGTAGACCGTCGCGGCCTTCTTGAGCTGGGCGATGGTTGGGGACTCGGTTCCGTCCTCCCACGCTTCTACGCGGCCCTCGGGGACCCCGATGCGGTGGGCGGAGGCCGCGGGGGTCAGGTCGATGCTTTCTCGGGCCCAGCGCAGGACAGATGGCTCGACCAGCGCGGGCATCGAGGCTGACACGCGGTCATCGTGCCCCAGACCCGTCACGCTACCGGTGCAGCTCACCCATCTGGGTTGAGACGTTACCCGTCCCGGCGAACTCTACGGGCGGCCGAGGCGGGGGCGAGAAGGAGACGCGGTACGCCCGGACCGCCTTCTCCGCGGACTCCTTGACAAGCTGTCACTCCGCGGGCACCCTCTGTTCCGACGGGTTCGCTGCTGGTGCGTGGGCCGGGCGGCCCCGTTGTATGACGCTGCTGGCTGTGGGCCGGGCGGATGCAGTCGAGAGCTGTCCCCATGCGGGACGCTCCTGACCCGAGTCCGGGAGCCCACAACGGTGCCTTCTGACCCACAGCCCTCCGTCGGAGTCGACGGGGGCGACCTTTGTACGGCCGCATCTCTGGCGGCGCACTACACCTTCCTGTCCGAGCGAGCCATCCGCTCTCTGTATGAGACCGGACGGTTGGGCCGGTACAAGATCGGGCGACGCGTCTATATCAGCGAACGAGAACTGATGGCGCTCCTGTCTTCGAGTCGCCAGGACCCGTCGCGATGACCGCGCCGGCGCAGCACATCGAGCTGAGGGCCACCCGCCTGTCCGCGGAAGCGCTCGCAGCGGCCCGCCGAGTCGCCGAGAAAGCACCACCCCTCACCGAGGAGCAGCGGGCTCGTCTCCGCGCGCTGCTGACCGGCCGCCCTCTCCGCGGCCAGGCGGAGGCTGGCCGTGGTTGACGCCCGCTTCCCCGAGCGTTGGCTGAACGACCGCCGGTTCCTACGGCTGTCGGCCGAGGCCTACCGCGCTTTCGCCATGGTGCTGATGTGGACGGTTTCCAACCGGACCGACGGCGCACTCGACAGGGCGGATGTTCCGCTCATCCCGAGAGTCGATGACGAAACGGTCCGGGAGCTCCTGCGCGCTGGGCTGCTCGAGGAGCAGGACGGAGTCCTCAAGGTCACGGAATTCCGCGACACGCAGACGAGCCGCGAGCAACTCGAAGCTGCGGCCAAGAACCGCCGCCGGGACGCCGTCAGGAAGCGCGAGCACCGGTCGAGCAAGGCGGCGGACAGCGATGCAGCCCTCCCGGCGCCAAGGGAGCACCGCTCCCCCGCGGCCATACCCCCGGACGTCCACGTGGACGTACCCCCGGAGACCCGTGGGGACGTCCAGGGGGACGTCCGCATGGACGTCATCGTGGAAGACCCCCCGGACAACTGGCCCGACTTCCCCCCGGACAACTGGGAGGACTCCGCAGGCCAGGACAGGACAGGCAAGGACAGGCAAGGACAGGCGAAGAGAACGAACTTCCTGGATGAACCCGACTGGCCCGCCGTGAAGGGAGGCCCCTTCCGATGAAACGCGCTACGACGCCCACCCGCAGCGGTCGAGATCTTCTGGTCGCCGCACTGATGAACGGAGAAGTGTCCAGGTGAGTCCGATCTGGGAAAGACAGCCGGAGGAGTCGACGCCGGCCTGGGAGGCGTTCGCGGTCTATCGGGACCACCCGGACCGGTCGCTCGTCGCGGTGGCTCGAGAGTTGGGCAAGAGTGCATCGCTGGTGGCCCGTTGGTCGGCTCGCTGGTCATGGGTTCAGCGCGCCGCGGCATGGGATGCGGAGGCCGACCGAGCGCATCGCTCATCGCTGCAGCGCCGGCGCCGCGCCGCAGCCTTGCGGCACCTCGAGCTCGCGGAGGCAGGCATGGGTGTCGTCCGACGCGAGATCGGGGAGCTGCTGACGCGGGACCCTGGGGGCCTACGTCCGGCCGACGTCGGACGCTTTCTCGACACGTGCGCAAGGCTGGAGAAAGAAGCGCTCGGGGGCTTCGGCACAGCCGAGGACCCAGAAACGACGCCGTCGACATCCACCACCGCCAAGCGGGAGATGGCCTTGGCCTACCTCGACGAGCTCGCCGCGGCCGAAGAGCGAGTGCAACGAGCCCAGGCATTGCTCACCTATCGCACGACCACGAACGATCGGGGCGGCAGCTGTGGCGCCGGCAGCTGACCGGCGAGAAGCAGCACTGCAGCTGCGGGGGCTGCTCGAGGCGCTTCCGCCGAGGACCGCTCACGAAGAGGTTGTGGCCTTGCGCATCGAGGCAGCAGCCATCGCTCTCGAAACATCTGCGACGAGTCCAGCCTGTCCTGACGAACGCTGACCCAGCCGCTCCCTCCCGAACTCAAGGTCTAGGGAGGGAGCGGCTGCTCTTAACTCTGCCGGTTGGCCCACATGAAGCGCCGCATCCCCGCCGTGTACGCGAGATCCAGCCGCAGTGCCGCGTCGCCCGAAGAGCGACACGGATGAGTGCGCCGTCCAGGGAGCGACACGAGTTGCCCGAGCTCACCGACCGGTCGTTCTCCGCGGTGCGGAACATCCTCGACCCCCACGGCGTGCGCCGGCGGGGGTCGGGGCTGTCCGCCTCACGGAAGGGCCCCTATCCGGGGCCTGGTGGAGCCCCGCTACGTATAGCACCGCTTCTCTCCCCACATCGCGCGATCAGGATGTCTCGGCCTTCTCCATGATCGTCTGGGCCAGAGTGTTTGCGGCTGTCACACCTCCCGTCCGGTTAAAAGAAAACAGGGCCATCCCATTCCTGTCTGCCCACTCCACAGCGCCGGGCGTGTAACCCGCCATGGAGAAGAACAATGGCAGCTTGCTCCGCGGGGTGCAGACCCCGAGGTGCTGTTGAATTTGAGGTCGGGTGCTAGGGCTTGTCGTGGCCTTCACCTGGGCTAGAGCTTCCTCGCTGTAGACGTCGACTCCGCCATCCGGCCCAATCGGCATGACGCCGACGTTGGAATAGCCAAAGTAGGACATCCATTCCGCCGCCACCCGCTCCGCGTCATTGAAGTCCAAGATCTGCTGTGCTCGTGGTTGCTTTCGCGCCGGAACGTGTTTAGGAGCGGACGCCTTGTCCTTGGCCATCCGCTGCTGCAGCCAAACCGCAAGCAGCATGTCGCGCGTCCAAAGTTGGTCACCTGGCAAGCGGAGGTGAAGCCATGGCCCCCGGGGCCCTTCCTCCACGCTGCCTAGATCAACTATCGCGACCACCTCGTCGCGCTCGACGCGGTAGGGAGCACCTCGGGGCGGCACGACCAGAAAGCCCTGATCGGTCACGAATACAAAGATGGAGTGGTAGGTGCGGGGGCGACCGCTCATCACATCAACCGGGCGAGAGGATAGATCAACGTGGTTGGAGCCCAGCCCAATGATCTGCTCGCCCGGTCTCACCAGTTTCCTGGCTGCCTTGATCAATCCCGGGCGGATTACAGGTCTGGGGTCGGGGCCGGGTAGCCACAGATGCTCGTCGGCGTATTTGAGCTCCTTGACCCAAAAGGTGACTGCGTCGTCGAGGGGGGTTTGTCGGGCTGGGATCTTCTTTCGGTACTGAGTAAGTTCGGTCTCGAGCGCGGCCCGCTGTTCCTCGTACAATCGCTGATTTTCTCGCAATTGGCGGTTCCGGTCCGCTTCGGCCTCCGCCGCTGCCCGGTGTGCCCGTTGTTGCTCTAGCTCCAAGGCCCTTGCGCGCGCTCGCTCAGATGCCTGTTGCTCCAGCTTTCGTTGCTGCTCCCGGGCAGCTTTTCGCGCCTCGAACACGAGATCCTCCAGTTGTCAGCGAGTAGCTGCCAGCTCAGACGCCTCATCATGCGGTTCACCCGGCCGCTGCCTGAACCGACGCGCAGGAGCGTTCACCGGCCGAGGGCGACCCTCTGGTCGCTACAGGCCGAGATCTGCTGCCAGCCCCTGGCCGACGCTGACGCCGGGTGCCTTCTGCTCGTCGAAGGGTGCGACCGGGGGTGACAAGCACCGGTCGAACCGAGGTCTGCCCGCACATCGCCAACGGACTCGCGGCTGAGGCGTAGGCGCACGCCGCGAGTGCGACGCGGTGGATGCCGATGGCGACGCTGGCCATTGGCAGACCCAGAGACTGTGCGCGTCGCGCACCAGCGGGAAGGATGCCTTGCCATGACGGAGGTCGACCAGGCCATGCGGGCCCTCGCGGAGCGCGGGCAGTGGTCGGGCGGGCGGGCGGAGATCCGGAGGGGTGCGCGCAGGCATCCGCCGGGAGTCTCGACGGCGGGCCTGAGGGTTCGCACCTACACCGACGCAATCGGACGCCCCCACGCCGCTCTGGCCACGATGGTCGCGTCCGGGAGCGGCGACGGCGCGGCTCAATGTTCCCTCGGGATCAGCAACCGGCCCCGGCCTCCGCGACGATGTGTTCTGGCCGAGCCGGCGGGACGGCGTTCATGTCATATCCCGGGTTGTCCGACAGCCGCGCGTAGATGTCGCAGTAGCCGGGGCCCGAGGGCTCCTCTTGCGCGAGCGTGTCCCACGAGTACTAGCAGTGCACCAGGTTGATGTCGCCGATCATGTCGACCTTGGCAGGTAGGTTCGGCCACTTCTCCCACCAGATGAGGTCCCCGGTGTGGGGCAGATTGCGGCCGCCGGTGGACGCGTTGGCCGCCGCCCTTTGAGGGGCAAGGGTCGGCGCGGGCTCCGTGACAACCGGGGTCGGCGCGGAGGTCGCGGGCGAAGACGAGTCACCGGTCGCATGGAAGTCCGGGATCGTCTCCGCGGACGTCGCGGCGTTGTTCGCCGACGCGCCGCCACTGCATCCAGACAGCGCCAGAGCAGTGATCGCGGCTATGGGACTGCCCCTACCTACCGCGTGGAACCGCAGGTCTTGGTGTTCGTTCAGCTAGAACTTCTCCATGTCCATACGCACCGTGCTCGGAGCATTGCTGTGCGCTTTGCTTGTCGGGGGATGCTCATCGCACGCTGCCACGTCGGCAGGGGGCAACTCAGGTAGCACTGCAGCAGCCGTGGCGGCCTCCTCGAGCGCTGAGGCGGCCCGATGTGGCGTCTACCGCGCTGGTTCCAATGTGCGGGTGCTTCTCACGCCGACGAGCGACGCCGGGTGTAGCGCCCTGGCCAAGCAGCTGTCGTCGGACGGATCGTTCTGGACCGTCCGGAGCCAGCCTGACGACCAGGGGCAGCTGCTGGTCTGCGCGATGAAGCGCACGGGTTACAGCGCCGACGTTGAGGACACCGGAGCCCAGATCTTCGGCCAGCAGTTGTGCAGCTGGTTCCTGTCGCAGGGCTGGACCGAGGACACTGCCACGGAGAACCATCTGGCGAATGCCGCAGCGGCCGCGTCGGCCTCGGCCGCGACTGCCGCTGCAGCTGCAGCTGCTTCACAAGAGGCTGCGGACCAGTTGTCCCGAGATCAGAATGCGGCTGCCCAGCTCGTCTCATCGCTACGCGGCGTGCCCGGTCAGCTCACTAGCGACATCCAGACAATGGATGGCCACCTTCGCCAGGCCGTCGACGACCTGGCGAAGACCAGGGGCGACGCGGCCAACGGGCAAGGCGATAACTGCTACAACGTAAGCACAGTGCAATATGACGCGACCAGCAAGGTGGGGTACGACGCGACGAACGACGTCGGATACGACGCAACGAACGATGTCGGGTACAACATCAACGAGGCTCGAACCAACCTGACATCCTTGCGGCAATCACTGCAACAGATCGCCGCAGAAAACGGCGCCGCGCCCGCTGACGCCTCAGCGGTGATCGGCAATGCAACAAACGCCATCGCCACCGCCATAACGCAAGCCAACAACGACATCGACAAAGCTAACACCGCGGCGACAGCGGCCTATAACGTCGCCGCCGGCATGGCAACCGGCAGCTGCTCTGGCTACGGTCCCGGAACCTTCCAGCCGGTCCAGCACATCCAGTAGCGACGCAGAAGTCGAACTAGTGCACCTGCTGCCAACGTTCGCCCTAAACGGCCCACTCAGGAACACCCGGCAAGTCCAACCACCGCGGACAGGTCCCCACGCCTAGGGGTCAGCGCGCTTGAACTCACCTTTGCTGGTCTCCCACACGCAACCCACACCGTGCCGGTGTAGGAGGCTTACGAGGTCCTTCGCCGGCTGGTGCGGAACGAGCACGGTCTTAAGCTTCGGCGGCTCGGGCAGATGTCGCTCGTAGTCCAGTAGCTGACCCAGGGCCAGGCGGATGCTGGCTCGGTTAGCCGATCCCTTGGCCTCGTAAAGCTCCTGTTCGGTTGCGTCATAGAGGTCGGTCAGCATGCTCGTGAGCTCACCGGGGGCGCGGAGGCGCCATCGCCGCACCGGGTGCCGCTCTTTGGCGAGCATCGCGGCGTACCTGTCCACCAGATCTGCTTCCCGCTTGGTGGCGGTGGTCGGCGGAGCCCCCGGGGTTTCGAACTCTGACGACTCGTTCGCTTCAAGGTCGACGAGTTCGGCCGAGCCGCTCGAGGCTGCGTCCCCGATGTCGCTCCGGTCTTCAGTGCGTTCAAGCGTCGAGCCGACCGGAAGGAGGCGAAAGACGAAGACGGTGCGGGGTTCCCCATCAACGTCGGGAGCGTCCTCGACGACGTACGGCTGCGCAGGGTCAACCTCGAACTCACCGACGTACAGGTGGTTTTTGGCCCCCGCGCCAGGAACGACCCCATCGGCCACGAAGAGCCGCAGAGCATTCTGCTGCCTCTTGTGGGTCAAGATCGCGAGGTTGCCCTCCCTCATGAGCTGGTCCCCGCGCTGTCCCTCGCCGGTGTACATGAAGACGGTGCCGTCGTCTGACCAGCCGTCAAAGTTGTACCCGTACGCCTCGCCCTTGCTGGGGTCGGAGTAGAGGAACACGTTGGGCGTCTGAGCGGATGGCTCGATGCCGCCCTGAGAGCCGCCCCCGAAGCGCTCCATCCGCTCCTTGCGGGTCAGATGGTCCCCGACCTCGACGTCCCAGGCGCTCACTGCTGCTCGCGGGAGCCGGAGATCTCGCACGTGGGTCTGCCACAGCGCTTCGAGCTGGTTGGCGGCTGGCGGGTTGAGTTGCTGGCCGGATGCGTAGATGGTGTTCCAAGGGTGACCGGGGACCGCGCTGCGGAGCTCGTCGAAGGGAAGCCGGTCGGCGATTGGCAGCACTGTGTCCCAGGTGATGTAGCTGTACCAGGCGGTGCGGTGGGGGTCGCTGTAGTGCGGCGCCTCGAAGATAATTCCGTCGGTCAGGCGGCCGCTCGCGACGATGCCGCGCTCGTTTTCCTGTCGAAGCAGGAACACCCGGTCACCGGCGCTGGTGCCTCCTCGTCGGGTGCCCATACTCCAGCGTCCTGCTGTGGTTCCGCCGGCGGCCGTGGCTGCCACGTCACGCTGGTAGTCCGCTGTCGAGTAGCCGGCTTCACTGCCGTCCCATGTCAGAACGAAGGAGGTCACCTATCGATTCTGGCAGAGTCACGACTCGTCAATTTCGACCTCTGGCCCGAGAACGACTAAGAGTTTTGCTTGCGTCGATCTTCGGGGTTTTGCCCGGCCTGTGAGTACGTCTCGGATCCGCCGGCTGGAGAGCTCAGTGCGCAGAGCGAGTTCCGCGGCCCCGACGCGCCGAAGCCGAGCGAGGGTCTCCTCGTCGAAGCCGCCGACAGCTGGCATGTATGTGTGGATCGGTCTCGATCGTCGCGGGTGTCTCTCACGCCGGCGGCCCGCTCGTCGAGGTCGTTGGCTTCCTTGCCGATGATGCTGACGCTTGTCGCGGCCGCATGACGGCGCTGAAGCAGGCCGGCTGTCGTCCGGGTGCATCGGCCTCCGGTTGGTGACGCTGAGCATGTGCCGGACGGCGGGGTAGCCCGCGGAGCCGAGCGCGAAGGTCTTGCGCCGGCCGTGGTTGGTCATCGTGACGAAGACGTCGTTCACCTCTTCGTCCTCGCGGATGCCGAACAGCTCGGCCTTGTTGATCCGCCGCTCGGTGAGCCCGTCGTACAGGGACCGCGGTAGGACGCCTCCGCGCGGCGGCCGGATGGTGTGCTCGATGCGGCCGATCGCACGCGGCAGGCCCTGGACGCGGTCCTCCAGGTTCGGGCTGTGGCCGTAGACCACCCCGGTGACCTCGTTGAGCCGTGCACCCTCCAGCCATGCGGAGCTCTCGACGACCGTCTCGGTGCGGAACGTGAGCTCGCGGTAGCGGTGTCGGAGGAACCTCTTCAGCTCCTTGACCAGCGCACCGCCGCCGGCCCCCAGGCCCGCATGCTCGATGAAGAACAGTGCGCTTCGGGAGCGCTCCGGGACGACCAGGAGTGTGCGGAGCCGGGCGGTGGCCGCGCCGGTGGCGGTGAACTCGTGCTCCGTCTAGATACGAGACCGGCTCCTACGTGCCCAACCCGCAGTCGTCAAGTTGATCGAACTGCTAAGAGCAGGCGCAGAGCAAAGCGCTACCGGCTCACAACTTCCGCCATTCGATCCGCACGGCCTCGTGATCGAATTCCCGGGCACCCTGCCGCGTCCGGTCGATCGTTACTGTCATCAACAGGTCGACCACCGCGCGACGGCGGGTGAGCGGCAGTGCGTCCCATTTCGTCCTGACATCGGGCGCACCGGCCAGTCCGGCCAGCAGTGGGCTGTCATCGACCAGCCGGGCGCGGACCTCGGCAGCGTCCAACTGAGGGCGTAGGCGGGCGGTGATCCGCTCAAGCTGCCGTGCGTCGATCAACCCTTCCGCGTACTGGTCGGCCGCGTCGTCCAGTCGGCCCCGTAGCTGCCCGGCCTCGGCCACCGCTGCGGCACGCTCGGGCGAGCGGTCAGGGGCCAGCACGTCCACGGCGTCAGGGCGGGAGAGACGACCGACCACGACGGCGGTGACCAGCTCGTCAACGTCATCCTTGCGCCGGATCACGCACGACCGCTCGGAGCAGCGATAGGAGGGGACGCCTCGGTTGACGGCCATACGCAGCGTGGCGCCACAGACCCCACAACGAGCGATCCCGGACAACAGGTGCGCGGCTGCCGTCGCGGTGCTCGTGCGGCGCTGAGGGTCGCTGAGGACGGCGCGGACCTGCTCCCACTTCCCCCGGTCGAGGATCGGCGGCCAGGCCCCGTCCCCCACGACCGCGCCCCGGTGGACGAGTAGCCCCGCGTTGCGCTCACGGAGGACGACGGCGCGGACCATGTTCTTAGCCCACGGCCTGCCGGTCGGGGACGGGATGCCGTCGGCGTTCAGAGCTGCGGTGATCGCGCGAATGGACTCCCCCGCGAGGATGGCATCCGCGATCCGGCCGACCGTGGCGGCCTCGGCGTGGTCAATCACCTCATGCGAGGTTCCGTCGGTGGCGTAGACCCGCTGCCAGCCGAAGGGCCGTCGGCCGTGGGACCGACCAGCGGTCGCATTCTGCTCCAACGCTCGGCGCACCCTCTCCGACTTGTGCTCGGACTCGTGACGGGCAATGTTGCCCAACATGCGGGCGACCAGCCGTCCGGCCGCCGTGGACAGGTCCACCTGTCCAGCCTGCACGCTTACGACTCGGACGCCTGCCCGCTCGACGGCGGTGATGAACCCTTCGAGCTCTGCCGGCGAGCGGTGCAGCCGGTCAGGGTCCCAGGCAATCACGACGTCGATCTCGTCGGATGCCACCGCGTGCATCAGTTCCGCGTACTGCCGCCGTGGCTTGCCCGAGTAGGCGGACACGTCGTTGTCGGTGTACGTCGCCACGACGTGCCAGCCGTTCCGGCGCGCGAGATCGTGACAGTCCTCCCGCTGCCTCTCGACTCCCATTCCGAGGCCCCGACGGTCATCGGAGATGCGGCAGTAGACGGCGGCCCGAACAGTGTCGGCGGCCTGGGCGGCGGCAGCTGCGGTCACTCCCGAAGTATGTCACACCGCACGGTTGTCGAACGTCGTCTTCCCCGCCTGGGTGCCACCGGAGACCAGCACGTTCAGCCCGGACGCGACCGCAGCCTCCAGGAAACGGGCGGCCTGGGCGGTCACGGTCCCGAGCGCGACGAGCTCGTCGAGGTGGT
>JAODNJ010000060.1 GCA_025465155.1 Frankiales bacterium
GCGACCCAGGTGGCGCGCCGTCCCCACTCGTCGCAGGTGCCCTCGACGATCAGGCCCCCCGGGGCGAGGGACGCCTGCATCGTCTCCCACGCACGGGCAGCGGACTCCTCGTCGTACTGCCGCAGCACGTTGAACGCCCGCACCAGGACCGGTCGCAGCCCCGCGAGCTCGAACCCGCCCACCTGGAAGTCGACCCGGGGCGGGGCACGGTCGGCGGCGACCGCCTCGACCCGGGCGGGGTCGATCTCCAGGCCGACGACCTCGAGCCCGGGGACCTCCGGGCCGAGCCGGTCGGCGAGCTCGAGGGTGGTGACGGCGGAGCCGCCGTAGCCGAGATCGACGACCAGCGGCCGGGATGCGTCCCGGAGGCGGGGAACCTGGGTGGCGAGCAGCCAGCGGTCCACCTTGCGGAGCCGGTTCGCGTTGGTCGTGCCGCGGGTCGGCAGGCCCAGCGCGCGGGCCCGCCCGGCCGCCAGCCGGGGCGGCCGCCGCTGCGGGGCCAGCGTCGCCCGGCGCTTGTGGTCACCCGCCGATCCGTTCACCTGTCCGAAGGGTAGTCGCGGGCCGGTTAGCGTGGCGGCGTGCACGTGCGATGCGACGCCAGGCTGGCCGACCTCACCACGCTCGGAGTGGGCGGGCCGGTCGACCGGCTGGTCGAGGTGACCACTGCCGCGGAGCTCGTCGCGGCCGTCCGCGAGGCGGACGAGGCTGGACGCCCGCTGCTCGTCCTGGGGGGTGGGTCCAACCTCGTGGCGCCCGACACCGGCTGGCCCGGCGACGTCGTGGCGGTGCGCACCGCCGGTGTCGCGCGGGCAGGCGACAGCCTCGAGGTGCAGGCCGGCGTCGCGTGGGACGACCTGGTCGCGGCCACCGTTGCCCACCGTCTGGCCGGTGTCGAGGCGCTGTCGGGCATCCCCGGTTCAACCGGTGCCACGCCGGTGCAGAACGTCGGCGCCTACGGCCAGGAGGTCGCCCAGACCATCACCGCCGTCCGCGTCTGGGACCGCGCGGAGAAGGCCGAGCGCACCCTGACCCCCGCGGAGTGCGGGTTCGCCTACCGCGAGAGCAGGCTCAAGCGGGAGCCGGGTCGGTTCGTCGTCCTCAGCGTGACCTTTGCCCTGGAGCCGAGCGAGCGATCGCGGCCGGTGACCTACGCCGAGCTCGCGAACCGGCTCGGCATCGAGATCGGGCAGACGGCGCCGCTGGACGACGTCCGCGCGGCAGTGCTCCACCTGCGCCGCGGCAAGGGGATGGTGCTCGACCCGGCCGACCCCGACAGCCGCAGCGCGGGCTCGTTCTTCACCAACCCGGTCGTGCCCGCCGCCCGCGCCGTCGAGGGGTGCCCGTCCTGGCCGGCGGGCGACGGCCGGGTCAAGCTCAGCGCCGCCTGGCTGGTCCAGTCCGCAGGTTTCGGCCGCGGCACCCGCGACGGACGGGTCGGGACGTCGTCGCGGCACAGTCTTGCGCTCACGACCGAGCCCGGGGCCTCCGCGGCAGAGTTGCTGGCCTACGCCGACCGCATCGCGACCGCCGTGCGGGACCGGTTCGGGGTGGACCTGGCCATGGAGCCCACGACACTGTCGCCCGACCGGGTGACACCGCGGCCGGGAGCCGTCCCCCCGCCGCGGTGAGCCGCGTCGTCGCTCCTCGCGGCGTCGTCCGGCCCCGACTCGTCCGCGACCGGACGGGTCATTCGCTCTCTCTCGCCACTTTGTGCTGCGCCGCCTGCGCCAGGGGCCGGACGACGAGCAGGTCGACGTTGACGTGATGCGGCCGGGTGACCGTCCAGGCGACGCAGTCGGCGACGTCCTCCGCGGTGAGCGGCTCGCGCACGCCCCGGTATACGGCGTCGGCCTTGTCCGCCGAGCCGAGCCGGTTGAGCGAGAACTCCTCCGTCCTGACCATGCCCGGGGCGATCTCGATGACCCGCACGGGCTCGCCGTTGAGCTCCAGGCGCAGCGTCTCGGCCAGCGTGTGCACCCCGTGCTTGGCCGCGGTGTACGAGGCCCCGCCCTCGTAGCTGATCAGCCCCGCGGTCGAGCCCATGAACACCAGGTCGGCCGCCCCGGACGCGCGCAGCGCGGGCAGCAGCGCCTTGGTCAGGCGCACGGTTCCCAGGACGTTGACCTCGTAGGTCCGCGCCCACGAGTCGAGGTCGGCCTCGGCGACCGGCGCGGCGTCGAACGAGCCCCCGGCGTTGTTGACCAGCACGTCCACCCGGTCCAGCGCGGCGGCGAAGGCCTCGACGGACGCGGGATCGGTCACGTCCAGCGCCAGCGCCCGCCCCCCGATGCGCTCGGCCAGTCCGGCGAGCCGGTCCATCCGCCGCGCACCCAGGACGACGTCGAAGCCCTCGGCGGCCAGGCGCTCGGCCGTCGCGGCGCCGATCCCGCTGGAGGCGCCGCTGACGACGGCGGTGCGGCCGGCGCCGCGCCGGCCCGGGTCGGATGAAGGCGGTGACGTGGGACCGGGCATGTGGTCATCCTGGCGCTGTTGCAGGATGGGAGGTCGACAGGGGTGCCGTCCGGTGCCCGAACACCGGAACGGCGGGGAGGTCACTGGTGCCTGCTCGCCGCCTGCACCGCCCCGGTACGCCCGGGCGGGTCGCCACCCTCTCGGTGCACACCAGCCCGCTGGATCAGCCCGGAGCCGGCGACGCCGGCGGCATGAACGTCTACATCGTCGAGGTCTCGCGCCGGCTCGCGGCGCGCGGCATCGCGGTCGACGTCTTCACCCGGGCCACCTCCAGCGATCTCCCGCCCGTGGTGGAGATGAGCCCCGGCGTGACCGTGCGGCATGTCAACGCCGGCCCGTTCGAGGGGCTCGGCAAGGAGGAGCTGCCCGGTCAGCTGTGCGCCTTCACCGCGGCGGTCCTGCGCGAGGAGGCGCAGCACGAGCCCGGCTACTACGACGTCGTCCACTCGCACTACTGGCTCTCCGGCCAGGTCGGCTGGCTGGCCCGTGACCGGTGGAGCGTCCCCCTCATCCACACCGCCCACACCCTCGCGAAGGTGAAGAACGCCGCGCTGGCCAGCGGGGACCGCCCCGAGCCCCGCGCCCGCGTGATCGGCGAGGAACAGGTCGTCGCCGAGGCCGACCGGCTGATCGCCAACACCGAAGAGGAGGCGCAGCAGCTGGTCCGGCACTACGGCGCCGACCCCTCCCGCACGCTGGTGGTGCCGCCCGGTGTCGACCTCGACCTGTTCGCGCCCGGCGACCGCAGGGCCGCGCGGCGGGCGATCGGCGTCCCCGAGGACGCCGTGCTGCTGCTGTTCGTCGGGCGGATCCAGCCGCTGAAGGCGCCCGACGTGCTGCTCTCCGCGGCGGCCCGGATGCTGGCCGACGAGCCGTCGCTGCGGTCCCGGCTGCGGGTGCACGTCGTCGGTGCGCCCAGCGGGTCGGGACTGGACGCCCCGCGGCAGCTCGAGGAGCTCGCCGCCTCCCTCGGCATCGCCGACGTCGTCCACTTCCTCCCGCCGCAGCCGCCTGAGCGGCTCGCCGACTCCTACCGCGCCGCCGACGTCACCGTCGTCCCCAGCCACAACGAGTCCTTCGGGCTGGTCGCTCTCGAGGCGCAGGCCTGCGGGACGCCGGTCGTCGCCGCGGCGGTCGGCGGCCTGCGGACGGCGGTCCGCGACGGCGTCTCGGGCGTGCTCGTCGACGGGCACGACCCCGCCGACTACGCCGCTGCCATCCGCTCGGTGCTGGGCCGGCGCGAGCTGCTCGCCGCCGGAGCCCGGCGGCACGCCGGCCAGTTCTCGTGGGAGCGGACCGCCGACTCGCTGGTGGCCGCCTATGCCTCGGCCGCCGAGGAGCTGGCGCGGTCCTTCGTCCGCACGGGCCGCGAGCGTGTCCTGGGTCCGCTCCGGGCTCTCCCCGGCGCCCAGGTTGCGTGGTAGGGACGTCCGGCATGAGTGACCAGGACGCGGCCGGCGGGGACGTCGTCGCGCGGCTGGACGCGGTCATCGGGCAGGCGCTGCGCGACGGCGGGCTGGAGCACGACCATCCCGCGCCCGGCCGGTGGCTGGTCGATCTGCCCGGCACCAAGAAGCTCAAGACGGTCTGCGGGCTGGTCGTCGGGGAGCACGCCCTCCGGGTGGAGGCCT
Source organism: Frankiales bacterium (assembly GCA_025465155.1). Taxonomy (GTDB): domain Bacteria; phylum Actinomycetota; class Actinomycetes; order Mycobacteriales; family Geodermatophilaceae; genus Geodermatophilus. The sequence goes on from JAODNJ010000060.1 coordinate 4,107, forward strand.
TCGTCTGCCGCCAGCCGGACGAGAACCGCGAGCAGCTGTGGACCTACCTCCTGCAGCACAACGCCCGCATGTACGGCGTCGCCTACTCCGTCGACGGCGTCGGCGACGTCTACCTCACCGGCCGGCTGCCGCACGCCGCCGTCACCCCCGACGAGATCGACCGCATCCTGGGCGCGGTGCTCAGCTACGCCGACGACCACTTCAACGCGATGCTGGAGATCGGGTTCGGCACCTCGATCCGGCGCGAATGGGAGTGGCGGGTCAAGCGGGGCGAGTCTCTGCGCAACCTCGAGGCGTTCGCGGCGTTCGCGGACCCCAGCGGACGCCCGGGTGCCGGGAGCAGCCGCGACCGGTCCTGAGGGCGCTCGGCGAACCCGCCGTCAGGGTAGCGATCATGCCGCCGGGGATCCCCGGGTCGTCGAGGCCCACGGCCTGGGGGTGCTGCGCCTTCGACGCCGGCGAGCCGCTGCCCGCGGTCGCCTGAGCCTCGCCGCGCCGGGTCGGGCAGGATGTGCCGGGTGACGAGGACATCACCCGGGACGCTGGTCCTGCTCCGCCACGGCGAGAGTGAGTGGAACAAGGCCAACCTGTTCACGGGATGGGTCGACGTCCCGCTGTCGGAGAAGGGCCGCGCAGAGGCGACCCGCGGCGGCGAGCTGCTCGCCGAGCAGGGCCTGCTGCCCGACGTCCTGCACACCTCCGTACTGCGGCGGGCGATCACCACGGCGGAGTTGGCGCTCGCCGCCGCGGACCGGCAGTGGATCCCGGTGCGCCGCTCGTGGCGGCTCAACGAGCGCCACTACGGCGCCCTGCAGGGCAAGGACAAGGCCGCAACGCTCGCCGAGTACGGCGAGGAGCAGTTCATGGTCTGGCGCCGCTCCTACGACACGCCGCCGCCGCCCATCGAGCCGGGCAGCGAGTTCTCCCAGGACGGCGACCCGCGCTACGCCGCGCTCCCTCCGGAGGTGCGGCCGGCGACCGAGTGCCTGGCCGACGTCGTCGTCCGGATGCTGCCCTACTGGTACGACGCGATCGTCCCGGACCTGCGCACCGGGGCCACCGTGCTCGTGGCCGCGCACGGCAACAGCCTGCGGGCGCTGGTCAAGCACCTCGACGGCATGGGCGACGACGAGGTGGTCGGGCTCAACATCCCGACCGGCGTCCCGTTGCGTTACGACCTCGACGACGACCTGCGACCGGTCAAGCCCGGCGGCCAGTACCTGGACCCCGACGCCGCCGCCGCCGCCATCGAAGCCGTCAGGAACCAGGGCAGGCGCTGACGAGCCCCGGCCCCGGAGGGGCCGGCGAGGAGGCGTGGACAGGGTTCAGCGCGGCGGGGGAAAGGCATCTGGCCGCGGTGTGACCCGGGCGGTCACACGTGACTCGCGTGCATTTCCCTCTCGCCGGTGACGAGGTAGACCACCCGGCGGGCGACGCTGACCGCGTGGTCGGCGAAGCGCTCGTAGTAGCGACCGAGCAGGGTGACGTCGATGGCCGCCTCCATGCCGTGCGGCCAGTCCTTGGAGAGCAGTTCGCGGAACAGCTGGCGGTGCAGCTGGTCCATGAGGTCGTCCTCGGCCTCCAGCTGGGCGGCTGCCTCCACGTCGAGCTTGGCGATCACCGTGGCCGTCTTGGTCACCAGGCTCTCGGCGACATGGCCGGCCTCGAGGAAGATCGGCCGCACCTCCTGGGGCACGGCGTGGTCGGGGAAGCGCATCCGTGCGAGCTTGGCGACGTGCGCGGCGAGGTCGCCCATCCGCTCGAGGTCGCTGACGATCCGCATCGCCGTGGTGATGGTCCGCAGGTCGGTGGCGACCGGCTGCTGGCGCGCGAGCAGCGTGAAGCAGCGCTGCTCGATGCTCTCGCGAGCCGCGTCGATCTGCTCGTCGCCGGCGATGACCAGGTCCGCGAGCGCGACGTCGGCGTCCAGGAGGGCAGTGGTGGCCTTGCTCATCGCCGACCCCACCGAGTTCGCCATCTCCACCAGGCAGGAATTGATGTCCTCGAGTTCCTCGCGATACTGCTCTCGCACGATCGACCCCCCTTGTCGGCGCGACGGCCGCGAGGACGTCTTCCCCGGTCGCGCGTGTCTACCAGGCTCCCAGCAGCCCTGAGCGCACCGGTGCTACCCCGGTGAACGTGCGGCCACGCAGAGGTGAACAGTCCAGGCCCCCGGCGTACCGCAACCCGTTCGGGGGACAGGTCGGGTCCGCCACCGATCTAGCATCGGGTCGTGAGTCCGCTGGTCGCCCTCGTGGTCGGCCTTCTCGTCGGCGCCGTCCTGGCCGCCGTGGCGCTGCTGCGCGCCCGTCGTCCGGCTGCCCGCGTCGAGGGGGCCGCGCGCGCGGAGCCGTCCGCCGAGCCGGCCCTGGCGCGGCGGCTGCTCGATCTGATGGATCCCGCTGTCGTGGTGCTCGGCGTCGACGACGCGGTCCTGCTGGCCAACCCCGCGGCGCGGGCCCTGGGCATCGTCCGCGGCACCCGGCTGGTCGTCCCGGAACTTCTCGGCATGGTGCACGAGGTGCGCAGCGACGGCAGCCGACGGGGCGACGTCGCGCTCCCCGGCGCTCTCGTCGGCTCGGGTCCCCGGCTGGTCGGCGTCCACGGGGTACGGCTGGAGAGCGGCACCGTCCCCGGGCCCGGTCCCGTCGCGCTGGTCCTGCAGGACGTCACCGAGGCCCGCCGGCTCGAAGCGGTCCGCCGTGACTTCGTCGCCAACGTCGGGCACGAACTCAAGACGCCGGTCGGCGCCCTGGCGCTCCTCGCGGAGGCGATCGAGGGCGCGGCCGACGACCCCGAGACGGTGCAGAGGTTCGCCAAGCGGATCTCCCACGAGGCCGACCGGCTGGCCCGGCTGGTCCGCGAGCTGATCGACCTCTCGCGGCTGCAGGGTGCCGACCCGCTGCCGGAGCTGCAGCCGGTGGAGGTCGACACCATCATCGCCGAGGCCGCCGACCGCACCCGGACGGCGGCCAACGCCAAGGGGATCGCGATCGCCGTGGGCGGGCAGCGTGGCCTGGTCGTGCGTGGCGTCGAGCCGCAGCTGGCCACGGCGCTGACCAACCTGCTCGCCAACGCGGTCGCCTACAGCCCGGAGGGCACCCGCATCGCGGTGGCCGCCCGGGCGCGCTCCGGCTTCGCGGAGGTCGCGGTCACCGACCGCGGCATCGGTATCCCGCGCACGGACCGGTCACGGGTGTTCGAGCGCTTCTACCGGGTCGACCAGTCACGGGCCAGCAGCACAGGGGGCACCGGCCTGGGGTTGGCCATCGTCAAGCACATCGCGAGCAACCACGGCGGCTCGGTCACGGTCTGGAGCGAGGAAGGCCTCGGCTCCACGTTCACCCTGCGGATCCCCCTGATGTCTCCGGGCACCGGGACGTCGGAGCACGAGCAGGTTCCCGCAGGCGACGGGGAGGACGACGGTGCGCCCGCCGGGCGCGTCGGCGCACCCCAGAAGGGAAGGACATGACCCGAGTGCTGGTCGTGGAGGACGAGGAGTCCTTCTCCGACGCGCTCTCCTACATGCTGCGGCGGGAGGGCTTCGACGCGGTCGTGTCGTCCACCGGCCCGGACGCCCTGGAGGAGTTCGACCGGGGCGGTGCCGACATCGTGCTGCTGGACCTCATGCTGCCGGGGCTCCCCGGCACGGAGGTCTGCCGGGCGCTGCGCGCCCGAAGCACCGTGCCGATCATCATGCTGACCGCGAAGGACGGCGAGATCGACAAGGTCGTCGGGCTGGAACTCGGCGCCGACGACTACGTCACGAAGCCGTACTCGGCGCGGGAGCTCGTGGCCCGCATCCGGGCGGTGCTGCGCCGCCGCGGCGAGACCGAGGTGCCGGCCGACTCCGTGCTCCAGGCCGGGCCGGTGCGGATGGACGTCGAGCGGCACGTCGTCAACGTGGGCGGGGAACAGGTCGCGCTGCCGCTGAAGGAGTTCGATCTGCTCGAGCTCCTCATGCGCAATGCCGGCCGGGTGCTCACCCGGATGCAGCTGATCGACCGGGTGTGGGGGTCGGATTACGTGGGCGACACCAAGACCCTCGACGTCCACGTGAAGCGGCTGCGCGCCAAGATCGAACCGGACCCCGCCAACCCGACGTACCTGCTCACCGTGCGCGGGCTGGGCTACAAGCTCGAGGCCTGAGCCTGGTGCCCGTTCACTCGTCCTTCAGCTCGTCGATCCTCCGGGACGCGTCGGCCTTGGTGAGCTCCTCGGGCGCCTGCTCGCCGGGGTCCTCGCCCGCCCGGCGGGCGAGCGTCTGCAGATAGCTGCGCTGGGCGCCGGTGGCGGGCTCGTCGCCGGACACCCAGTCGGACGGGTCCTTCTCGGCGGTCGGGTCGCCGGGGCGCGCGGTGTCGACGTTCGATTCGCTCATGTGTTCGAGCGTAGGCCGGGGCTGTCCGGTCCGCGCGGCGAACGGGCCGGCTCGGGGCTGGCCGGGTGCGGCGCGACCAGACCCAGGTCGAGGCGCAGCTCGGTGAGCCGGCGCAGCTCCGCGTAGGCGCGTTCGCCCAGGAGCGCGGTGAGCTCGGCGCGATAGGTCTCGACCAGCGGCTCGGGGGAGACGTGCGCCGCCGGGGAGCCCGTGCACCACCAGTGCAGGTCGTGGCCACCGGAACCCCAGCCGCGACGGTCGAACTCGCCGATCGTCGTCTGGAGGATCCGGCTGCCGTCGGGCCGGTCCACCCACTCCTGCTCCCGGCGGACGGGCAGCTGCCAGCAGACGTCGGGCTTCGTGGTCAGCGGGTGGACGCCGGTACGCAGCGCCATCCGGTGCAGGGCGCAGCCGATGCCGCCGCGGAACCCGGGCCGGTTGAGGAAGACGCACGCGCCATCCACCACCCGGGTCTTGAGCGCCTTCGCCTTCGCCCCGCCCTGGTCGTCGTCGTCGGCGTCCTCCTCCTCGGTCCACGAGGAGCGGCCCACGTCGGCCAACTGCCAGTCCTCGTCGGTGAGCTCGGCGACCGCCGCCGTGACGCGGGAGAGGTCGTCGGAGTCGGTGAAGTAGGCCCCGTGGCTGCAGCAGCCGTCGTCCGGGCGCCCGTCGACCACGCCGGGGCAGCCGCGCCCGAAGATGCACGTCCACGCCGAGGTGAGCCACGTGAGGTCCGCCCGGACGAGGTGCTCGGGGTCGTCGGGGTCGATGAACTGGACCCACTCGCGGGCGAAGTCGAGCGGGACCTCGGGCGGCGGGGGCGGCACCGGCCGAGCCTAGGCCGGGGGGCGACCGGCAGACTGGCCCGCATGCGGCTCGGTGTCCTCGACGTCGGCTCGAACACGGTGCACCTGCTCGTGGTCGACGCCCACCGCGGTGCGCACCCCACGCCGATGCACGACGACCGCTCCCTGCTCCGGCTCGCCGAGCACGTCGGGCCCGACGACCGGCTCTCCAGAGCCGGGGAGAAGGCTCTGGTCAGGGCGGTGCAGAAGGCCTGTGACCAGGCGGAGCAGCAGGGCTGCGAGCAGCTCATGGCCCTGGTGACCTCCGCGATCCGCGAGGCGGAGAACGGCCTCGAGGTCCTCGACCGGGTCATGGCCCGGACCGGCGTCCGGCTGGAGGTCCTCAGCGGCGAGGAGGAGGCCCGGCTGACCTTCCTCGCCGTCCGCAGGTGGTTCGGCTGGAGCGCCGGGCGGCTGATGGTGCTCGACATCGGCGGTGGCTCGCTCGAGCTGGCCAGCGGCTTCGACGAGGACCCGGACGTCGGGCTGTCGCTGCCGCTGGGCGCCGGCCGCATGACCCGCCGGTTCCTCCCCCAGGCCCGCACCGGCGGCCGCCCGGACCTGCACGCCCTCGAGCAGCTCGAGGAGCACGTCGCCGAGCTGCTGAAGCCGGTCGCCAAGCGGCTCCTGGCCGGTGGCCCACCGGATCTGGTGGCCGCCACGAGCAAGACCTTCCGCACGCTGGCCAGGCTCACCGGGGCCGCTCCGTACTCGGCCGGGCTGCGGGTTCCGCGTCAGCTGACGGCCGAGGGACTGGACCAGCTCGTCGGCTTCGTCTCCCGCATCGAGTGCGCCGCGCTGGCCGAGCTCCCCGGCGTGTCGCCCGACCGCGCGCACCAGATCCCGGCGGGTGCGGTCGTCGCTGCCACGGCGATGAGGTCGTTGGACGTACCGTGCGTGCGGATCTGCCCGTGGGCGCTCCGGGAGGGTGTCATCCTGCGGCGCCTGGACTCGTTGGGAGGAACGTGATGGCCGAACCGGTGCGCGATCCCGAGACGGGCGGCCGCTCGCTCGCGGACATCCTCCGGGAAGCGGGGATCGAGAACCCGTCGAAGACGGGACGACGGCGCCGGTGGGACGACCTCGACGAGACCGGGATCCGCCAGCGCGGCACGGAAGGCCCCTCGGAGGCACCGGAGGCGCGCGGCGCGGGTTACGGACGGCGGGCGAGCGACCTCCCGTTCGACCGCGCGGTGCCCGCGCGCGAGTCCTATCCGCGCCGTGAGGCCGACCTGCGCCGTGACCGCGACCGGGACGCCCGTCGCGAGCCGGAGCGGCGTCCGGCCCGCGAGGGGCGGCCCCTCCGGGAGGAACGGCCCCTCCGGGAGGAACGGCCCCGCACGGCACGAGCCGTGCGGTCGACGCCGCCCGAGCCGTCCACCGCGGCCATTCCGGGCCTGCGCCCGTCCCGGACCCCGGCGGTGCCGGGCCCCTCCGCGGCGCCCGGCCCCTCGTCGGCGCCCGCGCCGGACGAGGCCCCGGCCCGTGATCGGCGCGGCGATCGGCGCGGCGAACGGGCGGCGCGGGCGCCTCGCGTCGAACCGGCGCCGATGACCGGGCCGATCCCCGTCGTCGGTGACGACGTCCACGAACTCACCGACGAGGCCGGCCCCCGCGAGAGCGCGCTGGCCTGGCTGCGCTTCGCCGGCGAGCTGGTGATCGCCGCGGCTGTCGGCGTCGGCATCTACTTCGCCTTCACCGTGCTCTGGCAGACGCTGCCGCACGTGGCGGTGCTCGTGGCCCCGCTCGCCGTCACGGGCCTGGTCGCGGGCGTGAGCGTGTGGCGGCAGCGGCAGGGGCACGCGCAGATCGGCGTCCGGCTGCTCGCCGTCCTCGTCTTCGCCGGGACGCTGCTGACCGTGCTGCCGGCCGCCGGGCTGATCACCACCCGCTGACGGGCGCGCGTCAGATGGTGGCGTCCGCCGGCTCGCCGTGTCTCCCTCGTCGATGTGGCGTCCGCCCGCGCGCGGCGCTACCCGGCCGTGACGTGCGCACACACCCGGGCACTACCGTTCAGGCGTGCGCGCGAGACCGACCCAGGGGCTGCTGCGCCTGCTGGACCGGTACGCGGCCGGCCCCGACGTCGGCGATGCCGTCCGCGCCGCGGCCGGCGTCACGAAGGCGCACCGGGACGTCGGCCTCGAGCGGCTGCCGGCCGGGGACACCGCGGAGCTGCTCCTCCTGACCGCCGCGGTGCGGGACGCGGGGCTCGCACCGCGGGTGGAGCTCATCGTTCCCGTCGACGTCCTCGGCCCATCGGCTGCCGAGACCGCGGTGGACCGGGCGCTGGAGGGCGGCCTCGGCGTGGCGCTGGAGGGCCTCCCCGGGCCGGTGACCGCACTGGCCGTGCGGTTCCCGGCCGCCCGGGTCGTCGTGCCGGCAGCCGAGCCGGGGGCCGAGGAGCGCTGCCGCCTCCTGGCGAGTGCGGCGGTCCGGCTGGTCCAGGGCCGTGGAACGCCGGCCGCCCGCGCCTTCGTCCGCTGCCTCAACGTCCTGATGAGTGGCGACGGCCGCCCAGCGGTGGCGGCCACCGACCCTCGCCTCGTCGCGATCGCGGGGGAGCGCGCGGCCTGGAACGACCGACCGCCCGAGAGCTGGGAGCACGTGATGCCCTACGGAGTACGCACCGACGAGCAGCAGCGGCTCACCGCCGCCGGGTACCGGGTGCGGGTGACCGTTCCCTGGGGACCCGGCGCGGCGGCTGCACCGCTGCGCCGGCTGGCGGGCCGGCCGTGAGCGCCCACGGCACCGGCGCGGGGCTGGCCATCATCGGCGGCGGCAAGATCGGCGAGGCGCTGCTGTCGGGGTTGGTCCGCCGGTCCGGCGCCGACGGGATCGTCGTCTGCGAGCGCAGTCCCGAGCGGGCAGCGGAGCTCGCCGGCCGCTACGGCGTCCAGGCGGTCGACCTCGCCGGCGCCACGGAGCGGGCGCGGGTGCTCCTGCTCGCGGTCAAGCCGCAGGACATCGGCACGCTCCTGGGCACCCTGGGCGCGTCGGTCGACCCCGCCCGGCACCTGGTGGTCTCCGTCGCGGCGGGCATCCCGACGGCGCGGATCGAGGCCGCCCTCCCCGCGGGCACCGCGGTCGTGCGGGTCATGCCGAACACGCCGGCGCTCGTCGACGAGGGGATGAGCGTCCTGTCGCCCGGGTCGCACGCGGGGGAGGGGGATCTCGACGAGGCGGAGGCGCTGCTGTCGGCGGTCGGTCGGGTCCGCCGGGTCCCCGAGACGCAGCAGGACGCCGTCACCGCGCTGTCGGGCAGCGGTCCCGCGTACTTCTTCTACCTCGTCGAGGCGATGGTCGACGCCGGGATCCTCCTCGGGCTGCCGCGCAGCCTCGCCTTCGACCTGATCGTGCAGACGGCACTCGGTGCCGCGGTGATGCTGCGTGACTCGGGGGAGCACCCTGTCCAGTTGCGCGAGGCGGTCACCAGCCCTGGTGGCACGACGATCGCGGCCGTCCGGGAGTTGGAGCGGCACGGCGTCCGGGCCGCGCTGATCGCCGCCATCGAGGCGGCACACGACCGCTCGGTGGAACTGGGGAGCCTGGGCGGGCCGTCAGGTGGCACTCCCCCCGGCGGTACGCCGAGGGCATCGACCGAGGGCACAGAGGCGCATTGACGTTACCGGCTCGGGCGGGACATGAGTCGACAATCCGTGACCGTGTCGCGACACATGACCGATGGCGCGCCCATCCACATGTCGACAGGCCTCCATAGGTGTATTTCTGCCCAGGACGGACCGGTCCGCCTGTTCGATTCACCCATCGCTTCCGTCACGTTCGTCCCCCTACTCTCTGTGTCAGCACGTGCGTGTCCCGTAGTCGGTGGGGAAGCCGACGCTCGACTCGTGCTAGGTCCGGAGACGAAAAAATGACCATGCCCCAGCGTCAGTACGCACCCGCCGTCGCCCGTCCGGGTGTGCCCGGCCCGCGGCCCGTCGGCCGGCCGATGGCCGCCGCCGTCGCTCGCCCGGTGCCCGCCGCTCACCCCGCCGCGATGCCGGTGGGCCGCCCGAACGTCCCGGCACCCCGCGCGGCCGTGACGTTCCTGACGGTCGCCGAGGTCGCCGCCATGATGCGGGTCTCGAAGATGACCGTGTACCGCCTGGTCCACGCCGGCGAGCTTTCCGCCGTCCGCGTCGGCCGTTCGTTCCGCGTCCCGGAGCGGGCCGTGCAGGACTACCTCCGCGACGCCTACACCGACATCGCCTGACGACAGCGCCGGGAGCATCGCAGCGAGCTCTGCGAGCGAGGCACGTACCGGCGCGCGGAGTCAGGCAATCAGGTATCGCCTGAGTTCCCTTCGAGGGATCAGCCCGCCCGGGTCGCCCGTGGCAGCGTTGCCGCGGGGCCGCCAGGTACGCTCGGACGCCGAGCGACCCTCCGGCCCTCGAGGCCGCGGGTGTCGCGCACGAGCTGATCACCTCGCACGGTGCCCGGCGTGGCCTTACGGTCACCTGCCCGGGATGCCGGGCGGAAACGACGTCGGGAGCTGGCATGGGTTCGGTCATCAAGAAGCGGCGCAAGCGGATGGCGAAGAAGAAGCACCGCAAGCTGCTCAAGAAGACGCGCGTCCAGCGCCGCAACAAGAAGTGAGCTGAGCTCGTGCCGCCTGCGGTCGTCCTCGTCACCGGTGTCAGCCGGTGGCTGGGCGGCGCGCTCGCGGCCGAGCTGGCGGCCGATCCGGCGATCGAACGGATCATCGGGGTGGACACCGTGCCGCCGTCACAGGACATGCTGCGCCGGCTCGGGCGCACGGAGTTCGTCCGGGCCGACATCCGCAATCCGCTGATCGGCAAGGTCATCGCGTCGGCGTCGGTCGACACCGTCGTCCACATGAACATCAGCTCCACGCCGGCCAACTCGGGCGGTCGCGGAGCGATGAAGGAACTCAACGTCATCGGGACCATGCAGCTTCTGGCTGCGTGCCAGCGCGCACCGTCGGTGCGGCGCGTGGTGCTCAAGTCCACGAGTGCCGTCTACGGGGCCTCGCCGCGTGACCCGGCCGTCTTCACCGAGGCGATGCAGGCGCGCCGCGTGCCGTCCGGGGGCTTCGCCAGGGACAGCGTCGACATCGAGGGCTACATGCGCTCGTTCGCGCGCCGTCGTCCCGACGCCGACGTGGTCGTGCTGCGGTTCACCAACTTCATCGGTCCGCGGATCGACTCGCTGCTCACCGGCTTCTTCCGCATGCCGGTGGTGCCCACGGCCCTGGGCTACGACGCCCGTGTGCAGTTGCTGCACGAGGACGACGCGCTCGCCGTGCTGGTCCGGGCGACGACCGGTGACTTCGCCGGCACGGTCAACGTCGGCGGCGAGGGCACCCTGCTGCTCTCCCAGGCGATCCGCCGTCTCGGCCGGGTGCAGGTCCCGGTCCCGACGCCCGCGCTCGGCGGGGTCGGCCGGGTGTCGCGCCG
>JAODNJ010000064.1 GCA_025465155.1 Frankiales bacterium
GCCCCTGAGTTCCCGGCGGATCGTCGCTGGGTGGTGCGGGTGCTCGGTCTCCGGCTGGTCGCGCAGTACGCGGCCCTGCTGGCCGCCCCCCGCCGGCCCGTCGCCGACGCGGCCACCGGCGTCGACGCGGTCCATGCGGCGAGCATGCTGCCCTGGCTGGCCTCGCCGACGTACCGGCGGGCAGCCGCGATCAGCGGCGCGGCCGCCGCCGGATCCGCCGTCCTGACCGGAGCCCTGACCCGCCGCTGAGTGCCGTTCGGCGACCCGACCGGAACGGGACCGCCGGGAACAGGGCGGGGGTCCCCGATATTGACAGCGGTATGAACGTCTTCCTCACCGGTGGTACCGGTCTCGTCGGCTCCGCCGTCCTCCGTGCCCTGCTCGCCGACGGTCACACCGTCTCCGCCCTCGCCCGCAGCGATACCTCCGCGGCCGCCCTCGAGGCGACCGGCGCCACGGTGGTGCCCGGCGACGTCGACGACCCCGGCACCCTCGCCGCGGCAGCCCGTGCGGCCGACGCCATGATCCACACCGCGGCCGGCAGCGACGGCTCGGACGCGCGGCGCGACGCCGCCCTGCTGGACGCGGTGCTGCCGGCCCTCGCCGGCACCGGTAAGGCGTACGTGCACACCAGCGGCGTGTGGGTGCACGGGAACGGCGTGTTCGACGAGAACACCCCGCTCGACCCGCCCGCGATCACCGCGTGGCGGCTCCCGCTGGACGCCCGGGTGCGCGGGGCCGAGCGCGACGGCGTGCGCTCGATCGTCATCGCGCCGGGGATCGTGCACGGGGACGGGGCCGGTCTCCCGAACCTCGTCCGCTCCGGTCCGCGCACGGACGACGGTGCGCTGATCCTGCCCGGCAGCGCCGACCAGCACTGGACGACGGTGCACGCCGACGACCTCGGCCGGTTGTACGCGCTGGCCGTCGCCAACGCCGAGGCCGGTTCCTACTACCTCGGGGTCAGCGGGTCCAACCCGACCGTCCGGGAGATCGGCGAGGCCGCGGACCGGGGAGCAGGTGGCGACGGCCGTGTGGTCGGCAGCTCCGCCGAGGAGACCGGGGCCCGGCTGGGCCCCCTGGCCGGGGCCCTGCTGCTCGACCAGCAGGCCGGCGGGGACCACGCCCGCCGCGACCTGGGTTGGCAGCCGACCGGCCCCACGCTGACCGAGGACCTCGAGACCGGTTCCTACGCCGCCCGCTGACACCGCCGCCCGCTGACACCCATGCCTCGGACGGCTGTGCTCCGGGTGCACCACGCACTCGGAGCACAGGCGTCCGAGCCGGAGGTCACGCCGGGACGTCGATCGCGATCTCGGGGCCCAGCGTGGAGCCCTGGCGCAGTTCGAGTTCGTCGCCGGACCAGAAGCTGCCCGGGTCGTACCAGTTGTGCGGGCGCTCGCTGCCCAGGAGGCCCATCGCCGTGTAGGTGGCGGCGACCAGTTCGGCGCAGTAGACGGTCTCCGTCGCCGTGCCGCGCCGCAGCCGGCCGTTGATCCACCCGCGGGCGATCCCGGGGGTGGTCGGGAACGGCCTGCCGTCCAGCCGGGCGATGGTCCGGAGGACGGCGTCCTCCATCTCGCGCGTCACCCCGCCGTCGTCGGCCGGTCCGACCAGCTGGCGCAGCCACGCCCGCTGCCGGTAGCGGCGCCGCCAGGTGAGGACCGCGTCGCGGAGGTCGTGCAACTGGACCCCGCGCTGGTGCTGCCCGGTCCAGACGTCCGGCAGCGAGCGGCCGAGCTCGGCATGCCACAGCAGTGGCGGCAGGTCCTCCAGGACGACGGCCATGCCGACGTGGTTGACCGGCGCGTTGGTGACGGCGCGGATGGCCCGGTCGGCAAGGGAGTCGCCGCGGAAGATCCACACGTCGCCGGTGCGGGTCAGCTCCACGGCCTCGTCGAGGGGGAGTGCGCGGGGGGCGGGCACGCGGCTACGTTACGGACCGTGCGCCTCTGGAAGCTCATCGGACTGGCCGGCCTCGCCGGAGTGGCGGCGACCGGTGCGGTACTGGTCCGCGATGAGCGGCAGCGCCGCTCCTACACCGCCGACGACGTCCGCGCCCGGCTGCACGAGCGCTCCGAGACCCTCGCCGAGGAGCCCCACGCGCCGGCCGGGGAGTCCGCGACGGCCGCCGAACTGCGGACCGGCCGGACGCACCGGCTGGCCCGGCTGCTGCGCCGCGGCTGATCCTCAGGCCGGCGGCGTCCAGGACGGGTCACGGCCGGTCAGCCCCAGCGCCCGGTCGAAGGCGAGCGCGTCGGCCGGCACGGGCACCTCGGGGCCGTACCAGCCGCCGTCGCGGCCCATCCCGGCCAGCGGTTCTACGGCGGCGAGCACCGCCTGCCCGACGGGTTCGGGGACGTCGAACCGCGCCCCGACCGAGCGGGCGACGTCCCAGCCGTGCAGGACGAACTCGGCCAGCATCATCGGGCCGACGACCGAGGCCGGCATGGGTGCGCTGCCCATCGTGGTCTCGCCCTCCCACGCGGCCGGGTCGGCCCAGGCGTCCGCGGCCGCCTCCAGCTCGGGGGCGAGGGCCTGGCCCCACACCTCGACCGACCGGCCCTCGAGGAACGGCGCCGGCGCACCACTGCTCCAGTCGTGCTCGAACGGCGTCCGGGTGGCCGAACGCTGGGACAGGACGGTGCCCCACGCCAGGTGATCGACGAGCGTGCGCAGGTCGTAGTCAGGGCAGGGCGTCGGGGCCGACCAGCTCCGGGCGGGCACCGCCGCCACTGCACCGGCGGCGAGGCGTGCGGCGGCTCGGACGGCCGCCGCGGGGGTCATGGTGGACGAGGTCGCGCTCTCGGTCATGGGCCCGATCCTGCGCTCCCGCACCGACGACCGTCTTGGACGTTCGCGACAGTGGCCGGTGCGACGATGCAGCGCATGTCCCTTCGGTCGGAGCCGGCCGCACAGCCGGAGCCGGAAGGTGACGGCCGCGGGATCCTGCACGCCCGGACCGGGCTGGCCTCCTTCGCGCTCGCCCGGCACCGGCCCTCCCCCACCCTCGCCCCGTTCGTCGACTATCTCTGGACCGTCGACTGGGACCGCCGCGGTGCACCGCCGCACGTGCAGCGCATCCTCCCGAACCCGGCGCTTCACCTCTCCTTCGAGCCGGGACGCTCCTGCGTCACCGGTCCCGCGCGGAGCGCCTTCACCTACGAGCTGCGCGGGATCGGCCGGGTGGTCGGCGTCCGGTTCCGGCCGGGCGGAGCGCGCCCCTGGACGACGTCGGCGATGTCGGCCTACGCCGGCCGCGAGCTCCCGGTCGCGACGCTGACCCGGCTGGCCACGCCGGACCTCGACGTGACCGGCCTGCGCGCCGCCGTCCAGGACGCGCCCGATGCCTCCACCGCTGCCGTACTCGTCGACGACGCGCTCGCCCGTCACCGCCCGGACCCCGACCCGATGGTCGACCGCGTCGCCGATCTGGTGGCGGCCGTCGACGCCGAACCGGGGATCCGCCGGGTCGAGCAGCTGGCCGACCGCGCGGGCCTCGGCGTCCGGAGCCTGCAGCGGCTGTGCGCCGACTGGATCGGGATCGGCCCGAAGGAGCTGGTGCGCTGGGCGCGACTGCACGAGGCGGCCGGACGCGCGGCGTCGGGACCTGTCGACTGGGCCGCTCTGGCGGTCGAGCTGGGCTACGCCGACCAGGCACACCTGGTCCGCGACTTCTCACGGGTCGTCGGCGAACCGCCGGCCCGCTACGCCCGCGCGCAGGCGGACTGACTCAGACGGCCCGCCACTTGCCGTCGGTGGCATTGCCCTCCGGACGGGAGCGCAGGACGTTGCCCTCGGTGGGTGGCACGTCGTGCCCGGCGGTGGCGAGAACCCGCAGCAACGGCCCGGCGAGCCTGTCGTAGACCCCGGGCAGCAACCGGAACGCGGCGGTCACGAACGGGTTCGCGATCCCGGCCTGCGCCAGGCGCCGCGGCCGGTGCAGCTGCGCGACGATCGTCCGCGCCACGCGGTCGGCGGAGTACACCGGTACGGGGGGCCGGCCGGTCCTGCCCATGTACGTGGCGCCCTGCGAGTAGATGGGCGTGTTGACTCCACCCGGAGCCACGGCGGACACGTGGATGCCGGGTACGTCGCGGGTCTCCTGCTGCAGCACGCGGATCAGCCCGAGCTGGCCCCACTTCGCCGCCACGTAGCTGCCCATGAGCGGGGCGGTGACCGACGCCAGGAGCGAGCTGACGACGACGAGGTGCCCGCCTTCCTGACGCCGGAAGACCGGCAGGGCGGCCCGGGCGACGTTCGCCGTGCCTGCGGTCGCGGTCCGGACGACGGCGTCGAAGATCGTCGCCGGCACGTCCTCGATCCGGCCGTAGGCCATCACCTGGGCGGCATGGACGACGACGTCGAGCCG
>JAODNJ010000078.1 GCA_025465155.1 Frankiales bacterium
CCGGAGCCGAGAACCTCGGCGCGGACGTCGTAGCCGTAGGCCGCCTCGAAGGTCGCCTCGGCGACGGCGATCGCCCCGTTGCCGAACCGCACCGTGACCACCGCCGTGTCCAGCAGGCCGCGGACCGCCCACTCCGGCTCGACCAGCGCGTCGGCGGTGGCGGAGACCTCGACCGCCACGGCGCCCGGGTTCAGGAAGCGCAGCGTGTCGAAGTCGTGGATGAGCGTCTCCAGGAAGATCGTGTCGGGCAGCACCCGGGCCGGGTCGAAGCCGCCGGGGTCGCGGGTCAGCGACCGCAGCAGCCGGGGCACGCCGAGGGTCCCGTCCTCCAGCAGGGCGCGGGCGGCCCGCCAGTCGGCGGCGAACCGCCGGTTGAACCCGACCTGGAGCGCGACCCCGGCGCTGCGGGCCGCGTCGATCGCCCGGTCGGCGTCGGGCAGCGTGACCGCCATCGGCTTCTCGCAGAACACGCCCTTTCCGGCGCGGCACGCCGCGACCACCAGGTCGGCGTGCGTGCGCGCCGGGGTGGCGATCACCACCGCCTCGACGTCCGGGGTCGACCACAGCTCGGCGAGGTCGGTGCACGGCCGCCCGGCGCCGAGCCGAACGACCAGCCGTTCGGCAGCGCCCGGCGCCGGGTCGGCGACGGCGACCAGGTGCGCCCCCGGGAGCCGCTGGGCGAGGGTCTCCGCGTGGAAGGCGCCCATCCGTCCCGCGCCGATCAGCGCGACGCCGACGGAGCCGATGGACCCCACGGAACCGGCTGCCGCCCCGGTCACAGGTCCAGCACCAGACGCTCGGAGCAGGACCGCGAGACGCAGATCATCATGCAGTCGCCGGCTCTCCGTTCCTCCTCGCTCAGCACCGAGTCGCGGTGGTCGGGCTCGCCCTCCAGGACCGCCGTCTCGCAGGTGCCGCAGGTGCCCTCGCTGCAGGAGGACAGCACCGCGATCCCCGCCTCGTCCACGACGGCGAGGATCGAGCGGCCGGGGGGCACCGCGAGGGTCAGCTCGCTCTGCGCCAGCACCACCTCGAAGGTCTCCGACCGGGTCGGCTCCGCGACCGGCCTGGGCGCGAAGCGCTCGACGTGCAGGGCGCCGGGCGGCCAGGCCGCGCACCGTTGCTCGACCGCGGCCAGCAGCGGCTCGGGCCCGCAGCAGTAGACGGCGGTGTCCGCGCGGGGGGTGCCGAGCAGCGCGTCCAGGTCGAGCAGGCCGGTCTCGTCCTGCGGCCGCACGGACACCCGGTCCCCGAACGTGGCGAGTTCGCCGAGGAAGGCCATCGAGCCGCGGTTCCGCCCGCCGTAGACCAGCCGCCAGTCGGCGCCCGCGGCCTCGGCCGCGGCGACCATCGGCAGCAGCGGTGTGATCCCGATCCCGCCGGCGATGAACAGGTACCGAGGCACGGGCTCGAGCGGGAAGTTGTTGCGCGGGCCGCGCACGCGGACGACGTCGCCGGGCTGCAGCCGGTCGTGCACGTGGACCGAGGTGTGCCCCTCGGCCTCCCGGAGCACGCCCAGCCGCCAGACGTGGTGGTCGGCGGGGTCACCGCACAGCGAGTACTGCCGGGTGGGGCCGGTCACCTCGTCGAGCACCAGGTCGACGTGGGCGCCGGGGGTCCAGCCCGGCAGCGGCTGGTCCCCCAGGTCCCGCAGGGTCAGCACGACCACGCCGTCGGCGGCGGCCTGCTTCTGCTCCACCCGGACGTCGGCCTCGAACTCGGTGGTGACCACCGTCGTGCTGGTGGTGCGGTGCTGCACGGTCTCGACGTGCGGCCGGGTCGTCGTGGTCATGCCTGCTCCCGCCCGGCAGCCGGGACGCCGAATGTCAGCGGCAGGTGGTCCCAGACGTACATGTTCGGGGTGGTTCGGTAGCGGACCGGCGGTCCGGCCAGCGTGTAATCGCCCAGCACCGGCAGCGCCTCCTCCAGCGCCACCTTCGCCTCCAGCCGGGCCAGCGGCGCACCCAGGCAACCGTGCCGTCCCTCGCCGAAGCCGAGGTGCCGGAACCGGCCGCGGGACACGTCGAAGCGGTCGGGGTCGGGGAACTGCCGCTCGTCGCGGTTGGCGGCGCCGTAGACGAGCACCACCCGCGCGCCGGGCGGGATCCTCGTCCCGTGCACGGTGACCTCGCGGGCGGTGGTGCGGGCGGCCAGCTGCAGCGGGCTGGAATGCCGGATGGTCTCCTCGACGGCGGCCGGCACCAGCGACGGGTCCCGGCGCAGCCGCTCGCGCTGGTCCGGGTGCTCGGCGAGCAGTTTGAACAGCGAGCCGGTGAGCCCGGCGGTGCTCTCCACCCCGCCGAGGAAGAGCACCATCATCAGGCCGAGGATCTCCGAGGCCGGCGTGAGGTGTTCCTCCGCGAACGGCACGCCGTCGATCTCGGCCCGCACCAGCGCACTGACGACGTCGTCCCGGGGATGGGCCCGGCGGTCCTCCAGCAGCCGCATGAAGTAGTTCCGGATGCCCTCGGTGGCGGCCTTCGCCACGGGGGTCAGCCGCGGGTCGTCCGGCCGGCGGTCCTTGAGCTCGTGCACCCAGCGGTCGAGCTGGCCGCGCCCCTCCTCGGCCGCGGAAGGCAGGCCGAGCACGGTGAAGAACACCTCGTTCGGCATCGGCCAGGCCAGCTCCTGGGCGAGGTCGACCGTGCCCCGGTCCCGCCAACGGGCCACCAGGTCGCGGACCACCGCGCGGACGGCGTCCTCACGGGCCGCGATCCGGCGCGGGAGGAAATGCGGCTGGATCAGCCTGCGCACCTGGTCATGGCGGGGGTTGTCGACGTCGGGAAGGAAGCCCGGGCCGCTCTGGTCCTTCGCCGTGTCGTCGATGTCGATGCCGTCGCGGCTGAGAAAGGTCTCCGGGTCGGTGGCGGCCGCCCGGACGTCGTCGAAGCGGGACAGTGCGTACCAGCCCCACTTCTCGCTGTGGAACACCGGGGCCTCGTCTCGCATCCACCGGTAGACCGGGTACGGGTCGGCCTGGAACGCGGCACCGAACGGGTCGTACTCCTGGGCGATCGGGATGGCGGTCACGGCACTCCTGACATCGGGCCGGAGAGGGGGCGGCGTCGACGCGCCGGCGTTTTGAAGCGCTTCAAGATGTGATCTCGAGGATGGTGGGGCTCCTCTGATATGTCAAGACATAGAAGGGCGTCGCGTCGCCTGCCGGGACCTTGACAGCGGCCCCGTGACCCCGCATACAGTGACGAGTGCTTAAAACGCTTCAAACGCGTCGCAGGGTCGTCCGTTCCGCGTACACCGGCGGGGCCACCATTCCCGCCGGCCCAGCCCTGAGCACCGCCCGACCGGAACAGGAGCCACGACCATGGCCCTCAAGCTCGGCGCCTACACCGCCTGCCTGCACGACCGCCCCCTCGAGGAGGCCCTCGACGTCCTGCTGCAGAACGACCTCACCTCGGTCGAGGTCAACACCGGCGGGTTCATCCCGTCCCCGCACTGCCACGTCGACCTGCTGCTGGCCTCCGAGCAGGCCCGGCGCGACTACCTCGACGTCTTCGCCACCCGCGGCATGGACCTGACCGGGCTGAACTGCAACGGCAACCCGCTCAACCCGCTGCCCGGCGTCGGCCCCAAGCACGCCGACGACCTCCGCCGCTCCATCGAGCTGGCCGGGCTGCTCGGGGTGCGCACGGTGGTCACCATGTCGGGCACGCCGGGCTCCGACCCCTGGGCGCGGTACCCGTCCTGGGTGGTCAACCCCTGGGACGGCGTGTACCTGGACGTCCTGGACTACCAGTGGGGCGTGGCCACGGAGTTCTGGCGGGAGATCGACGCCCTCGCCCGGGCCTGCGACGTGCGGGTCGCCATCGAGATGCACCCGCACAACCTGGTCTTCTCCCCCGTCACCCTGGAGAAGCTGGTGCAGCTGACCGGGGCGACCAACCTCGGGGCCGAGATGGACCCGTCCCACCTGATGTGGCAGGGCATGGACGCCGTCGCCTGCATCCGCCGGCTCGGCCCGCTGGTGTTCCACGCCGCCGCGAAGGACGCGATGCTCACCCCCGGGGTCGACGTGCGCGGGGTGCTGGACACCTCGTTCGAGCGGGTGCCGGCCGGGGCGCCGGACAAGGTCCCCACCGGCTACGGGTACCGGTGCAACGCCTGGCCGGCCGACCCGGCCTGGCGGTTCGTCGCCGTCGGCGTGGGCCATGACGTCGGGTACTGGACGGAGTTCCTCGCCGCGCTCGCCGAGGTCGACCCCGACATGCCGGTGAACATCGAGCACGAGGACGCCACGTACTCCCGGCTGGACGGCCTCGCCCTGGCCGCCGAGAACCTGCGGGCCGCCGCCGCGAAGACGTGACGGCGAGCGGCCGCGGCCGGACCGCTCCGTACGATGCGCCTGCTCAGCCCACCGTCCGTTCCCGAGGTGCCATGCCCGCAAGCCCTGGCGAGGACCGCCCTCCGCGTCCGCGGCTCGCGGACGTCGCCGCCGAGGTGGGCGTCTCCCCCGCATCGGTCTCCCTGGTGCTGCGCGGCGCGCCGGGGCCCAGCGCGGCCACCCGGGCCCGCGTCCTGGAGGCGGCCGCCCGCCTGGGTTATCGCCCCGACCGTGCGGCCAGCCTGCTCGCGCGGCGCCGCAGCCGACTGATCGGCGTGATGATGGACGTCCGCAGCAGCTACCACGGCGAGCTGGTGGAGGACGTGCACGAGGTCGCCGAGCGGCAGGGGTACGACCTCGTGCTGAGCACCGTCACACGGACCCGCGGGGAGGCGCGCGCAGTCGAGACGTTGCTCGACTCCCGGTGCGAGGCGCTGGTGCTGCTGGGGCCGGAGGCGCCGGCGTCCTGGCTCGGCGAGCTGGACCGGCGGTTGCCGGTCGTCGTGGTGGGCCGGCCGGTCCGCGGAGCCGGCGTGGACGTCGTCCGTGCCGACGACGCCCAGGGCGCCGGCCTCGTGGTGGACCACCTGGCTGAACTCGGCCACCGGGACATCGCCTACATCGACGGTGGACGAGGCGCCATCTCCGCCGGCCGTCGCCGGGGGTACGAGGCGGCCGTGCGCCGCCTCGGCCTCGAACCGCGCATCCTCGCCGGCGACCACACGGAGGAGTCGGGATCTCACGCGGCGGCGCGGCTCGGCGATCCGGGGTCCCGGCCTACCGCCGTCGCGACGTTCAACGACCGTGTCGCTGTGGGGCTGCTCGACGCCCTGAGCCGGGCGGGGACCGCCGTCCCCGGCGACGTGTCCGTCGTGGGCTACGACGACAGCCCACTCTCCCGCCTCGCCCACGTGGACCTGACGACGGTGAGCCAGAACTCCGAGGAGCTCATCCGGCACGCTGTCACGGCGGTCGTGGAACGGCTCGACGGCGGCCGCGCCGGGCACCGGCAGGTGGTGGTGCCGCCGCGGCTGGTCGTCCGCTCCTCGACCGGGTGCGCACCGGAGCGGCAGCCCCAGCGGTGAGCCCACGACTCCGCCGGTGACCGTCGGAGGGATGATCACCGGCGCTCACCGGCGGAGCCGTGGGTGATCAGCGCTTGAGCTCGTGGGACAGCTCGGCGAGCTCCTGACCGCCGGCCATCTCGGCGGTCAACTCCTCGAGCGTCACCTCGGAGCGCTTCTTGTCCAGCACCCGCCGGCCCAGCTTGAGGATGATGAAGTGGTCGCCCACCAGATAGGCGTGGTGGGGGTTGTGGGTGATGAAGACGACGCCGAGGCCTGCGTCCCGCGCCGCCGCGGTGTACTTCAGGACCACCCCGGACTGCTTGACGCCGAGCGCGGCGGTCGGCTCGTCGAGGATCAGCACGCGGGCACCGAAGTAGACCGCCCGGGCGATGGCGACGCACTGTCGCTGGCCGCCGGACAGGGTCCCGATCGGCTGGTTGATGTCCTTGACGTAGATCCCCATCTTGCCGAGCTCGCGGTCGGCGATGTCCCGCATGGCCTTGATGTCGAGCGGAGCCATCGGGTAATTGCCCTTACGGATCTCCGACCCCAGGAAGAAGTTGCGCCAGACCTCCATCAGGTCGACGACGGCGAGATCCTGGTACACCGTGGCGATCCCACGGTCGAGGGCCTCGCGCGGTGAGCTGAACCGGGCGTCCTGGCCGTCGACCTTGAGCGAGCCCTCCGTGTGCGGGTGCAGACCGGAGATGATCTTGATCAAGGTGGACTTGCCCGCACCGTTGTCCCCGAGCACGCAGGTCACCTCACCGGCGTTCACCGTCAGGTTGACGCCTTCCAGTGCCCGGATGACCCCGTACGTCTTGCCGACGCTGTCCATCTGGACAAGGGTGTCGCCCCTGGTGAGGTTGGCGGACGCGTGCTCCTTCAGCGTGTCGGTCATGGTCACTTCCTCCGGGCCGCGTAGTTCTTGATGTACAGGTTGACCAGGACCGCTCCGAGGAGCATCGCGCCGAGGAAGGCCTTGAACCAGTTCGGGTCCCAGCCGGCGAACACGATGCCCTGGGTGGTCATGCCGAAGATCAGTGCGCCGAGCGCCGAGCCGACCGCGGAGCCGTAGCCCCCGGTGAGCAGGGCGCCGCCGACCACCGCGGCGATGATGTAGATGAACTCGTTGCCGACGCCGATGCCGGCCTGCACCGTGCTGAAGTTCATGAGCAGGTGCATGCCGAGGAACCAGGCAAGGAATCCCACGGTCATGAACAGCCCGATCTTCACCTTGCGGACCGGGACGCCGACCGCGCGGGCGCTGGCCTGGTTCCCGCCGGCGGCGAAGATCCAGTTGCCCACCCGGGTGCGCAGGAGGACCCAGGTGCCGACGATCACGAAGACCAGCCACCAGAGGACCGTCACCTTGAGGGTCATGAAGCCCAGGTTGATGTCGGAGGCGAAGACGGCGCGCGCGGAGCTGAAGCCGTCGAGCTGGCTGATGTCGGGCGACGCGACCGCCCCGGTGACCAGCTTGGTGACGCCGAGGTTGAGGCCCTGGAGCACGAAGAAGGTGCTGAGGGTGACCAGGAAGCTCGGGATGCCGGTCCGCACGACCAGGTAACCGTTGAGGAAACCGATGCCGAGAGCCAGCGCGAGGCTGGCCGCGATCCCGACCCACACGTTCAGGCTCAGCTCGAAGCTGAGCATGCCGGCGCACAGGGCCGCGGTGGTGACCGCCACCCCCGCGGAGAGGTCGAACTCGCCGCCGATCATGAGGATGGCCACACCGACGGCCACGATGCCGATCGTGGAGCTGGCGTAGAGGTAGGTCGACGCGGCGGGCAGGGACCTGAAGCTGGGCGCCACCG
>JAODNJ010000079.1 GCA_025465155.1 Frankiales bacterium
CCGTCGACCGGCTGAGGGTGGAAGTGGAGTCGGCGCTCACGCCACCCGATGCGCCGTGGCGGCCGGACCCGCTGGTCGAGTTGCACGACCGGACGATCCGACGGGCCGTCCGGGCGGCCCGCACCCGGCGACCCGGACGTCGCCGGTTCCGCAGGCGGTAGCCGGCCGCGGCCGGCGACACGAGACCCACAGGCAATTTCCGGTCCCGGAGGGTGCCCAGCCGCGGGCGCGGACCATACGGTGATCGCGTGCGCGCCTCCGACGACGTCGCCGCCTCGGTGCATCCGGTCGCCCACCCCGACGGAACCGCGGCGGCCTTCCGCGTCCGGTTCGACGGGCCGGCAGACGAGCGATCCGCCGTGGCCGGCTGGTGACCGCGCCGGCGGAGGAGCTGACCCCGCCCGCTTTCCGGCACGAGGCCTTCCTCTACCGCGGCGACGACGAGTTCCTCGCCGGTGTCACCTCGTACGTCCGCGAGGGGCTGGCGGACGGCGACACGATCCTCGTGGCCGAGCCGGCCGACCGCCTGACCGCCCTGCGCGACGCCCTCGGGGACGACCTGTCGGCCTGCCCCGACGTGCGCTTCGTCGACATGGCCGAGGTGGGCGCCAACCCGGGCCGGATCCTCGGCGTGTGGGCCACGGCCCTGGCCGACGCGGTGGCCGCGGGGCGCCGGCTGCGCGGCGTCGGGGAACCGGCTTACCCCGGCCGCCGCCCGCAGGAGTTCGACGAGTGCCACCTGCACGAACTGCTGTTCGATACCGCCTTCGCGCGGGGTCCGGCGTGGGGGCTGATGTGCCCCTACGACGTCCGGCACCTGCCGTCCGCAGTCCGCCACCGGGCGGTGCACTCGCACCCCGAGTGGTCCACGGTCTCCGGACGCGGGCCGACGGACAGCGACCTCGGGCGGCTGCTCGCCGACGCCTTCGCCGCTCCCCTGCCACCGCCGCCGGGCGCGGCGTTGCGCGGGACGTTCGGGCCGGCGGACGTTCCCGCCGTCCGCCGGACCGTCGCCACGTGGGCGCGGTCGTGCAGGCTGCCCGCCGAGCGCGTGGAGGTACTCGAGCTCGCCGCCTCCGAGCTGGCGACCAACGCCCTGCTCCGCGGCGGCGGCTCGGGGACCGTGGCCATGTGGGCCGAGCCCGGCGCCGCCGTCCTGGAGGTGGCCGACGGCGGCCGGCTGGCCGACCCCCTCGTGGGCCGGCTGCGCCCGCGTGCGGGTCAGGAGGGCGGGGCCGGCATCTATCTGTTGCACCAGCTCTGCGACCTGGTGCAGGTGCGGTCGGGGCCGGGAGGGACGACGGTCCGCGTCAGTACCTGGCGCTAGCGTCGGGTCATGGTCGTCGAGGTGCACCCGGCCACCGCCGACCGGTGGGACGACGTCGTCGCCGTCCTCGACGGTCCGGGCGACCCCGGCCGCTGCTGGTGCCAGTGGTTCTTCCGGGGAGCGCAGGCCGACCGCGTGCACGCCGACGCCAACCGAGCGGCGCTCGAGTCGCAGGTGCGGCACGGGCAACCGGGGGTCGTCGGATACCTCGACGGCGCGCCCAGCGGCTGGTGCGCGGTGGCCCCGCGACCGGGCCACACCCGGCTGACCCGGTCACCGCTGCTGCGCGGGACGCCGGAGGAGGAGCTCGCCGACCCCGGCGTCTGGTCGGTGACCTGCTTCGTCGTCCGCCGTCCCGCCCGCCGGCGCGGGCTCACGACGGCGCTGCTCGACGGCGCCGTCGCCCTGGCCGTGGGGAGCGGGGCGACGGCGGTCGAGGGCTACCCGGTCGACCTCGCTGCGCGGCCCGGCACCAGCGCGGCGGCGCTCTACCACGGGCCGTTGTCGGTGTTCGTGCGCGCCGGCTTCACGGAGGTCTCGCGACCCACGCCCGATCGGCCCGTCGTCCGTCTGGCTCGCCTCGGGGTCAGCGGGCGGGTTCGATCCGCCCGGTGACCTCGCCGAGGCCGATACGTCCACCGTCGATCCCGGGCGCGGTGGCGCTGATGGTCACGACGTCGCCGTCCTCGAGAAAGGTCCGCGTCGACCCGTCGGCGAGCCGCAGCGGCACCGCACCTCCCTCGGTCAGCTCGATCAGGGAACCCCGCTCCGCCGGCTCGGGGCCACTCACCGTTCCCGAGGCGAAGAGGTCACCGGTACGCAGGCGCGCTCCGTTGACCGTGAGATGGGCCAGCTGCTGCGCGGGCGTCCAGTACATGGAGGGGAACGGCGGGCTGCTGACCGGCTGCCCGTTCACCCTCAGCTCGAGGGTGAGGTCGAGGCCCCATCGGGCGTCGTCGTCGCGCAGGTAGGCCAGGAGGGGGACCGCCCGCGGCGGGGGCGGCAGCCGGGCCGCCTCGAGCGCCGCCAGGGGGACCACCCACGGCGACACCGAGGTGAGGAAGGACGTGCCGAGGAAGGGCCCGAGCGGGCGGGACTCCCACGCCTGCAGGTCGCGCGCCGACCAGTCGTTCAGCACGCAGACGCCGAACACGTGGTCGGCAAAGCCGCTCACCGGCACCCGGTCGCCGAGCGCAGTCGGGGTACCGACGACGAAGCCGACCTCCGCCTCGACGTCCAGCCGCTCGGAGGGCCCGAACGACGGTACGTCGTCCGCTCCCCATCGCTGCCCGCACGGCCGGACCACCGGCGTCCCGGAGACCGCCAGGGTGCC
>JAODNJ010000082.1 GCA_025465155.1 Frankiales bacterium
CAGCTGGTCCTCCTCGCCGCCGTCGGGCGGCGCGACCGCGCACCCCTGCCGCTGACCCCCCTCGAGGACGACCCCGGACCGTGGCGGGCGTGGGGCGCACGCGAGGACATCAGCGACCTGCAGCGCGGCGGTCTGCTGGAGCCACCGCTCGCTGCCACCCGCCCGGGCGCCGCCGCGCGGCCCCGGCTGCGCCTCTCCGACCTGCGGCTGACCCGCCGGGGTGTGCTGGTGCACCGTCTGCTGGCGCTGGACTTCGTCCGCGACGACGACGTCGCCGCCGCCCTCGCCGACCTCGACGTCCCCTGATCGGCACGCTCGGGCGGTTGGTGCCCCCTCCTGAAGCGGCGTCTACCGCCCGGACGTCGGGTGGTTCGTGAGCACCGTCAGGGACGGCGGCGGGCGCGCAGAACGGCGTCGGAGACCCTGATCTCGTGGCCGTCGTGGTACGTCGCCGTCCGCGGCCGGCTCTCCGCGACCAGCACCTGCCACGCCGCCGGGTCGAGGGCCGCGGCGAGCTGCCCGGCGGTCACGAACCAGTCGGGGTCCCGATCGCCGCCCGGGCCCTGGTGCAGATCGCTGGGGTCGTGCGCGACGAGCAGCAGGGTCCCGCCGGGCGCGACGGCGTCGGCCAGCCGGTCGTACAGCGGCTCGCGAAGGTGCGTCGGCATGTGCAGGAACTGCGCCGAGACGAGGTCGAACGCCCCCACCGGTGGCGTCCAGGTGGCCAGGTCGGCATGCACCCAGCGGAGCCGGCCGGCGACGTCGCCGCCCTCCCGGTCGGCCTGCGCGGCGGCCCGCTCCAGCGCGACGGCTGAGAGGTCCACGGCGGTGACCTGCCACCCGCGACCGGCGAGCCACAGCGCGTCCGCTCCTTCGCCGGCGCCGGCGTCCAGCGCGGTGCCCGGCGGCAGCTCGGCGACCTCGGCGACCAGCTGCCGGTTGGGCCGGCCGCTCCACAGCGCCGGCGCCGTCCGGTAGCGGTCGTCCCACCACGTCTCGTCGAACATGCTCACACCCCCACGGTCGCGCGACGGCGCTCGGCGACCGCCCGGGCGGTCTCCTCCGCGATGAGATCGGCGTTGAGCGCGGCCGCCGCGTTCACGCCGGCCGCGGCCGAGGTGATCACCTGGGCCCGGAGGTCGGTGACGTTGCCGGCGACCCAGACGCCCGGAACGGCGGTGGCACCGGTGGGGTCGGCCGGGACGGCGCTGCCCATCACGGTGTCGCCCATCCGCAGCTCGGCCGACTCGAGGCCCAGTGCGCTGAGCAGCTCGGCGCGGGCGGCCACCCGCGCCGTGACGACCACCGCCGAGCGCGGGACCACCGTGCCGTCGGCCAGCCGGACGCCGGTCAGCCGGTCGCCGGACACCTCCAGCGCAGCCACCCGCCCTGCGACCACATCGATGTCCCGTGCGGCCAGCTGCTCGGCCTGCTCCTCGGTGAGCGCGGGGGCCGTGTGCAGGAACAGCGTCACGTCGGGGCTCCACGCCCGCCACAGCAGGGCTCCGTGCACGCCTGATGCGCTCGTGCCGAGGATGCCGATCGGCTGGTCACGCACCTCGTGCCCGTGGCAGTAGGGGCAGTGCAGCACGTCGAGGCCCCACCGCTCCGCGACGCCGGGGACGTCGGGCAGCTCGTCCACCAGCCCCGTCGTCACCAGCAGCCGGCCGGCCCCCACGGACCGGCTCTGGTCGAGCCGGACGTCGAATCCCCCGCCCTCCCGCCGGGTCACGCCGGTCACCCGCCCGGGCACCGTGTCCCCGCCGTATCCGGCGACCTCCTCGCGGCCTCTGGCGTACAGCTCGGCCGGCGGCGTGCCCTCCCTGCCCAGGTAGTTGTGCACGTGCCCCGCCGGTGCGTTGCGGGGCTCGCCCGCGTCCACCACCAGGACCGCCCGTCCCGCCCGGGCCAGGGTCAGCGCCCCGCTCAGGCCGGCCGCCCCGCCACCGACCACCACCACGTCGTACTGCGTCGTCATGGCGCACACCGTCCTCGGGGTGGTGCCCACTTGACAACCTTCCTTGCCATAGTGGCAAATGGAGACATGCCCGGCGACGAGCCCCTCGACGATGTCCTGACCGCGGTCGGCCCGCGGCTCCGGGCACTCCGGCGGCAGCGCGGAGGCACCCTGGCGGACCTCTCCGGGGCGACCGGCATCTCGGTGAGCACGCTCTCCCGGCTGGAGTCCGGGCAGCGCAGGCCGACGCTGGAGCTCCTGCTCCCGCTGGCACGGGCGCACCAGGTGGCACTCGACGAGCTCGTGGGCGCCCCACCGACCGGTGACCCGCGGATCCACCCGCGGCCGTTCACCCGGAACGGGATCACCATGTTGCCGCTGACCCGCCGCCCGGGCGGCATCCAGGCGGTCAAGATGATCTACCCGCCGCGGGCCCCGTCCGCGGAGCCCGACCTGAGGGTGCATGACGGCTACGACTGGATCTACGTGCTCTCGGGCCGGCTGCGGGTGGTGCTGGGTGAGCACGACGTCGTCCTGGGCCCCGGTGAGGTGGCGGAGTTCGACACCCGGACGCCGCACTGGATGGGCAACCCCGGTCCCGGGACCGCCGAGGTGCTCGGGTTGTTCGGCCCGCAGGGCGAGCGGATGCACGTGCGCGCCCGGCGCGAAGCGCCCGCACCGGGCCGTGTTCGAATGCCGCGGTGAGCCCCGCCCCTCCGCGCATCACCACCGGCCCCGAGGTCCGGGTCGCCGAGTCGGGCGACGTGCCGCGGATCGCGGCCACCCTCACCGTCGCCACGGCCGAGTCCCGCTGGGCGCGCTGGGCACTCCCTGCGGACGGCCGGATGCAGCGCCTGACCCGGCTGCACGAACTGGTGGCGGGCCACCGCGGGGTGGCCACGGGGACCACGTGGGTGACCGACGAGGTCACCGCCGTCGCCGCCTGGGAGGCACCCGAGGGGGCTGCCGTGCCGGTGCCGGCGGACGTCGAGGCGGCGCTGGCCCGCGAGGTGCCGCGGCTGCACGGCGACCGCTACCCGGTCGTCTCGGCGACGGAGGCGACCGTCTCCGCCGCCCGTCCGGCGGCGCCGCACTGGTGGCTCGCCGCGGTCGGCACCCGTCCCAGCGCGC
>JAODNJ010000095.1 GCA_025465155.1 Frankiales bacterium
CCCGCCTCGGCACCGCCTGCCCCGCCGCCTGCTGCTTCGTCCGGCGCCCGGGCCGGCCCCTCAGCGGTTGATCATCGGCGAACGGCTGCCCGACACGCCGACGAGGGCAGCCACTCGCCGATGATCACGGCCGGGGGAGCCAGTTGTAGGCGGCGCTGACGGCCTCGCGGACGGCGTCGGCCAGCGGACGCAGCGCGTCGTCGCGGGCCGCGGCCTGGGTGTGGGTCACCGCGGCACCCGGTGCGTCGGCCATCGCGAGGTCGAGCACCTGAGCGAGCCGCTGCGCGCGGCCCAGGACCGAGAGCGCGAGCGGGTCGATGTCCGGAGGCAGCCCCGGCGCCGGTGCGGGCCTGGCCAGGCCGGCCAGCAGGGCGGGGACCTCCGGGTGCCAGCGGGCCAGGTCGAGGCGGGCCAGCGTGCGGGCCGCGTCGGTCACCGCGAGGTCGAGCGCGCCGGACACCGACCGGAGGGTCCCTTCGACCGGAGGGGCGGCCGGCGGGGCGCCGTCGAGAGGGAACGCCGTCCAGGCGATCGCCTCCGGGCCGATCTCCTCGGGCACCACCGCGAGGCGTTCCCCGACCGCGGCCTGGCCCGACTCCAGCGCCATAGCCACGAGCCCGGGGACTGCCGGAAGCCCCCGGACGTCGCCCGGCACCGGCAGCACCAACCGGAACCGGCGCTCACCGAGCCCGCGCAGCGCGGTCAGCGCCCAGCCCAGCGGCACCGCCTCGGTGGCGCCTGGCAGGCCGGTCACCCGGTGCGCGGTGTCGCCGAGCAGCGCGTCCAGCGCCTCGTCATAGGACGTTCGGCCGGAGAGCCAGGCGGTCGCCCAGACCCCGAACCGGCCGGCGGGGAAGTCGTGCACGCCAGCGAGGCTACGACGACGGGCCGACGGGGCCGGCCACCCGCGCAGACCCACTCCGGGCGGCCACAAGGAGCCCCCAGGTCAGCGGACGGTTCGGGCTCCGAAATCGTGCAGCGGTGGAACACTCGACGGCGTGGATGCGTGGTTGCTCTGGCTGATCGCCGCCGGCCTCTTCGCGGGCGGGGAGGTGGCCAGCCTCGACCTCGTCCTGCTGATGTTCGCAGGCGGGGCGCTCGGCGGCACGGCCGTTGCGCTGATCGGCGGCGCCGTCGCCTTCCAGTTCGTCGCGTTCATCGCCGTCTCGGTCGCACTCCTTGCGTTCGTGCGGCCGATCGCGGCCCGGCACCTGACCCAGGGCATCCCGCCGCAGCTGGACGGCGTCCACTCCGTCGTGGGCCGCACCGCGCGGGTCACCCAGGCAGTCGACCGGCACAGCGGCCGGATCAAGCTCGGCGCCGACGAGTGGACCGCCCGCACCCAACACAGCGGCGAGACCTTCGGCATCGGGGACACGGTGCGCATCCTCGAGGTGGAGGGCGCCACGGCCGTCGTCGGAGACGCGTTCGAGTGACCGGCACACCGTCCTGGTGACCGGAAGGGACCGGGCGGGGCAGGATCGCCCCGACCGAACGAGGAAGGGGGCGCAACCATGACGCCCGTCCTGATCGCACTGCTGGTGATCGCCCTGGTGGTGATCATCATCGTCGCGAAGAGCATGACGATCGTTCCGCAGGCCCAGGCGAAGGTGGTCGAGCGGCTCGGCCGCTACAGCCGGACCCTGTCGCCGGGACTGAACCTGCTGACCCCCTTCGTCGACCGGGTGCGCGCCACGATCGACCTGCGCGAGCAGGTCATCTCCTTCCCGCCGCAGCCGGTGATCACCGCCGACAACCTGCAGGTCGGCATCGATACCGTGGTCTACTTCCAGGTCACCGACCCCCGGCTGGCCGTCTACGGCATCGCCAACTACATCACCGGCATGGAGCAGCTGACGACGACGACGCTGCGCAACGTGGTCGGCGGGCTGAACCTCGAGGGCGCGCTGACCGGCCGCGACGGCATCAACAGCCAGCTCCGCGAGGTGCTCGACGGCACCACCGGGCCGTGGGGCCTGCGGGTGGCGCGCGTCGAGATCAAGGCGATCGAGCCGCCGCCGTCGATCCGCGACTCGATGGAGAAGCAGTTGCGCGCCGAGCGGGACAAGCGGGCGATCATCCTCACCGCCGAGGGCGCCCGGCAGTCGGCGATCACCACCGCCGAGGGCGAGAAGGCCGCGGCCATCCTCTCCGCCGAAGGTAAGAAGCAGGCCGCGATCCTCTCGGCGGAGGCGGAGCGGCAGAGCCAGATCCTGCGCGCGGAGGGCGAGCGGGCGGCCCTGTTCCTCCAGGCCCAGGGTCAGGCGAAGTCGATCGAGACCGTCTTCCGGGCCATCCACGACGGCAAGCCCGACCAGGCGCTGCTCGCCTACCAGTACCTGCAGACGCTGCCGAAGATCGCGCAGGGCGACGCCAACAAGATGTGGATCGTCCCGAGCGAGTTCAACCGGGCGCTGGAAGGCCTGGCCAGGCTCGGCGGTGCCGATGGCGACGGGCGCTCGTGGATGGACGTCCCGCCGACGGCGAACGGCGCTGCGCCGGCCGACGACGGGCTCGACACCAGCAGCTGGTTCGAGTCGCAGCTGCCGCCGGCGGCCGCGCAGCCCGAGGCGAAGATCGAGCTGTCCAGCATCGCCGACGCGCCGCTTCCCCCGGTGCCGTCCCTGTCCGAGGTCGCCGCCGAGGTGGCGCAGCAGCCGCCGGCGGCCGACGCGCAGCCGCCCGCAACGCGGTAGGAGCGTCAGTCCTTGAGCAGGCCCTCGCGGAGCTTCGCGAGGGTCTGGCTCAGCAGCCGGGACACGTGCATCTGCGAGATGCCGATGTCGGCGGCGATCTGCGACTGCGTCATGTTGCCGAAGAACCGCAGGATGAGGATGCGCCGCTCGCGTGCCGGGATGGTGGCCAGCAGCGGCTGCAGCGATTCCCGGTACTCGACGCCCTCCAGCGCCGCGTCCTCCTCGCCCAGTGTGGCGGCCAGGGTGGGGGAGTCGTCCTCGCCGGAGAGCCGCTCGTCCAGCGAGCTGCTCCGGTAGGCATTGGCGACGGCGAGCCCCTCGAGGACCTCCGCCCGCGGGATCCCCAGATGCTCGGCCAGCTCGCTGGGCGTCGGCGCACGGCCGTTCTTCTGCGCGAGCTCACCGACCGCCGAGTTGAGCGACAGGTGCAGCTCCTGCAGCCGCCGGGGCACCCGCACCGACCACCCCTGGTCGCGGAAGTGCCGCTTGATCTCGCCGGTGATCGTCGGGACGGCGAAGCTCAGGAACTCCACGCCGCGGGTGGGATCGAACCGGTCGATCGCGGCGATGAGCCCGAGCGTGCCCACCTGGAGCAGGTCGTCGAAGGGCTCGCCACGGTTGCTGAACCGGCGGGCGAAGTGCCGGACGAGGGGCAGGTGCTCCTCGACCAGGATCTCCCGCAGCCGCTCCCGGCGCGGGTCGGCCTTCTCCAGGGTCGCGAGCTCGGCGAACAGCGGCGCTGTCCGCTCGGCGCGGCGGCGGTTGTCCGAGACCGGTGGAGTCTCCGGTTCGGCGGCCGCGCTGCCCACGGTTTCAGCGGCCGGGTCCCCCGGGCTCTCCTCGACGGGCTTCTCCTGGGCTGGAATGACAGGCTTCTCCTGGGCTGGAATGTCGTCCTCCGCCGCTCGGGGCTCGATACCGACGCGGTCGCCGTGCGGGGGCGTGGTCTCGTCGGTCGTCCGGTCGGTGGCTGCCGAACGGGTCACTGCGCGACCGACACGCTCTGTCCCGCCCCGCTGACCGTCTCGCTCGGACGCTGGCCGGGAAGGAACTTGTCCATCGTGACGACGGCGACGGGGGTGGGCGTCCCGTTGCCGGCAGGGACCTTCTCCTGCGTCGAGGGCCCTGCGTCGACCGCGTCGACCAGGGTCTGCAGCACCGCCCAGCCGAACCCGTCGCGCGGGACGTTCGTGCCCTCGGTGGTCGGGACCCAGGCGTCGATGTGCAGCCCCGTCCGCGTCGTCTCGAACACGACGGTCAGCGGTTCGCCATCCAGGCCGAGGGCCGCGAGGATCGCGCACCCCTCGTCCACCGCCAGGCGCAGGTCCTCGACGGCGTCGAGGTCGTAGTCCATCCGCATCGCGAGGTCACCGGCCATGGCACGGACGGCCGGCAGCTGGGTCGGCGTCGTGGGCACCCGCAGCTCCAGTCGTTCGGCGCGCCGGCCGTCCTGCGCGTGGGCACCCCTCGAGTCGACCATCCGTCGTCTGCTCCTCACTCGTTCCGCGGGCCCGGCCGTCGGGCCACGCTGCCCACCCTGCCCGGCGCGTCGCTCCCCGTCGCGGCCCGTCAGCCACCGCCGCGGGCACATTCCCACCCGACTACCCGCACGCGAGGGGTGGGGAAACGTCCCGGGCGGCGCGGTTGCCGCCCATGGAGCCCTGCGGTTTCCTGGCCGGAGATGAGCGCCAGCCACGGCAGTCTGCCATCCTCACCTGTACCGGACGGGGACACGGCCGACGCTGCCCTGGTCGCGGCCATGGAGTCGGCCCCCGCGGCCATCTACTGCCTGACCGCCGCCGCCGACACGGCGATCTGGGCCAATGCCCGCGCGCGGGCGCTGGGGACGACGCGGTCGCAGCTGCCCGTGGTCGACGGCCGCTCGCTGGCGGACGTGGTCGAGACCGTGGTCCGTTCCGGCCGGCCCGAGACCCTCAGCGGGCCGCTCGGGGCGGCCGGACCGCCGGCCACGGCCGTGGTCCGGCCGCTCCAGGTAGCGGGCGGTCCCGGCGCGCTGGTGCTGATCGGGACCGACGAGGGGCCGCTCGACCCCTCCCTGATGCCCGGGATCGAGGCCGACGTCGTCGACCAGGTGCAGCACACGCTCCTGCCGCCGTCCCTCCCACTGCTGCCGGACCTCCCCCTCTCCGGCAGCTACCACCGGGCCAGCTCCGTCGGCGTCGCGGGGGGCGACTGGTACGACGCCGTGCCGCTGGGCGGGGGCCGGCTCGCGCTGGTGGTGGGGGACGCCGTCGGGCACGGCGTTCCGGCGGCGGGGGCGATGAGCCGGTTGCGCGGGGCGATGCGCTCCACCAGCCTCCGGGACCCCGCGCCGGCCACGGTGCTGGCCGCGCTGGACGGGTTCGCCGCCCAGATGGAGGACGTCCAGGGCGCCTCGGTCTTCTACGGCCTGCTGGACGTGGGGACCGGACGGCTCGCGTACGCGGTGGCCGGGCACCCCGCGCCGCTGGTGGTCCACGCCGACGGGGCCACCTCCTTGCTGCCCGTCACCCCGCGGCCGCCCCTGGGCACCGTGCCCGATGCCGGAACCGAGGTGCACGAACAGGTCCTGGAGCAGGGGGCCACGCTGATCCTCTTCTCCGACGGGGCGCTCGCCGGCTCTCCCCTCGGCCCGGCGCACGGCCTGGAGCGGCTCGCCGAGATCGCCCGCGCCACCGTCGCCTCGCCCGGGGCGCTGGACCCGGGCTCGTCGGCCGGGCTCGCCGCGGCGATCGCGGAACGCGTCCACGCGCCCGGCGGCCGCCCTGACGACGTCGCCGTGCTCGTCGCCCACCGGCGGGTCGGCGTGCTGGAGCCGCTGCGGGTGGAGTTGCCCGCCGTCCCCTCGTCGTTGCCCCTGGTCCGCCGGAGGCTCTCCGCCTGGCTCACCGGCCTCGGCATGGGCGAGCAGGACCGGGTGGGGGTGATGGTCGCGGCGGGGGAGGCCTGCGCGAACGCCGCGGAGCACGCCTACCGGGGACAGGCGGCGGGTCCGATGCGCCTCCGGGCCGCCGTCGACGTCGACGGGCTGCTCACGGTCACCGTGCGCGACGAGGGCGCGTGGCGCCCGCCGGACCGCGATCCCGGCGACCGCGGCCGTGGGTTGCTGATCATGCGGCAGCTCGTGGACTCGGTCGCCCTGCTGGAGGAGGAGCACGGGACCACTGTCAGGCTGATGCTCCGCCTGCGGCGGCGCGCCGACGCCGACGCCGAGCCGGCCGTGAGCGACGCCGGGGCCGTGGTCACCGTGGACCGGAGCGCCATGCGCCCGGCCGTGCTGGTCAGCGGCGCGGTCGACGAGCACAGCGCGGAGACGATGCGGATCCGGCTGCTCGAGGCCAGCCACGGCGGCACCACCGCGGTGGCACTCGATCTGGGGAACGTCGTCCTGTTCAGCAGCTCGGCGGTGCGGGTCGTCCTCGCCGTCGCCCGGATCGCCCGGGACGAGGGATGGCGGCTGGTCGTGCGCGCACCGGAGGGCGGCGTGACCCGGCACATCCTGGAGATCAGCGGCCTGTCGGGGCTGGTCGACCTGCGCTGACGGGTGGCGCCGGGCGCGCCCCGGTTTGGCCGGACGGCCCGGTGCCCATTCCTCCGGTGTGAGGCTCCGCCGCAGCGACGTCCGACGACCCGGCTACCGACGCCGGCGGGCCGGCCGTGGCTTCGCGTACTACGACACCGACGGCTCGCTGATCCGGGACGAGCGGCTGGACCGGATCCGCTCCCTGGCCATTCCGCCGGCGTGGCGGGACGTGTGGATCTGCCCGTGGCCGAACGGGCACATCCAGGCGACCGGGGTCGATGCGGCCGGCCGCCGGCAGTACCGCTACCACGACGAGTGGCGGGCGCGCCGTGACGCCGAGAAGCACGAGCGGGTGCTGGAGATCGCCCGGCAGCTGCCCGACGTCCGGGACGCGGTGGTCGAGGCGATCTCCGGGCGGGGCCTCACCCGTGAACGCGTCCTCGCGACGGCGGTCCGCCTGCTGGACCTCGGCGCGTTCCGGGTCGGCAGCGAGCAGTATGCCGAGGACAACGGCACCTACGGGCTGGCGACGCTGCTCCGGGAGCACGTCGCGGTGCGGGGCGAACAGGTGTTCTTCCACTACACGGCCAAGGGCGGCATCGAGCGCGAGCTGGAGATCACCGACCGGCCGACCGCCGCCGTCGTCCGTGAACTGCTGTGCCGCCCCGAGGAGACCGGTGGCGAGTTGCTGGGCTACTGGGTCGACGACCCTGCCGGCGAGGACAAGGTCTGGCACGACGTCACCAGTGCCGAGGTGAACGCCTACCTCAAGGAGATCAGCGGCGCGGAGATCACCGCCAAGGACTTCCGCACCTGGAACGCGACCGTCCTCATGGCCACCACCCTCGCCGGGACGCCGGCGCCGTCGAGCCGTACTGCCCGCGACAAGGCGGTCCGGGCGGCCTACGAAGTGGTGTCCGAGCAGCTCGGGAACACCCCGGCGGTCTGCAAGGCCAGCTATGTGGACCCCCGGGTGGTCGACCACTACGAGCACGGCGAGACGGTGGCCGACGCGCTGGCCGTGGCGGCGGAGGCCCGGGACGACCGCTCGGCGCAGCGAGTGCTCGAGGCCGCGGTGTGCTCCCTGCTGACGTCGTCCCAGACGGCCCGGGCCGCCTAGCCGCCACGCCGGCGATGCCCCGACGAAACGATGACAGGCCCCGCTCCCGCGGGGCCTGTCATCGTTCGTAGGGGGACCGGAGGTCAGTTGCCGGTGCCGTCCGCGATGGTGAAGAGGTCGATGAGACCGGTCACCTCGAGCGGCCTGGTGACCGCGCGCGTGGTGGCGATCAGCCGCAGGCCGACGTCGCGCGCGCGGGCCGACTTCTGGGTCTCCACGAGGACGGCGAGCCCGGCGGAACCCAGGAACTGCACCCCGGACAGGTCGATCACGAGTTCGCGGGGCGTCTGCTCGAGCTGGCTGTCCAGCGACGAGCGGAGCACCGGGGCGGTGAACGTGTCCACCTCGCCGACGACCGTGACCGTCACCGTGCCGTCCTCACCCGTCGAGGTCGACAGGGTGATGACGTCGTCGAAGGGTGCCTCTGTGTTCTCAGTGGACACGTCGGGCTGCCCCTCGGCGGGCAGGTCGGAAGTGGTCACGGGCAGGGCTCCTCTCATCGGCCGCGCCGGGTGGCGCACCGCGCAGCCAATCTACCGCCGCGCCGCCGGTGGGTGACCCGTGGGTCGAAGACCACCAGCGCACCTGCGTGGCGGTGCGTATCCCCGGGCCGGAAGCTGCGGGGGTGGCGGCTGTCTGCTCAACCGCGATGACAACGTAGACAAGCGCCGGTGCGCGCGCCAACCCGCCCCCGGACGCGCCCTCGGCCCCGGGGCGGGAGAAGTGTCGGCGCGTGCGCCGGTCAGTCGATGGTGTGGACCGCGGCCTCCTCGGCGCTGTCCCCGCCGACGGCGCCGTCGGCGGTGGCCTCCAGGTCGTCAGCGGTGCGGCCGGTTCCCGAGTCCGTGTTCGGCGTGGTGTCGAGGTCCTGCTCCAGCTGGGCATGGGCCCGGTTCGGATCCTCGGACGGACGCACCCACGGGGCGTCGTCGGGGAGTTCGCGGTCGAGCCGGCCGGTCAGCGACTCGCCCTCGGACTGCTCGAAGGCGGTCGTGCCGAAGTCGGTGCTCGCGCCGGGCCGGTCGCCGGGCACCGGCGCGAACTGCGGGTCCTCCATCCAGTCCTGCTCCGGTACGCCGTCCTGCAGGTCGGGGATGCCGTCGTCCTCGAGCGAGATGTCGCGGGCCGTCTGGCCTTCGACGACGACCTCGCGGTCGGTCCGGTCCTCGGGCTGCGTCATGGGTGCCTCCGTTCTGCGCGGCTTCGGCCACGCGCCCGGTTCGGCCTACCCGTCCGCTCCGGGGGCATGCGCGGGCGTGCGGGTTCTCACGCCGGCCGCCGTCGGGCATGGTCTCCACGGCGGCGGGTAGCGGCCCCCTGTGTCGATCGCAGACGAGATGCAGCGGCTCGGGGCCCCGGTCCGCCGGTGGGCCCGGACGCAGAAGCGCGAGTACACCCGGGGCGCCGAGCGCCCCCTGGGCGGCGACCTGGGCGCCATGGGCCTCTACGTCGGCCTGGTCGGTGCCGGGGCCGCCGCCGTGCGTGCCTCCCGCCGCGAGCTCCCGGACCGGGTGCCGCTGGGCGACGCGGTCCTGCTGACGATCGCCACGTTCCGGCTGGCGCGCCGGATCGCCAAGGATCCCGTGACCGCGCCCGTCCGCGCCCCGTTCACCACCTTCCAGGGGCCGTCGGGACACGCGGAGATCGCCGAGGAGGTCCGTGAGCACGGTGGCGTCAAGCATGCGGTGGGCGAGCTGCTGACCTGCCCGTTCTGCCTGGCCCAGTGGGTCGGCACGGCGTTCGTGTTCGGTTACGTGGCGGCGCCCCGGGCCACCCGGCTGGCCGCGCTGTCCATGACCACGGTGGCCGGCTCGGACGTCCTCCAGTTCCTCTACGACGCGATCCAGAACGGTGCCTCGGAGGGACGGGACGACGACGGCGCCACGAGCGTCGCCCGGGGAGAATAGGGGGACGCCGGCGTCTTCCCCGCAGGCGTGTCCTCCGTCAGGGGGAGGAGGGGCTGCGGCCGACCTGCCGGTTTCGCGCTGTCGCCCCTATCCTGCGGATCTTGACCGTGCGGTCTAGGGGCTGGGGAAGGGGCGGCATGCGGTCGATCTGGCGAGGGGCGGTGTCCTTCGGCCTGGTCAGCATCGGCGTGAAGCTGTACTCGGCCACCGAGGACCACGACATCCGGTTCCACCAGGTGCACGCGCCTGACGGTGGGCGGATCAAGTACAAGCGGGTCTGTTCCATCGACGGCGAAGAGGTCGAGTACTCCGACATCGCGAAGGGTTACGAGCTGCCGGACGGTCAGCTCGTCATCCTCACCGACGAGGACTTCGACGAGCTGCCGCTGCCCACTCGCCGTGAGATCGAGGTGCTCGAGTTCGTCGACCAGGACGAGATCGACCCGATCCACTACGAGAAGACCTACTACCTGGAACCGGACGCCCCGGCGACGCGTCCCTACGTCCTGCTGCGGGACGCCCTGGAGAACGCCGGGCGAGTGGCCATCACGAAGATCGCCATCCGCCAGCGGGAGTCCCTGGCGGCGCTGCGGGTCCGCGACGGCGTGCTGGTGTTGCACACGATGCGGTGGCCCGACGAGATCCGCCGTCCCGACTTCGGGTTCCTCGACGAGGACGTCACCGTTCGGGCGCAGGAGCTCCAGATGGCCGAGGCGCTCATCTCCTCCATGTCCGGCGAGTTCGACCCCAGCGAGTTCTCCGACGACTACACCGCCGCGATGACGGCGCTGCTGGAGGCCAAGCAGTCCGGGGGCGAGGTGCAGCCGGTGCCCGAGACCGCGGACCCGGGTGCCGCCGTCGTCGACCTGATGAGCGCCCTGCGGCGCAGTGTCGAGCGGGCCCGGGGCGGCGCCGCGGACGACGCGCCCCCCGCGAAGGCGCCGGCCAAGAAGGCGGCGGCGAAGAAGGCGGCGGCCAAGGCGCCCCCGGTGAAGAAGGCGGCGGCCAAGGCGGCCCCGGCCAAGAAGGCGGCGGCCAAGGCGAGTTCGGTCGAGAAGACGGCTGCGACGAAGAAGACCGCGGACAAGGCCGCTCCGGCCAAGCGCGCCCGCCGCAGCGCCTGACGTGCCGCCCGGCCGCGCCGCCGGCGGGGACCCGCTCGCCGACTACCGCGCCAAGCGGGACCCGGCCCGCACCGCCGAGCCGGTTCCTCCGGCCGGCCGTGCGCTTCCGCGTGGCGACGACGACACCTTCGTCGTCCAGGAGCATCACACGCCCCGGGGTCGCGCGCCCGGACATGGGGAGCGGGTGCACTGGGACCTGCGGCTGGAGCGTGACGGCTTCCTCAGGAGCTGGGCCGTGCCCAAAGGGCCGCCGCTCGTACCGGACGAGAACCGGCTCGCCGTCCCCACCGAGGACCATCCGCTCGAGTACGCGTCGTTCTCCGGGACGATCGCCGCCGGCGAGTACGGCGGCGGCGAGGTCTCCATCTGGGACGCCGGCCACTACGCCGCCGAGAAGTGGGACGACCGGCACATCATCGTGCGCTTCGACGGCAGCAGGCTGACCGGCCGCTACGTGCTCTTCCCGCTCAAGGACGGCAGCTGGAACCTCAAGCGGCTCGACCCGGCGGAGTCGCGACTGCCGGCCCGGTTGACCCGGCCCGGCTTCACGCCGATGCTCGCCACCCCCGGGGAGCTGCCGCCGGCGGAGCAGGACGCGCAGTGGGGGTATGAGTTCAAGTGGGACGGCGTCCGCGCGGTGGCGTACGTCGAGGGCGGGCGGCTGTCCCTGCGCTCCCGCAAGGGCGAGGACATCACCGTGCGCTACCCGGAGCTGGGTCCGATCCCCGAGGTCCTCGGCCGGCGCGACGTCGTCGTCGACGGCGAGATCGTGCTCATGGACGGGGCCGGCGTCCCGGATTTCGGCGCGCTGCAGAACCGCATGCACCGCACCGGGCCCGAGGTCGTCGGGATGGCCGCGGCCAGGCCGGTCACCTACCTCGTGTTCGATCTCCTGGCCGACGGCACGGAGGCGCTGCTCGACCGGCCCTACAGCGAGCGGCGGGACCGCCTGGACGGGCTCGCGCCCACCGGGCACCGCTGGGCGCTGACGCCGTGGTTCCCCGGCGGCGGCTCGGACGTCCTGGCGGCCAGCTCCGAGAACGGATTGGAGGGCGTGGTGGCGAAGCGGCTGGACTCGGGCTACCGGCCCGGTGTCCGTGGTCCGGAGTGGATCAAGGTCAAGAACTTCCGGACCCAGTCGGTGGTCATCGGCGGTTGGCGGCCCGGCAAGGGGCGGCGGGCCGGGGGAGTGGGGTCCCTGCTCTTCGGTGTGCACGACGACGAGGGGCGGCTGGTCTACGCCGGGCACGTGGGCACCGGGTTCACCGCACAGGACCTGCGCGACGTCGAGGCGCTGTTCACCCCGCGCCGCGCGTCCCCGTTCGCCGGCACGCTGCCGCGTGAGGTGACCCGCGACGCGCACTGGGTCGAGCCGGTGCTGGTCGGCGAGGTCGCCTACGCGGTGTGGACGGCGGACGGCCGGCTGCGGCACCCCTCCTGGCGCGGCCTGCGCGACGACCTGGACCCGGACGACGTCGTGGTCGAGTGGTGAGCTGCGAGGGGTATCGACCCGGCGCCATCCGGGCACTGGTGAGCTCGTGAGCCGGGAGCGCGTGCGGGTCGACGGCCGGCAGCTGACCGTCTCGAACCTGGACAAGGTCCTCTTCCCTGACGTGTCCTTCACCAAGGCCCAGGTGATCGAGTACTACGTCCGGATCGCTCCCGTCCTGCTGCCGCACCTGTCCGGGCGCCCCGTCACGTTCACCCGCTGGCCCGACGGCGTGGAGGGTCCGGCCTTCTTCGAGAAGAACACCGCCCGCCACGCGCCCGACTGGGTCCGGCGGGTGACGATTCCCAGCCCCGGCAGCTCGGCCGGCCGGGAGACGCTCGACATGGTCCTGCTGGAGACGGTTGCCGACCTCGCGTGGGCGGCCAACCTCGCCGCCCTGGAACTGCACGTGCCGCAGTGGCAGATCGGCAGCAAGCTGCAGCCGGCCCTGCCCGACCTGCTGGTGCTCGATCTGGACCCCGGGCCGAACGCCGGCCTGCGCGAGTGCTGTGTCGTCGCCGACCGGCTGCGCGAGCGGCTGGTCGACGACGGGCTGGACCCCGTGGTCAAGACGTCGGGCTCCAAGGGCATGCAGGTCTACGCGCCGATCCGGGTGACCGATCGGGACCACCCGAGCCGGTACGCCAGGCGATTGGCCCAAGAGCTCGCCGCCGCGACACCGGACGAGGTGGTCTGGCGGATGGAGAAGGTGCTCCGGCCCGGCAAGGTGCTGGTCGACTGGAGCCAGAACAACCCCGCGAAGACGACGGTCGCGCCCTACTCGCTCCGGGCCCGGCCCGACGCGACCGTCTCGACACCGATCGGCTGGGACGAGGTCGAGGCCGTCCTGCGCGGTGCGGACCCGGGGAGCCTGCGGTTCCGCACCGAACAGGTGCTGGAGCGCGTGGAGGAGTACGGCGACCTGTTCGACCTCGCGGGAGCCGTCCGCGCGCCCCTGCCTCCCGCGTCCCCGGTGTAGCGGCCTGGCACACTCGACGTCCGTGTCCGACCCCGCCCCGCCCTGCACCGATCCTGCCGGCACCGCCCCGGACGACGGCCTCGCCGACGTCGGGCGCCTGGTCGTCCGGTGCCCGGACCGGCCGGGGATCGTCGCGGTGCTCTCCCGGCTGATGGCCGACGCCGGCGCGAACATCGTCGACTCACAGCAGCACTCGTCGGACCCCCGCGGCGGCACGTTCACTCTCCGGCTGGAGTTCGTGCTCGAGGACCTCGCCGCCCGGCGGCACCAGCTCGAGGGCGCCCTGGAGCTGCTGGCCCGCGAGTGGCGGATGACCTGGCGGCTGACGGAGGCGAGCCACCGGCCCACTCTCGCGGTGTTCGTGAGCAGGACCGACCACGTGCTGCAGGAGCTGATCTACCGGGTGCGGGCGGGCGACCTGCGGGCCGACATCACCGCCGTGGTCGCCAACCACCCTGACCTGGAGCCGGTGGCCCGGGCCGCGGGGATCCCGTTCCACCTCGTGCCCGTTCCCCAGCACGGGAAGGCGGAGGCCGAGGCGCGGGCGCTCGAGATCGTGGGCGACGTCGACCTCGTCGTGCTGGCCCGGTACATGCAGATCGTCTCGGCCGACTTCTGCAGCCGCTTCCCGGAG
Organism: Frankiales bacterium; assembly: GCA_025465155.1. Taxonomy (GTDB): domain Bacteria; phylum Actinomycetota; class Actinomycetes; order Mycobacteriales; family Geodermatophilaceae; genus Geodermatophilus. The sequence continues at coordinate 13,473 of JAODNJ010000095.1, forward strand.
CGGCTGATCAACATCCATCACAGCTTTCTGCCGGCGTTCGTCGGCGCGAACCCCTACCGCGCGGCCCACGACCGCGGGGTGAAGCTGATCGGCGCGACCGCCCACTACGTGACGCCGGAGCTCGACGCCGGGCCGATCATCGAGCAGGAGGTGGCCCGGGTGGACCACCG
>JAODNJ010000098.1 GCA_025465155.1 Frankiales bacterium
CCCAGCACGAAGTACCGCGATTCGGGATGGGAGAAGTAGAGACCGCTGACCGATGCGCCTGGCCACATCGCCATGCTCTCGGTGAGCTCGATGCCCGTGTTGGCCTCGACGTCGAGGAGGTCCCAGATCGCCCGCTTCTCGGTGTGCTCCGGACAGGCCGGGTAACCGGGTGCGGGGCGGATCCCCCGGTACTTCTCGGCCAGCAGCCCGTCGCCGTCCAGCGCCTCGTCCGGCGCGTAGGCCCAGAACTCCCTGCGCACGCGCTCGTGCAGTCGCTCGGCGAACGCCTCCGCGAGCCGGTCGGCCAGCGACTCCAGCAGGATCGCGCTGTAGTCGTCGTTCGCCTTCTTGAACTCCGCCACCTTCTCGGCGAGCCCGAGGCCGGCGGTGACCGCAAAGGCACCCACGTGGTCGGCCAGGCCGGCCTCCCGGGGGGCGATGAAGTCGGCCAACGACTTGCGGGCCGACCCCTCCCGGCCCTCCACCTGCTGCCGCAGCTGATGCAGCGTCGCCCGGACCGTGGCGCGGGACTCGTCGGTGTAGACCTCGATGTCCTCCCCGCCGGACCGGCTGGCCGGGAACAGGCCGAACACCCCGCTGGCTCGCAGCCACCTGCCGGCCATCAGCTGGTCGAGCATGGCCTGCGCGTCGTCGAACAGCCGCCGGGCGGCCTCCCCGGACACCGGGTTGTTGAGGATGTCGGGGAACCGCCCCCGCAGCTCCCAGGCGTGGAAGAACGGCTGCCAGTCGATGTACCCGCGCAGCTCGTCCAGCGGGTAGTCGGTGAAGGTCCGCACGAACTGCGTGATCCGGCCGTGCCGGTGGTCGCAGTCCGGCCCGGAGCAGAGGGCCCCAATTCCCGACAGCCCGGCCTGCTGCAGGAGCATCCGCGGCCGCGGCGGCTGGTAGCTGCTCCAGTCGATCTGCGGCGCCGCCGCACGGGCGGCCGCGAGCGGCAGCAGGGCGCGGGTGTCCTGCCTGGCGGCGTGCCGTTCACGCAGCGCCGCGTAGTCGGCGTCCACCTCGGCCAGCAGCGAGGGACGCTGCTCGTCGGACAGCAGGGCCGCGACGACGGGGACCGACCGGGATGCGTCCTTCACCCAGATCACCGGGCCGTGGTACTTCTGCGCGACCTTGACCGCGGTGTGGGCGCGGGAGGTGGTGGCGCCGCCGATCAGCAGCGGGATGTCGAAGCCCTGCCGCTCCATCTCCGAGGCGACCTGCACCATCTGGTCCAGCGACGGCGTGATGAGCCCGGACAGGCCGATGATGTCGGCGCCCTCCTCCTTGGCTGCGTCCAGCACGCGCTGGGTCGGCACCATCACGCCCAGGTCGACGACGTCGTAGTTGTTGCACTGCAGCACGACGCCGACGATGTTCTTGCCGATGTCGTGGACGTCGCCCTTCACGGTGGCCATGACGACCTTGCCGTTGCTGCGCTCGGCGTCGCCCGGCAGCTTCTCGGCCTCGATGAACGGGACGAGATGGGCGACCGCCTTCTTCATGACCCGGGCCGACTTGACGACCTGGGGGAGGAACATCTTCCCGGCGCCGAAGAGGTCGCCGACGACGTTCATGCCGTCCATCAGGGGGCCCTCGATCACCTCGATCGGCCGGCCGCCACGCGCCCTGATCTCCAGCCGCAGCTCCTCCGTGTCGGCCTCGACGTGCTCGTCGATCCCCTTCACCAGCGCGTGCGTGATGCGCTCGGCAACGGGCCGCGACCGCCACTCGTCCGAGACGGCCTCCCGTTCCGCCGCGCCGCCCCCGGCGTAGTCGGCGGCGATCTCCAGGAGTCGCTCGGTGGCGTCCGGGCGGCGGTTGAGGACGACGTCCTCGATCCTGTCCCGCAGCTCCGCGGGGACGGCGTCGTAGACCTCGAGGGCGCCGGCGTTGACGATGCCCATGTCCATGCCGGCGGAGATCGCGTGGAACAGGAAGACGGCGTGGATCGCCTCGCGGACCCGGTTGTTGCCCCGGAAGGAGAAGGAGACGTTCGAGACGCCGCCGGACACGAGCGCGCCGGGCAGGTTCGCCTTGATCCAGCGGGCGGCCTCGATGAAGTCCACCCCGTAGTTGGCGTGCTCCTCGATGCCGGTGGCGACCGCGAAGACGTTGGGGTCGAAGATGATGTCCTCGGCGGGGAATCCGACCTGCGTGGTCAGGATGTCGTACGCCCGCCGGCAGATCTGCTTCCGGCGCTCCAGATCGTCGGCCTGGCCGTCCTCGTCGAAGGCCATGACCACGACCGCGGCCCCGTACTTGCGGCACAGGCGGGCCTCGCGGACGAACTTCTCCTCCCCCTCCTTCAGGGAGATGGAGTTGACGATGGCCTTGCCCTGGACGCACTTGAGCCCGGCTTCGATGACCTCCCACTTCGAGGAGTCGATCATGGTCGGGACCCGGCAGATGTCGGGCTCGGAGGCGACCAGCTTCAGGTAGCGGTCCATCGCCGAGACGCCGTCGATCATCCCTTCGTCCATGTTGACGTCGATGACCTGCGCGCCGGCCTCCACCTGCTGGCGGGCCACCGTGAGGGCGGTCGGGTAGTCGCCGTCCCGGATCAGGTTGCGGAAACGGGCCGAACCGGTGATGTTCGTCCGCTCGCCGACGTTGACGAACAGCGAGTCCTCGTCGATCGTCACGGGTTCGAGGCCGGAGAGCCGGAGCGCGGGCCCCACCTCGGCCGGTGTCCGTGGCACCGTGCCGTCGACCGCCCGGGCGATCGCCGCGATGTGGGCGGGCGTGGTGCCGCAGCAGCCACCGACGAGGTTGACGAATCCGCTGTCGGCGAACTCCGCGAGGATGGCGGCCGTCTCGTCGGGCGACTCGTCGTACTCCCCGAACGCGTTGGGCAGCCCGGCGTTCGGGTAGCACGAGACGAACGTGTCGGCCAGGCGCGAGATCTCGGCGATGTAGGGCCGCATCTCCCTGGCGCCGAGCGCACAGTTCAGGCCCACGAGCAGCGGCTTGACGTGCCGCACGGAGTGCCAGAACGCCTCGGTGACCTGCCCGGACAGCGTGCGGCCCGACGCGTCGGTGATCGTTCCGGAGATCAGCACCGGCCAGCGACGCCCGCGCTCCTCGAAGAGCGTCTCCAGCGCGAAGATCGCCGCCTTGGCATTGAGCGTGTCGAAGATCGTCTCGATCAGCAGGACGTCGGCGCCGCCGTCGACCAGGCCGTTCGCCTGCTCCAGATACGCCTCGACCAGCTCGTCGTAGCTGACGTTGCGGGCGCCGGGATCGTTGACGTCGGGCGAGATGGACGCCGTCCGGCTGGTCGGCCCGAGTGCGCCGACGACGAAGCGCGGCTTGTCCGGCGTGCGCGCGCTCATCGCGTCGCAGGCCTGCCGGGCCAGCCGGGCCGAGGCGAGGTTGATCTCGTGGGCGAGCTCCTGCATGCCGTAGTCGGCGAGGGAGATCCTCGTGGCGTTGAACGTGTTGGTCTCGATGAGGTCGGCGCCGGCCGCGAGGTAGTCGCGGTGGATCTCCGAGATGATCGACGGCGCGGTGATGCTGAGCAGGTCGTTGTTGCCCTGCACGTCGGTCGGCCAGTCGGCGAACCGCTCGCCGCGGTACCCCGCCTCGTCGGGCCGGCTGCGCTGGATCGCCGTGCCCATGGCGCCGTCGAGCACGAGGATCCGCTGCCGCAGGAGGGCGGTCAGCTCCTCGGTGGCGTCGGGGCGGAGGTCGGAGAGCTCTGGCACGGCGGTCCTCGGGTCGTCGAGCGGGCACGGTCCACTGCGGCGTCGGGCGCCGGGGCTCCGGCACTCCGACGGGCGAGCAGGCGCCTCGTCGTCCCCCAACTGCCCGACGATGATCCCATGTTCCCGCCGACGCCCACAGAGTGCGGGGCGCGACGCTGTTCGGGCCACCCCATCGGACCCACGCGGAACCTGGTCAGGCGGCCCGATCGACGTAGGCTCGAAGGGTGATCGACCCGAAGTCCACCCCCAACGAACTGCCCCGGCTGACCAACCCGGTGGCGGTGGTCGCCTTCGAGGGCTGGAACGACGCCGGGGATGCCGCGACCGGGGCTGTCGAGCACCTCGAGCTCATCTGGGACGCGACGCCGCTGGCCGCGCTCGATCCGGAGGACTACTACGACTTCCAGGTCAACCGGCCCACGGTGTGGATGGACGCGGGGGTACGAAAGGTGACCTGGCCGACCACACGGCTCTCCGTCGTCCGTATCGAAAGCCCCAAGCCCCGGGACGTCGTCCTCGTACGCGGTATCGAGCCCAGCATGCGCTGGCGCTCGTTCTGCAACGA
>JAODNJ010000101.1 GCA_025465155.1 Frankiales bacterium
CCCGCTCCCGGCCCCGGCGCCGCCACCACCACCATGGGATCCGCCATCTCCACCGCCCGGGCCCACATGCTGGCCTGCGACGGCGACGTCACCCGCATCGTCCTCGGCCCCGACTTGGTGCCGCTCGACCTCGGCCGCACCCAGCGGATCGCCCCGCCCTCCCTCCGCCGGGCCGTCGTCCTCCGCGACACCACCTGCGTGTTCACCGGCTGCCAGGCACCCGCCTGGTGGTGCGAGGTCCACCACGTTCTGCACTGGGGCGATGGCGGAGAGACATCGCTGGAGAACTCCGCCCTGCTCTGCGAACGGCACCACACCAAGGTCCACCACGGCTTCCGGATCGAACGACAACCCGACGGCCGATGGCACACCTACCGCCCCGACGGCACCGAGATCCTCATCGGTGAAGCGCTGCCGTTTCAGAGAACGAGCGCGTTCCGGCCGATACGCGTCTGAGTCGGCAGAGCCCGGTCGTGGCGGCCCGAGCTCAGCCGGCCACGGAAAAGAGGGCGATCGATCACCGGCCGGCTGGAGTCCGCAGTAGCCACCTGGCGCTGACGCACGACCGCGAACCGATCACCCGCCGGCGGACTCCCAGCCCAGCGCGGGGCCGAGCCGGGTCGCGATGTCGGTGAGGATCTGCACGTAGTCGTCGTGCTCGAAGCTGAACGGCAGGGCGAAGACGACCTCGCGCACCTCGCGGAAGCCGGCGTGCGCGTACAGGGCCTCGACGATCTGCTCGGAGGTGCCGAGCAGGTCCTGCGCGAAGAGCAGCTTGCCAGGCCCCTGCGGGATACCGATGCGGGCCGAGCGGACCTCGACGTAGGCCGCGTACTTGGCGCGCTGCTCGTCCGTCGCGGTGTCGGTGGGGATGACGACGAGGCCCTGCGAGACGCGGGCGGCGTCCCCCGCAGGCGAGGCGGCACGGAAGGCGCGGATGTGTCCGGCCTGGATCTCGGCGAAGTCGACGGAGTCCCTGGCCTTCACCACGTTGCTGGTCAGGAAGTTCATGCCGTGCGCGCCGGCCCACTGCGCCGAGCGCGTGCTGCCGCCGCCGTACCAGAGGCGGTGCTGCAGCCCGGGCGAGTACGGCTCGACCCGGTCGGACCACTCCTCCCACCGTCGCTGACCTGGAGGACGGCGAGTTGAACGAGCTGGTTACCGGTCCCGTCTGATTGCTGTCCCGGAGCTCAGCAACTCTTGTACGAGGCTGCGGTGCTGTTGTAAGCGCACGTGTAAACGCTGGCGCCCGCCGCATTGCGAAGGTAGGCGGTGTCTCGGTCGTTGTTCCAGATGTAGTTCGTCTGCTGCCAATAGCGGGTCGTGGTGCTATTGGCGCCTTTCCCGGTGCGCAGCGTGATCGTCCTACCTGCCGGAATGCTCGTCGTGGGGAACTTGTAGACGTGCCCGGCGACATCGCGGATCGTCCAGTTCGTGATGACCTGGGTGGACCGCGTGAGGTTCTGCAGGTTCACGTACTCGGCGTTCAAGCTGGTGTTGCTGCGCGTGTCGTTGCCGGGGCTGTTGTAGTAGATGCCGGAGATCTTCACCGCGGTGGCCGCCTGGGCCGGGCTGGAAACGGAGAAGACGGTCGCAAGAGCGACGGCGACCGATGCCGCGACGATGCCCAACCTCTTGGTGGTGTCGCCGGTACTGCCGTTTCTGCCGCTCTGTCGCATGACCACTGTCCTATCGACCTCTCGGTTCGTTGCGTGGAAGTCCGCCTGAAATGCACCGCCGTGTGGGTGCATTTCAGGAACAGATGTTTTGGATGGAAACGCCGGAAAGCTCGATCGTCACCTTGCGATTGCGTGCAGCCGCGGCCGGGATCAGGTTGCCTGAGGCGTCGTGGTCTGGCACGAAACCGGGGAAGTCACTGCCGAGACCTACGGTCCTCAGGCGGTCCGCGGGGACGCCGAGGCTGACCAACAGCGTCTTGACGGCCTCGGCTCGCTGCTTGCTGAGGAGAATCCGGTCTTTGCCAACGTCAGCTGTTGTCCCGGTCAGCGTGGCGGTCACCTGGGCCTTGCGCATCTGCTTCGCTATCGGGCCGACGACCGTCAAGGCAGCTGCCCGATCCTTGAACTCAGCCTTGTCAGCAACGAAGGCGACGTCGCCGCCGGTCAGCGTGACCACGCTGCCTGCGCAGTTCATGCCGTTGTCGAAGACCACCGGGCTGACGGGCGGAAGCCCGGGCTGCGGCTTGGCGGTGAGCGGCAACTCCTCGACCTGGACGTCGCTCGCGCCCGCTGCCTTCGCGATCGCCGTCCAGATGCCGATGAGGCTGGCCCGCTGCGGGCGACCGAGCTCGACCTGCGGAGGGGCAGTGTCGCCGAGCCCCTGGAAGACGACATCGTCGCCGGCCAGGTCGGGGAGCTGCCGTGCCTTCTTCAGGCTGGCCGCGAGCTCGGCCGGATCGCTGTCGATCAGGTCGGGCGTCCGGAAGTCGAGCGGCGCCACCGTGGAGAGTCCGGAATCGAGGACGACGATCGTGTGGTGCCCCGGCTGCGATGAGATCGCTCGGGCGGCGGTATCGAGTGCGCTCAGGAGATCCGTCTCTAGCGTCTTCGCTCTCGCGTTCGCGAGCTGGGTGTCGACCAATTGCCGGTTGGTGTCGCGGTCACGGCGCTGGATGACGGAGTTCGAGTCACGGGCGATGAGACTGCCCGGCTTGCCCGCGATGAACGGCTGGCCGTCCGCGACCACGATCGCCACATAAGCCTGGGTGACGAGGGCACGGTCCTGGGCCGCGAGGGCCTTGCCGGCGAGGGTGGCGCCGGGCATGTTGCTGTGCGCGCCGACGACGACGGCGAGCGCGTCCGTCGGTGCGGTCTTGTCGCCGCAGCCCGCCATCGCGGCGGCCAGGGTCAACGAGAGAACGACCGCGCCGGCTCGGCGCAGGGTCGGCGTTACGTGCACGAGGTTCCTTTCCGGGGCCCGTCGGGACGTCGTCCCGAACACGGCTCGAAGATCGCGGCTGGACCGGTCGGTGCTCAGTGGGCTCCAGCCGGGTATCCGTTGCCGTTGAGACTGGAAGGCGATACGTCGAGCGGGGTGGCGGGCGACGGGATGGCCAGGTCCCCCGGTGCCATGCTCCGCGCGGCGGCCTCGGGGGTGCGTCCGGTGGTGAGGTTGTTCGTCGCCGGCGGGTCGCCGAGAAGCCCAGCGATGTGGATGCGAGCGAGCTCCTTCAACTCGGCGATCTCCGCGTCGACGCTCGCCTCGGCGGCCGCCGTGCGGGTCGCCGCCCGCCGGACCTCGTCCTGCGCGTTGTCGCGCAGGCGTTCCGCCTCGATCGCGGCCTGCTCGGTCCTCGCGACGTCCTCCTGCGCCCGCTGCAGTCGCGCACGCAGAGTCAGGTAGGGCTTCATGCGGGGGTGGTGGTCGCTGAAGCCGATGTAGAAGGCCAGGGCGCCGGAGCCGAGGAACAGCGCGCCGAGCAGGAGCGCCTGCAGCAGCGCCTCCTTGCCGCCGACCACGTTGCCGGAGCCGCCGCCGAAGGCGGCACCGCCGTTTGCCGCCGCGTGCTGGTCACCCTGGAGCCGGACGTAGAAAGCGGCGGCCCCCAGCGCGAGCCACCCCGCGGTCATGAGCCAGATCGCCGGCCGCCCGAGGCCGCCCTCACCCTCGCGGAGATTGCGGGTGGCCCGGCCGACTAGGTGCATGACCCCGATCGCTGCGGCGGTCACGGCAAGGGTGAGCACCGCGAGCACCCAGAATGACTGATCCATCATTCCGGCGACCGTGATGTAGAAGCTCGCCAGATCGCCCGCGGCGGCCAACAGCAGGAGCAGCCGGCTGAGCACCTTCCAGCCGCGCTCAGGCGTCAAGCCGTCGAGCGCGTCCAGGGCCGGCCGGGGACGGCGCCGGCGGTCGGGGTGGCCAAGCGCTGCGTGTTCGTTGGGCTCGATCAGCCGCTGCTCGAAGATGTCGACCAGTCGCTGGGTGCTGGCTCGTTCGGCCTTCGCGGCGTCCGCGCGCTGACGGGCGGCGGTCGCCTTGGCCTCGTACTCGCCGGCCGCCAGCTTGGCGGCAGCTTCGCGGTCGGCGCTGGAGGCCACGTGATGGGCGATCCACTGCGGCCGGAGCGAGTCCAGCCACGGGTCGAGAACGTCGCCGTTCCCGGCGTCGAGTGCGCCCGTCCGGTGCATCTCGGTGACGGCCTTGTGCACGGCGTTGCGGGCCATCTCCGCGTGCATGCGCGGTGACAGGTCCGGGTCGGCGGGGTGCCGGAACGACCAGCCGCCCTCGCCGTCCAGGAGCCGGCCCTCGACGGACGCCCTCTTGTTCTTCGAACGCCAGGTCACGCTGCAGCTCCAGTGGTTCGGTGGGACGGCACGAGTTCGTCGGCGAGCACCCAGGCCGGCGGCGGGTAGAGGTCGGTGCTCCATGCCTGGACCAGGGCCTCGCGCTGGGGGTGGCGGCGGACGAGGGCGCGCCGGTAGATGGCGGCAAGACGATCCGCGTAGTGGACGTAGCGGAGGACCCGCGACCGGGCGACATCGGCCCGGCTCTGACGCTTGGCCTCCAGCTGCGCGTGCTCGCCACGCGTAGCGTCGAGCCGTTGCTGGGCATCGGCCTGGGCGGCGGTCGCGGCCTCCGCGAGGCGGCGGTGGTCGGTCTCGCGGCGCTGACGGACCAGGGCCGCAGGCAGGTCCTGCTCCCCGGCGTGACGAAGGGCCAGCTGCCGCTCGGTGGGGGCGGCGGTCGCGCGAACGGCCTCGGCGGTGCGCTCCTCGAGCATCCGCTCCAGCGACGCGACGTCCGCGTCGAGCTGGGCCAGACGCACGTTCAGCGGCTGGACCGCGGTGGGGTACCGGGTGCGCTCGTGCTCGCAGGCGTCGTCACGACGAGCAACGAGATCGCGGAGGACCGGGGTGGTGTCGGAGCTCAGGCCGATCGGCAGGCCGGCGCGCCGATCGGTGCGCGCCGCCAGCTGGAGACGCCAGCGGGTGGGCCAGTAGATGCGCAGGGCGCGATAGGACTTGTCGAACCGCTCTGCCTTGGACCGCGTTGTAGCCACAGCTCCCCCGTGGCGGGCCGCACACCCGCCGCTGATCGGTGGGCCGCGGCCGGAATTCCGGCCGTGCTGCCCCGACGAACACACCGACGTGCGAAACGCCGACGGAGAGATCCGCCGGTGCCGGTGAGCGACGAAAGGCTAGGCCGAATTCAGGAGCGTGATCACGCAGAGAAACCGAAAGTACCGAAAATGCCACCACGGGGTGAGAAGGACGCAGTTCCGGACACTCGAACGGCGTAACGAGTCTCCGTGGACGGCAACGCACGTCGCGGGGTCTGAACAGCATCGACATTGCAGGATGAAACCGCCCACATGCCTTCTCGGAAAGAAGATCGAGTGAACCGACGCATGCACCGTTCGCACCGAGTGGCGGGGGCCATGGTCGGCTCCGCGGTGGGCGACGCGCTGGGCGCCCCGTTCGAGTTCGGGCCGCCTGGGCAGTTCTCCAGCCGCTTTCCAGTGCCGGCGCGCGGGTCGAAGACCGAGATGTGCGGTGGCGGGTCGATCGGCTGGGAACCGGGCGAGTTCACCGACGACACGCAGATGGCGCTGCTCGTGGCGACGTCCCTGATCGAGCGCGACGGCCTGGACGAGGCGGAGTTGTTCGACCGGTTCCGCACCTGGGCGGCGGCGAACCCGCCGGACGTCGGCAACCAGACGCGCGCGGTGCTCGGATCTGGTCGCTCGTGGAACGTCGCGGCGGCTGAGCACTTCGCACGGTCCGGTCACGCGGCCGGAAACGGCTCGCTGATGCGGACGACGCCCGCCGCGATCTGGTTCTCCCGGTTCGGCACCGAAGCGACGATGGACGCCGCCCGCCGGATCTCGGCTCTGACGCACGGGGATCCGTCAGCCAGCGAGGGCTGCGCGATCTTCCATGAGCTGATGCGGGTGACGCTGGACGGCGGAGATCTGCTCGCGGCCATCCCGTCGGCCTTGGAGGTGGTGGCGGCGGAGGACCGGGAGCGGTGGGCCGCGGTGCTGGCGCCGGACTGGACGCCTTCGGACGCGACTGAATCGAACGGCGCGGTGTGGCCGACGCTGGGGCAAGCCGTGTGGGCGCTGCGGCGCGGAGGGGACTTCGCCGATGTGCTGCGGCTCGTGATCGACCTCGGCGAGGACACCGACACGGTGGCGTGCGTCGCCGGCGGGCTGGCCGGTGCGGTGTTCGGAATGGGCGGGATTCCGAGCCGGTGGGCGTCCGTGGTGCACGGACAGGTGCCGGGGTTCGGCGACCGGCGGTGGGGTGTGGCGGACCTTCAGGAGCTGGCGGCGGCGTTGGACGGCAAGCCGTTGCAGCACTACTCCGCCGGCGTGATTCCGCGGATCGGTCCGACGGAAGTGCTGCCGGGCATCTGGGCGGGAAATTTAGACGGCGCGCGGTACAGCGACGAGGACTTCGCCGTGATCTCCCTGTGCCGGCTCGGCGAGCCCTTCCCGCACCCGGTGCACCGGATGGCCTACATCGCGGACAACGACTACAACCATGACCTCGACGTCGTGCTGGCCGATGTCCTCGACGACATGGCAGCTTTGCGGGCCGAGGGCCATCGTCTGCTAGTGCATTGCCACGGCGGCGCCTCACGAACCGGCCTGGTCCTCCGCGGCTGGCTGGTGCGGACCGAGGGCATGTCGGTCGACGAGGCGACGGCACACGTGGCCGAGCGTTGGCCGCACCTCGGACTGTGGAACGCCAGCTTCACGGCCGGGCTGAAGCGCGTCGTCCCGGGGTGTGACGGGGAGGCTTGACCGTCCATGCCCGCGGGCGCAGGGTGCGAGCAGCGCTCAGCGCCCCGAGCCCTGGGAGGACGTCATGGCCGAGGAGCAACTCGAGGAGTTCCGGCTCTTCATCGACGGGAAGACGGTCGACGCGCTGTCCGGGCGCATGTTCGAATCGCTGAACCCCTACACAGGCCGGCCCTGGGCCCGGCTGGCGGACGGCGGCCCCGACGATGTCGACGCGGCGGTCGCCGCCGCCCGGGCGGCGTTCGACGGCGAGTGGGGAGCCATGACCGGCTTCCAGCGAGCGGCGGCCATGCGCGCCTGCGGCGCGGCGCTGACCGAGCACGCCGAGCGGTTGGCGCTGCTCGAGGTGCGGGACTCCGGGAAGCTGCTGCGCGAGATGCGGGGCAGATGCAGGCCCTGTCCCGGTGGTTCTTCTACTTCTCCGGGCTGGCCGACAAGCTGGAGGGCCGCACGATCCCGCCGGTCAACCCCAACTACTTCGGCTACACGCGCCGGGAGCCGGTCGGGGTCGTCGCGGCGATCACCCCGTGGAACTCGCCGCTGCTGCTGCTGACCTGGAAGCTGGCTCCGGCGCTGGCCGCGGGCAACACC
>JAODNJ010000589.1 GCA_025465155.1 Frankiales bacterium
ACGTCTGCCTGCGTCCCATCCGATATTTCAAGGGCGTGCCCAGCCCCGTGCGCGAGCCGCACAAGACGAACATGGTCATCTTTCGCGAGAACTCGGAAGACATCTACGCCGGCATCGAGTTCGAGGCCGAAAGCGACAAGGCCAAGAAGCTCATCAAATTTCTGCAGGACGAACTCGGCGTCAAGAAGATCCGCTTTCCGAACACTTCGGGCATCGGCGTCAAGCCCGTGTCGATCGAAGGCACCGAGCGGCTCGTGCGCAAGGCGCTGCAGTACGCCATCGACAACGACAAGCCCAGCGTGACCATCGTCCACAAGGGCAACATCATGAAGTTCACCGAAGGTGGCTTCCGCGATTGGGCCTACGCACTGGCCGCCAAGGAGTTCGGCGCCGAGCTCATCGATGGCGGCCCCTGGATGAAGTTCAAGAACCCGCGCACGGGCAAGGAAATCACCGTCAAGGACAGCATCGCCGACGCGTTCCTGCAGCAAATTTTGCTGCGTCCCGCGGAGTACAGCGTGATCGCCACGCTGAACCTCAACGGCGACTACGTGTCGGACGCGCTGGCCGCGCAAGTCGGTGGCATCGGCATCGCGCCGGGCGCGAACCTGAGCGACACCGTCGCCATGTTCGAAGCCACCCACGGCACCGCGCCAAAGTACGCCGGCAAGGACTATGTGAACCCCGGTTCGGAAATCCTCTCGGCCGAAATGATGCTGCGCCACATGGGCTGGACCGAAGCCGCCGACCTGATCATCAGCGCGATGAAGAAATCGATTGCCAGCAAGCGGGTCACCTATGACTTCGCCCGCCTCATGGACGGTGCCACGCAGGTGAGCTGCTCGGGTTTTGGCCAGGTGATGATCGAGCACATGTGATCGCACCGCGAACGTCTTGCGACGTCGCGACAGGCCCTTGAACTTCCGAAAGGAATTCAAGGGCCTTTTTCTTGGCTGCCGTGCGCGCCGTTCTCTTCGAGTGGCGACTACTTTGGTGGCAATACCAGAGAGCGCGCCGGGGCAAACTTCACGGATCAATCGCCTGCTTTTCCCGGTTAACCATTGGTAGAAACTGTGCCGATTGCACGGCGCTGCAAGCCACCAGAATCGCGCCTATTCACAAAAGAATAGGGAGCGTCGGGTGGGAAGAAAAACCGAGAGAACAGGCTTGATCGCACCGAGCGCGGCGTGCAATGTCGCTGAGCAATTTGCAGTGCGCTTCGCTGGAGCGATTGCGCCATGACGGTGTCTCGGCGCGCGCTCTTCGGCAAGCTCAATCTCACGCTGTTTCGCGGCATCGAATCCGCGACAGCCTTTGCCAAACTGCGGGGCAATCCATACGTCGAGTTGACGCACTGGATTCACCAGCTCTGGCAACTCAGTGACAGCGACCTGCATCGCATCTGCCGCCACTACCAGATCGAGCCGCAACGCATAGAGAAGGACCTGGCCGCGGCGCTGTCGGTACTGCCTTCGGGCGCAACCTCGCTGAGCGATTTTTCGAGCCATATCGAAGCAGCCATCGAACGTGCCTGGGTTCTGTCCAGCCTGGAGTTCGGCGGCCGCTGCATCCGGAGTGCGTGGCTGCTTGCGGCGCTGGTGCAAACACCGGAACTGCGGCGCGTACTGCTTGGCATGTCATCCGCATTTCAGAAGATCCCTGCAGAGCAGTTGACGGACGTGGTCACGGCCATCGTGGCCGGCTCCTCCGAAGACAAGGAAGGGCCGCACGACGGCTCGGGCCTGCCGTCTGCCATGCCCGGCGAGGCGAGCAACGCCATCGCCGATGCGCCGGACGGAAAGTCGGCATTGGCCAGGTACTGCACCGACCTGACGGAGCGTGCGCGCGCCGGACAGATCGACCCGGTCATCGGCCGTGAACACGAAATCCGCACGATGGTCGACATCCTTCTGCGTCGGCGGCAGAACAACCCCTTGCTCACCGGCGAGGCGGGCGTGGGCAAGACCGCTGTGGTCGAAGGGCTCGCGCTGGCCATTGCCGGCGGCGAGGTGCCGCCCACGCTGCGAGATGCCCGTTTGCTGAGCCTCGACGTCGGTGCACTGATTGCAGGCGCCAGCATGCGCGGCGAGTTCGAGTCGCGCCTGAAGTCGCTGCTCGAAGAGGCCGGCAAGTCTGTTCAGCCCCTCATCCTGTTCATCGACGAAGTGCATACCCTGGTGGGAGCAGGTGGGCAAGCCGGCACCGGTGATGCCGCCAACTTGCTCAAGCCCGCGCTCGCACGCGGGACCTTGCGCACGGTGGGTGCAACCACGTGGAGCGAATACAAGCGCCACATCGAGAAGGACCCGGCATTGACCCGGCGCTTCCAGACATTGCAGATCGCAGAGCCGCAAGAAGCTGCTGCCATCGACATGGTGCGTGGTCTGGTCGGCACCTTTGCAAAGCACCATGGCGTTGCGGTGCTCGACGAAGCGGTGCGGGCTGCGGTGACGCTGTCGCATCGCTACATTCCGTCGCGTCAACTGCCCGACAAGGCCATCAGCTTGCTCGATACGGCGTGCGCGCGTGTCGCCATGTCGCTGCACTCGCCACCTGCGGTCGTCGAGCGATTGCGCCAGCAAATTGCCGCTCTCGACGTGGAGCTCGGCCTGCTGGCACAGGAAGGCCTGATTGCGCAAGGCAGCGAAACAAGATCGAAGCGCGTCGAGACGGCCACCGCACGCCTGTCGGCCGCCAAAGAAGAGTTGACCGCACATGGAGCCAGATGGCAGGACGAGCTTTCGACAGTCCGGCAGATCCATGCATTGAGGAGAGGGGAGAAAGAGGGTGAAGCAAGCCGCGCCGAGGGCACGTCGCCCTCGGCGCAGCTGATGAGCCTCGAGAAGGCCTTGCTGTCGCGTCAGCAGGACGCGCCCATGATCTTTGCGCAAGTCGACGAGGCGGTCGTCGCCGCCATCGTCGCGGATTGGACGGGCATTCCCGTGGGGCGCATGGTGAAAGACGAAGTGGCCGCGGTCTTCGGTCTGCAGTCCACCCTCGACGCGCGTGTGATCGGCCAGGGCCATGCACTCGCCGCGATCGCCGAACGCGTGCAAACGGCGCGGGCGCGTCTCACCGATCCGAACAAGCCCGTGGGTGTATTCCTGCTCGTCGGCCCCTCGGGCGTCGGCAAGACGGAAACCGCACTGGCACTGGCTGAGGCCATGTATGGCGGCGAGCAGAACCT
>JAODNJ010000122.1 GCA_025465155.1 Frankiales bacterium
TTGGCGGCGAGCTTCAGCTCGAACCCGGCGTTGACCAGGCCTGTGCTGGATCCGCCGGCGCCGCAGAAGATGTCGGTGAAGGTGAGGCTCATGAGGCCACCGCCTGAAGGTTGGGCCACTGCTCGCCCGGTTCCAGTCCCCGCACGACCAGCACGATCCGGCCGCCCTTGACGACGGTCCCGATGCGCATGTCCGGGCCGATCACCCGGGTGTGGTCGTCGTCCTCCAGAACGCCGGCGTCGACGATTCCGTCGACCGCGGCCTTGAACGACGGGTACCAGTTCGCCGGGTCGGCGCGGCGGCGGGTGGGTGGGTGGAGGATGCCGAGGATGTGGGCGCGGGTGTAGAGCGGGCCGGGTTTGGCGGCGGCGAGGGCGGCCATGAGGGTGGCGTCCTCGGCGACGGCTTCCATGGCGGCGCTGCGGATGGTGGCGGTGAGGCGGGCGCGTACGGCGTAGTGGGTGCGCTGGTTGGCGTTGAGGAGTGGCAGGCCGGCGGGCAGGGGCAGGGTGAAGTGTCGGAGCTGCACGGCGGCCGTAGTGATGGTCACAGCAGGGTCTCCTGGATGTGTATCGGCGGGCATTGGTGGTCGGCGACGACGAGGTGGGTGCAGTTCCCGGAGGCGATGTGCCAGCGGTCGCGGTCCAGTAGCCGGGTGGGCAGAAACGGGTGCTGGCGGAGGCAGTAGGTGGTCCGGCCTGTGAGGTGGGCGTGGATCTCTTCGAGCGGGCCGAGGGGCTCGGGGTCGGCGCGCACGGCGAGGGCCGCGACGCGGCCTACGAGGGCCACGAGGGTGGGCTGGCTGCAGCGGGGACAGGGGCGCTTGTGGGCGGTGTCGCTGTTGAGCGCGGCGTGGTCGGCCGGCGTCGGCCGGGCCTTCTTCGCGGGCATCAGGCACCGCCTTGGGGCAGTGACCGCAGTGACAGCAGTGACCGATCTGTAGCTTTCCCGGGTTGAACAGCCTTGCGTGCGTACGGGGGGACTAGGGGAATTACGGTCACTGCGGTCACTGTTGCGAGAGGGCCGCACGTCAGGGGCAGTTTTGGAGAGTGACCGTGGCTGTTTTGCTCGGTCACTGGTCGGTCACTGCGGTCACTGTTTCGGGCGCCCCTGTCCGACGCTCTGCCCGTTTCGTCCTGCTTCCCGCTGTCGGGAACCTGTTCGGTGGTCATCACTGGCCCCACCGGTCCCGCTGCTCGTCCTCGTCGAGTGACCGTTCCAGGAGTGCGATGCCGACGTAGAAGCGGCGGCCGTTGGAGCGCTTCTGCTCGATGCCGAAGCGGGTGCGCAGTTCCCGGCCGAACACCTGTGGCTTCAGCGGCGACTCGCCGCCTTCGTCGTGGCACCAGGCGTCGTAGGCGGCCCGCAGCTTGGAGGTGTTGGTGGTGACCTGGATGCCGCCGCCGACGTGGCAGCAGTCGGAGATGAACCGGGCGAGGGAGTCTTCTTCTTCGGCGTAGGACTCGGTGAAGGCCATGACGGCGTCGGGTGCGCGCAGGGCGTCTGCGAAGGCGTCAACGGCGCCTGCGACGATCCATGCGAGGATTCCGGGTCCTTCTTCGGCGGCGAGGATTTGCGCGAGGCCGTCGATCTTGCGCTCTTCGGGGACGCTGCGGGTGAAGGGGATGAGGCGCAGGCGGCGCCAGAATGAGTCGCCGCCGGCCTTGACCGCGGGGAGGTGGTTGCCCATCAGCCACAGGTGGTGGGTGGGCTCGAAGGTGAAGTGGTCTTGCCGCATGAACCGTGCGGTGAGTGCGTCGCCTC
Source organism: Frankiales bacterium (assembly GCA_025465155.1). Lineage (GTDB taxonomy): Bacteria > Actinomycetota > Actinomycetes > Mycobacteriales > Geodermatophilaceae > Geodermatophilus. The sequence goes on from JAODNJ010000122.1 coordinate 1,765, forward strand.
CGGTGAGGAGCTTCATCTTCGCTTCGTCGAAGCGGGCGTCGCGGTTGACTTCGGAGGCGACGACCAGGCGCAGGCCGTGGAGGCGGGCGACTTCGGTCTCGTGCTGCTGCTGGCCGGCCATGAGGAAGCTGCTGGGGGTGCTGGCGGCGTAGTCGCCGAGGATGGTGCGGAGCACGTCGAGGAACACGGACTTGCCGTTGCCGCCGGGGCCGTTGAGGAATGGCAGGACGTGGAAGCGGGTGTCGCCGCTGGCGGAGTATCCGGCGAGGCGCTGCACGAAGGCGGCGATGTCGGACTGCTCGCCGAAGGTGTCGGCGAGGAACTGTCGCCAGCGGGGGGTGTCGGCGTTGGGGTCGGGTGCTACGGCGGTGGAGCGGGTGTGCATTTCTGTGGGGTCGGCGGGTGTGATTTTGCCGGTGGCGAGGTCGACGATGCCGCCGGGGGTGTTGAGCTGCATGGGCTTGGCGTCGAGGTGGTGCATGGGGGCGACGATGCGGGGGTCGGTTTGGGCGACGGTGACCATGGCGGCGAGGCCGCCGGATGACAGGGACCGGGCGCGGTGCTTGGCTTCGCCTTCGCCATTGGGCAGTGCGCGGGCGATGACGCGGGCCATCTCTCGGACTTGTCCGGCGTCGTCCCAGCTCCAGTGGTGCTCCTCCCAGACGAGCCACTTGCCGCGCTGGGGCACGTAGCGGATGTGGTCTTCGTGTTCGTCGACCAGGCGCAGCGCGTTGCCGTCGTCGGTGCGGGTGTAGGTCCCGGGGCTTTCGGTGCGGGCGGTGGGGTGTTCGTGGATGTTGAGGGCGGCGGTGCCGTCGAACGCGGTGGGCTGGGCTTGTGCGGGGACGGAGGTGAGGTGGCGCACGGGCTCGGGTGCGCGTTCGCCGTAGCCGAGGCGTCGCAGTTCGCGGGCGGCGGCGGCGTGGTCGCCGCCGTGGTTGAGGAGGGTGTAGGCGCCGAATTTGGTGTAGGGGGTCTCGGTGGCGAATTCGGTGGAGGAGGAGAAGACGTAGAGGCGGTCTCGGTCGGCGGCCCGGCCGGTGGTGGCCGAGGGGCCCGGGTCGGTTTTGCCGGGGCGGCGCCAGTAGGAGGTTTGGCCGATGGTGCGGAGCAGTGTCCATCCGTGGGGGGCGAGGATGTCGGTCCACTGGACGCGGGCTTCGTAGTCGTCCCCGGGCTTGAGGCCACCCTCGGCGTGGCTGCTGCCGGTGGACATGAGCCAGGCGTCGGCTTCGTTGAGCGGCTCGGTGGGCGCCTGCGCGGAGGGCTGCGGGGTGGGTGGTTCTTCGGCGGGGACGGCGTCGAGCATGTGGCAGATGGCGTGCAGGGCGCGGTGCTCATCGACCGTGACGACGGCCATGGAGGCGGGGCCTCCGGCGAGGAGTTCGTACGGCCGGCCGGTGGGGTGGACGGTGCCGTGACTCGGGGCGGTGACGAAGAATCCGCCTTCGCCGCGCGTCTCTATCCAGCCGCGCAGGATCTTCTTGTTCGGGTGCCGCTGGAGCAGCTCGCGCTCGTCATCGGTGAGCTCGCCGTCGGCGGCGAGGCGGGATGCGAGTTTGGTGTTCCCGGGTACGGGCGCCCCGGTGACGCGGTACATGAGGTGCAGGCCGCCGCTCGGGGACTGTACGAGCCAGCCAGTGGCGATGCGGACCCAGAGTTCGGCGAGGCCGGACGCGTCGAGGATCTCGGTGAGCTGGTTGAGGATTCCCTCCTCGATGGCGCGGCCTTCGAGCTCCAGGAGTTCGAGGCCGCCGGAGACGGCTCCGGCGACGACGCCGATCCCGGGGTGTCCGTCGGCGAACCAGCGGCGCAGCATCGCCTCGTTGGCCCGTTCGGACTGGTAGAGCTTCCACGCCCCGCGGGGGTGCTTGCTGCCGTCGGCGCGTACGGAGACGACGGAGCACCCGGCGGCGTTGAGGGCCAGGGCTGCGGCGAGCGTGTCGGGGGCCTGGGTCATGCGCCGCTCTCCCCGTGCTCGAAGCGGGCGGAGCGGGCGGCGGTGTAGGCCGCGAGCAGTCGCTGGGTGCGGTGAGCGAATCGGGGATAGGTCCCGTTGACGGGCCAGGTTTTCCCGGGCCATGCCCCGGGACGGGAGTTGGAGTTGCGCCCGTCAAAGCTGGGGCACCAGCCCACTTGCCCGTTGAGCTTGATGAGGGCGCGGCCGCAGTGCGGGCAATCGGTCCACCACCAAAAGCCGCTCTCAGCCTTTTCTGCCTTCCCGCTGGGGTTGAACCGGAAAGATGTCGGGGTGAGTTCGAGTTGCCAGGGGGGAGGAAGCTTCGCGTAGTACGAACGCCAGCCCGACTCATTGGTCCAGGCGTACCTATTGATGGGTGAGCCGTGGTACGTGCTATCGGTGAGGGCGAAGTCAGGCGCGGGTGGTTCGAGCTTTGCCCAGTAGACGTAGGCCGGGATGCCGGACCCTTCGGCGAGCCCCCTGGCTTTCGCGAGTTCGTCCTCGCTGGGGAAGACGCCTTTGATCTCCAGCCAGAACGCGAACTCTGTGTTCGGGTAGACGAGGAAGTCCGGAAGGTAGGGGGTGCCGTTGACCATGTAGCCCTGCGGCTCGTATTCCCACGGGATCCCGAGGGTTTCGAAGAAGACGGCCCAGCGGGCTTCCAGGCGGGACCGGAAGCGGCACCCGGCGTAGCGGGTTTCGATCGCCTGGATCACGGTTGCTCCTTGCTGTGGTGCTGGTCAGGTGGAGGGCCCGCCCCGGGCGTTGAACTCGGGGCGCCGGCCTGGTTACCGGGCGGGCGGTAGGGGTCAGAACTGCGGGACGTCCCCCGGGGCGGCGGCCTGGTGCTGCTGGAGCAGGGCGGCGGTGGCGGGGTTGGCGAGGGCGGCGGCGAGCTGCTCGGCGGTCAGTCCGGGGATTGCCGACGGGGCAGCTGCGGCGGGCTGCGGTGCGGCTGCCGGGGCCGGGTCGGGGCTGTTCAGCTCGGCTGTGGCAGCCGGGGTGTACTGCGCGGTGAAGAGCTTCGGCGCGTTGAACTTGGCGTTCTTCTTCTCGCCGTCCGCCGTGTAGGTGACGGCGAGGATGCCGCCGACTTCCAGGCCGCGTGCGCCGGCGGCGCGGACGGCTCCGGCGACGGCGTTCTTCATGTAGCCCTTGACGTACAGGCGCCGCGCGCCGTCGTCCTCCGGGTTCTCGGGGTCGCGCTCGCTGGTGGCGAGGGTGACGACGAGCTGCATCATCGGCTTGCCGTCGTCCCAGAACTTGAGCTTGTCGTCCTCGTAGTTCTTCTGCTGCTCGACGGTGGGCCGCTCGGTGATCCGACCGGTGATGGTGTGGCCGAGCACGGGGAACTTCGCGGAGGGGACGCCGCCGCCCATGAGGAAGTCGTCTGCGGAGGGGGCCTGGTACTGGGTGGGAACGGTCATGATGTGGTGCTCCTTGTTCACTGGGTGCTTCGAGCTGGATGCTCTTGGCTTGTGTGGTGCACGCCAGCCACGGAGGGCTGGCGGGTCTGTGGGTCAGGCGATGAGTGCCTGGAGTTGCGCTCCGGCCCCGGCGCTCTGGCCTCCGGGGCATCCCTGGGAGAGGTCGGTGCTGCCGGGCTTGATCCAGGCGCAGAAGCGGCAGTTGGGCTTGTCCGGGATGGGGATCGACTCCCACCGCTCCGGGTTGGCCTCGGGGTCGAGCTCCATCACCCGGTCGCGGATGCGGTCGAGCCGGGCGAGAGCGTCGAGGGCGATCTGCCGGTCGTAGGGCTCGGACCAGACGTGGACCTTGAGTTCGTGGTAGCGGCCGACGAAAACAACGACGACGCGCTTGGGGGCTTGGCCGGCGTTCTCCTGGCCGAGGCCGTACAGGTGGGCTTGGATGCGGTACTTCTCGCCGGGGCCTTGGCGCCGGTACTTGTCGTGGCTGGAGGCGCCTACGAGCTTCCAGTCGTAGTTGAGGGCGGTGAGCCGGTCGAAGAGGTCTGCGCTGCCGCGCAGGCTGGCCGCGTCGGTGTATCCCTCGCGGACGGTGACTTTCTCTTCGATGCGGTATCGGGGGCCGTTGCCGATGTCGGACTGCCGGGCCTCGAACTTCTCGGCCATCCACATGTGGAAGCCGGTGCCGATGATCGCGGCGATGGGGTCGCGGTTGTCGTTGGTCTCCGGCCAGGCGAGCATCTTGTAGGAGAGCTGCCGTTCGCACGGCTCGCCGACCTCGCTGGGGCCAATCGCGGTCTGCTGGGACCGGGCGCTGTTTGCGTCGGCGTCGATGATGAACTGGCCGATGCGTTCGGCGATGGTCTGGCTGTATTCGTCATTGCCGGTGGCGATCACAGGGCACCGCCGCTCTGGCGGGCTGCACGATGGACTAGACGCGCCAGGCGGGCCATGCCGCGGGTCGCACCCACCACGGCGAGGAAGAGCAGGCCGGACCAGACGATCGCGCCGGTGGCGGCGCACATTATGAGCAGGTAGGCGAGCAGGTCAGTGGCAGTCATCGGTCTCCCAAAGTGATGTGGTCTGCGCTGCACTTCATGGACCCGTCGGCGTAGATCCGGGAGGTCCGGGACCCGGTGCATTCGTGGCACCAGGCGGAGCGTTGGATGGCGATGTACTCGTCAGCGGTGGTGATGGTGAGCGGCCCGTCATGGAACCGGGCGTATGCGGCCTCGGCCGGCACGACGGTTTCTGGGGCGACCGTGGCCGGGACCCGCTGAGCACGCGGCCGGGCACGGTGCGCACCGGAGGGACGCAGGAGGCTGTCGATGGCCCAGCCGACAGCGGCCACGCCTGCCATGGAGAGCAGCCCGGCGCCGATCATGGGGATCTCTGGGTTCATGACGACACCGCCGGGCGGTCGGTGCGCCGGTTCTGCCAGTCCGCGCCGGCCTCGACGGCGGCACTGTCCAGGCCGAGGAGGACGTCGAGGGTGTTCTGCTGGTCGCGGATCAGCCGGTCGCGGGCGGCGAGGTCTCGCCGGTACCGGGCGCAGGCCTTTAGTGCCCGGGTGAGGCGGGTGTCGGCGCCCTGTTCCTTGCGGAGGCGGGTGAGCTCGTCGTGCTGGGTGGTGAACTGCCGTGCCATGCGGGCTTGGTTGCCGATCGCGGTCTCTCGCAGCTTCCGCTCTTTAGCGGCCTGGATCCGGCGGGTCTCGGCGAGACTGCGGAGGCGGGCGATCTCACGTTTCTGCGAGCCGAACATCAGCTCACCGCCTTGTTTTGGCGGTCGGGCTGGGCGGGCTGGGTGGTCTCGTCCTTGGGGATGACCTTCCCGGCCTGCGTGTCGGAGGCTTGGTGGCACCAGGTTGAGCACCATTGGGCGCCGCGGGTGATGGGGCGTCCGCATTTCGGGTTCTCGCAGCGCGGGGCGGTGTCCAGCCCGGCGCCCTTGGCCCGCAGCTCGGCAGCCAGTGCATCGGCGCCGGGGCGCGAGGCGCGCCACACCGAGTTCGTCTCCTCGCCCAGCTGCCAGCGGACCAGGAACCCGGCGCCCTTGGGGATGGTGTTGATGTGGCGCGGCATCAGGGCGGGTGCGGCTGGGTCGATGAGGCCGATGAGTCGTTCGGCCGCGCCGAACTTGTGGTCCTTCTTGCGGATGGCTGAGGGGCTGTCGTCGTCGGTCGGGATCCAGTGCTCGCGGGCGAATGCCCACTGCTGGTCGGCGGCCGCGCGCAGCACCTCGGCGCGAGAACCCCCCGTCTCTGCCACCGGCAGCGGGAAAGCGGCGTCGAGCATCTTGCGGATCTCGGCCGCGTCGCGCTCCTCCAGCTCGTAGTCGAGGAGGGTCTTGCTGGACCCGTTGTACTTGGGCCCGGCGAGCCGGTATCCGTGCCCCTCGTCGGGCTGGGAGATGCCGAGTTGGAGGCCGTTGGTCCAGCCGTCGCGGTCGACGGTGAAGACGATGCGCTTGCTCATGCGGCGGCACCGCCCTCGCGCTGCCCCGGCAGGACCGTGACCTGACCAGCAGCCATCAACGC
>JAODNJ010000208.1 GCA_025465155.1 Frankiales bacterium
CGGCCTGCCACACCTTGTCCTGGCCGAGGCTCACGTCGGCCGGGGGATGCTCGTCGTCGGGGCTGTCGTGCCAGACCATGCTGAGCGCGGGCAGGTCGGCGGCGTCGGCGGCGATCCGGTCGCTGCGGACGATGTTGGCCGACCCGGCCAGCTGCGAGTAGAAGAAGAACTTTAAGTTGATCAACACCCGATCGCACCGCTACACCCTGAACGCCTCGGTTAGAGATGCCTGCTCAGCCGGAGGGGGGCGCCGTCGGCAGGGTTGAGACACGGCCGGTGTCCGCCTGTGGCTGTCTCGGCCCGGTTGCGGTGATCGGGAGCGTCACCCGCAGGGTGGTGCCGGCGCCGGGGGGGCTGTGCACGGTGAGTCGGCCACCAAGGGCCTCCACTCGGTCGGTGAGACCGACCAGGCCGGATCCGCCCCCTGCGTGGCCGCCGCCGCGGCCGTCGTCGTGCACCTCGATCCGCAGCACACCGTCGCCGTCCGCAGCGCTGACGTCGACGACCGAGGCATGAGCGTGCTTGGCGGTGTTGGTCAAGGCCTCGGCGACGACGTAATAGGCGGCCAGCTCGACCGGCTCGGGGAGCCGCCGGTCGACACGGGCGTTCAGGCGGACCGGAACGGGGGAGCGGCGGGCCAGCGTCTTCAACGCCGGGCCCAGGCCGCCCTGGGCGAGGGCGGCGGGATGGATGCCGCGGGCGATCTCGCGTAGCTCGTCGAGCGCGCCGCCCATCCCGAGGGCGATGCGGTCCAGCCTGGTGGCCAGGTCCGTAGCGCCGACCGGCACGGCCTCTCGCGCGGCACGCAGTTCCAGGGCCTGGGCGACCAGATGCTGTTGGACGCCGTCGTGCAGGTCGCGTTCGATGCGCCGTCGGGTGGTGTCGGCGGTGGCCACGATCCGTGCCCTGGATGCGGTGAGCTGGTCCTGGGCCTCGGCATTGGCGAGCGCGGTGGCGACCAGCTCGGTGAAGCCGGCCAGCCGCGCCTCGGTGTCGGCCGGCAGGGGTCCGGAGCGGGAGCCCGCGCTGATGACACCCCAGAGCCGGCCCTCGACCCGGATCGGCACCCCCACCGCTGCGCGAAATCCCCAGTCGCGGGCGATGTCGGCGAACGCGCCCGAGGCCGTGGTGTAGTCGTCGATGCGGGCCGACCGGCCGGTCTCGGCCACTTGCGTCGCGATGTTCCCGCCCTCTAGCTCTATCCGCAGGCCGACGGCGAGCGAGCGTTGGAGGTCGGTGAGGACCCAGTGGCCGACCACCGTGGCCAGGCCGTCCGGGTCGTAGCGCGTCAACACGGCGTAGTCGACCGTGAGTAACCGCCCGACCTCGGCAACAACCGCGGCGAACACTGCCTCCGGCGGCGCCGCCTGGGCCACCAGCGTCGCCACCCGGCGCAGGGCGGCCTGCTCGTCGGCGAACCCGCACAGCTCCGTTCGGGCCTGGGCGTTGGCTAGCGCGGTGGCGACCAGCTCGGTGAAGCCGGCCAGTCGCGCCTCGGCGTCGGCCGCTAGCGAGGCTGCCAGTCTCCGTGCAATGCCCAGGTAGCCCCACAGCCGCCCCTGGACGCGGATCGGCAGGCCGACCGCTGCGCGGGTGCCGTAGCTGCGCCAGGCGTCCGCGCCCGGACCCGAGGCGGTCGTGTCGTAGTCATCGATCCGCGCCGGCCGGCCGGTCTGGAACACCAACGTGTGCAGGTTCTGCCCGCCGTGTGTCCATCGAGTACCGACCGGCATATGGGGTTTCGGCGTGCCCTGCCGGTTCCAACTGCCGACAATCGTCGTCGTGCCGTCCGAGTCGTAGCGGCCCATCCCCGCGGAGTCGGCGTCGACCAGCCTGCCCACTTCCGAGGCCACGGCGGCGAACACCTCCTGCGGCGGCGCGCCGCCCGCGACCAGGGTCGCGACCCGGCGCAGCGCGGCCTGTTCCTCGGCGAATACGCGCAGCTGCACGTGCGCTTGTGCGTTGGCGATCGCGGTCGCGACCAACTCGGTGAACCGGGCCAGCCGCGCCTCGGTGTCCGGCGGCAGTCGATCCTCCCGCCGCGTCACCACGGCCATCAGGCCCCACACGCGGCGCTCGACGATGATCGGCGCTCCGACCATGCCACGAACGCCCAGCTCACGGGCGAGATCGGCGGCGGGGCCGGATTCGGCGGCGTAATCGTCGATCCGCGCAGGCCTCCCGGTCTCCAACACCCGCCCGCTCACGCTGTGTTTGCCGAGCTTCGGCCGGATGTCGACCGAGACCGGCCCGGGAACGCTGGTGGACGCCCAGCCAGCGATGACCGTCACGGCGCCGCCTGCGTCGTACCGGATCAGGTTGGTCAGGTCAACGCCCAGCAGCCGACCGACCTCGGCGGTGACCGAGGCGAACACCTCTTCCGGCGAGCGCTGCCGGGCGACCAGCGTCGCCACCCGCTGCAGCGCGGCCAGCTCCTCGTCGGTCCCGACGCCTGTTCGGCTAGCCATCCGGGCCTCCGCCCCGGCGGCAGCGACGCCGCCTCGATAGGTTCTCACCGGCATCAACCGTGCTCCCCAGTCGACGGCCGCTCAAGAACCGATGGAAACCAGCGCCCGCCGCCGGGCAGCGGCCCGCTTCGCCCCGGCCACTCTCCATCCGCTACTCCGAGGGCCCGTTGAGGATTGCGGTCACCGCAGTCCGCACGACCGCCTCCGGACAGCCGTCGTCGTGCAGCTTGCCGTCGATGAGCAGCGTGGCGAGCCCGTGGGCTAGCGCCCAACCTCCGGTGACGAGCGCTACCGCCCCCATTCTTTCGCCGACCTGCTCTGCGAAAACGGCCGCCGCGGCGGCCGCGGCAGCGGCGGTCTCTGGCGCGTTGCGACTGCAGGGGTGCGTGAACATGAGCCGGAACAGTCCGGGGTGATCAAGGGCAAACGTCACGTACCCCACCGCGAGGTCGACGTAGACCGAGTCCGACGCGCTTCCGGTGGCCACCAGCAGACGCCGTCGCAGCTCTTCGTAGCCGCGGGTGGCGACCGCGGCGAGCAGCGCGTCCTTGTCGGCGAAGTGGCGATACGGCGCTCCCGCCGACACCCCTGCACGTCGTGCGATGTCACGCAGCGACAGGTCGGCGTCGCCCTGCTCGGAGATCGCCTGAATTGCGACGTCCACGAGCGCAGCGTGCAGATCGCCGTGGTGGTACGTCGCGCGCACCGATGTTGACAATGTTCACATCCTCCATGGATCATGACGATGTTAGCAGTGTTTACATTCGAACGGAAGAGATCGATGGCTCGCCTGACAGATTCGCTCCCACTCGCCAGCGGGTCCGTTCTCCCGAACCGACTCGGCAAGGCCGCGATGGAGGAGAGCCTCGCAGACGCCGGCCAGCAACCGGGAGCGCGTCTTCTCCATCTCTACCGAACCTGGGCGAGCGGCGGCGCCGGTCTCCTGATCACCGGCAACGTGATGGTCGACGCGCGCGCGATGACCGGCCCCGCGGGTGTGGTGCTCGACTCGTCCAGCGATATCGCGCCGTTCCGCCGGTGGGCCCAGGTTGCGAAGAGCGGCGGCGGGATGGCGTGGATGCAGATCAATCACCCGGGACGGCTCGTCTACGCCGATCTGCCCGGTGTGCGCTGGTCGCCCTCGGAGGTGCCGGTAGCACTGGGTAAACAGTCCCACCGTTTCGCCAGGCCGACGCCCATGACGGCGGAGGACATCCGCTCGGTCATTGGCATGCACGCCGATACGGCGCAGCGGGCTGAAGAGGCCGGCTTCGACGGCGTGGAGGTCCACGCCGCGCACGGCTACCTGCTGGCCCAGTTCCTCTCGCCCTTGGTGAACAGGAGGACCGACGAGTGGGGCGGGAGCCTCGAAAACCGTGGCCGGCTCCTGCTCGAGGTCGTCCGCAAGGTGCGCGCGGCCGTGTCGCCGGGCTTCGCGGTGGCCGTGAAGTTGAATTCCGCCGACTTCCAGCGCGGAGGGTTCGACCAGCACGACGCCGCTCGCGTACTGCAAATGCTCGGGCCACTCGGAGTCGACCTCGTCGAGCTGTCCGGGGGCAGCGCCGAGTCACCGGCCATGCAAGGCCGGACCGCTGACGACCGCACGATGGCGCGCGAGGCCTACTTCCTGGCACTGGCCGAGGAACTGGTGCGCGCGGCACCGATGCCCCTGATGTTGACCGGCGGCATCACCCGCAAGGCCACGGCTGAGCGCGTCCTCGAGTCCGGCGTAGCGGTCGTGGGTCTCGGTAGCGCGCTGGCACTTCGGCCGAGCTTGCCCCAGGGCTGGCTGGGCGACGAGGGACTCGACGTCGTTGTCCCCCACGTGCAGTGGAAGGACAAGGCGCTGACCGCGGCAGCGCAGATGGCGATCATCCGCTACTCGCTGCGGCGCCTCGCCGCCGGTCGCCGTCCGCGTCCGCGGGTGCCGCCCCTGTTCGCACTTGCACACGACCGACGCCACCGCCGGCGGGCACTGTCGCGCTACGCGGCCTGGCTCGATCGGCGTCCGCGGATGCAGCCGGCCGAGCCGGGGGCGACACCAGTGGAGGCCAGCGCGGCGTGGGGTGCGGGTAGCCGCTAGCCGACCTTGCTGTCTCCCCCGGGCGACGCCACTTGTGCCTCGGGAGAACGGTCGGCACCGAAAGCAGCCACGGTGCGGGTCCGGTCGACTCGGCACGTCGAGGCGGTCCGGGCGTGCGCAGGGCGGCCCGGCGGAGCGGAACGGCGAAGATGTAACCGCCACGCTTGGTGGCGTCATCAGGATGGGCGCGATGTGCCTGGCAGGCCGGAGTGGCCGTTGTGCTGCTGCTGGACGGCTGCGGCGACCTGGAGAAGTGGGTGCTGGAGAACTCGGATCACCTCCGGCGGGGCTTCGCCGAGTCCCGGCCGCTGGGCGGGGCGTTCGCGCTGGACGGGCTGTAGCGGCGGCTGGGCATCGACACCGCGATCCGTACCCTGCTGGCGCAGCGGCGCATTGACGAGACCCAGGCCGAGCGGGTGCTGTTCGCGCTGGTGGCCAACCGGGCGCTCGCGCCGTCGTCCAAGCTGGCCGCGACCGGCTGGATTGGCTCGGATGTCACCATCGACGGGCTGGAGTGCCTCAGCGAGGACGCCTGATACCGGGCGATGGACGCCCTGCTCGACTTCGAGGACGCGCTGGCCCGGCGGGTCTACGACTCCCTCGCCGACCTGCTCAACCTCGAAGTCGACCTGTTCTTCTTCGACACCTCCTCGACCTACTTCGAACTGGACGAGAACCGACCGGGTGCAGCCCCATTAGGGACACGTCTGCTGCGTCCGCGGTGGGAGCAGTCCGTCGGGAACGCCCCGACGGAGTCCTACGCGGTTGGCGCGGTCTCGTCCAAGTTGTCCTCGGCCCATCGGGAGAGCTCGCGAAGTGCGGGCATGAGGTTGGTGCCGGACTTGGTCAGCTCGTAGCGGACGGCGATCGGAGGCCCTTCCGCAACCGTCCGGTGGACCAGACCGGTGGCGGCCAGCTCGGTGAGCCGGTCGGAGAGCACCGAGTCGCTGATCCCGTGGACCGCGCGGCGCAGTTCGCTGAAAGAGGACGGCCCATCGGCGAGCACGCCGATGATGACGCCGTTCCAGCGCTTGCCCAGGAAGCCGAAGACGCGAACCAGCGCTCCGTCGCAGGCGCGGGGGCTGTGGGCCAGGTCCTCGGTCACGTCCCAATCGTAGACTACACTTCGGTTTCCCTAGTGCTTGCGTTTTCCTAGTGCTAGTCTTTTCCTAGCAGCAAACCCAGAGCTAGCGAGGAGACCGTCATGTCGTTGTTCCGTCTGGATGCCAGCATCCGAGTCGAGGGATCCACCAGCCGCGAGATCGCCGACATCGTCGAGGGCGTGTGGCGGGCCGGGGACCCCGCCGCCCCGGTCACCCGGCGGCACGTCGGCACCGAGCCGCTGCCGTCCGGTGCCTGGGCTGCGGCGGTCGCCGCCAGCGGCCTGCTGCCCGCCGACCAGAGCACCCCGGGGCAGGCCGAGGCCGTGGCGCTGGCCGCGACGCTGGTCGATGAGCTGATCGACGCCGAGGCGTTGCTGTTCGCGGTGCCGCTGTACAACTTCGGCGTCTCCCAGCACTTCAAGACCTGGGTCGACCTGGTGCTCACCGACCCCCGTATGGGCCCCGCCGGTGGCGCGCCGCTGGCCGGCAAGCCCGCGGTGCTGGTCACGGTGCACGGCGGGAACTACAGCCCCGGAACCCCCCGCGAGGGCTGGGACCACGCGACCGGCTGGATCCGCCGGATCCTCGAAGACGGCTGGCACCTGGACCTGCGCGTGGTCGAGCGTGAGTTCACCCTCGTCGGCGTGAACCCGTCGCTGGACGCGTTCACCGAGCTGGCCGCCGAGCTTAAGGCCACCGCCGAGCGCAAGGCGCTCGAGGACGGCCGTTGGCTACTGGGCGACCGCCGCGCCGCGGCCTGAGAAGGGTCGCGCCCTCCTGCTCCGAGTGCGCCAGCACGATCGTGGCGTCCAGGTCGACGATCACCGGCCCCTTCTCGGGGACCGGCTCGCGAAGCTGCCAGACCCGGGCGCGGCCGGTGGCCCGAGCGGCCGGGGCGTCGGCCGCCAGCGTGCTGATCAGCCGGGAGACCGTCGGATCGGAGGCGACCTCGCCGAAGAGATCGGGTTGGGCCCGCACGACCAGGTCGAGTACGACCTTGCCCGGATCGTGGCGCGCCCGACCGGTCCGTCACGGCGCGAGCTGCGTGCTCAACGCCCGGTCCAGATCGTGGCCGTCTGCGCGAGCAGCGAACCGCGGGCGGAGGAGATCAACGACTCGCTCCCAGCGACTACCTGAACCCGCCGAGAACGCCGGTTACCGTTCACCCACGGAGTGCCTCTCAGCTCGGGGATCCTGCGCCTTCGACAAGCAGCCGAATCCCAAGCTGAGCAGGCACTTCCGTACATCTACGCCCCGTGTCGCACGACCCGGTCCGCGGCGGATGAAACTTTGAGGCTAACCGGTCCTCTGAATGTCTCTGTCAGCTTCGTGGACGTGACCTTCGGGCGTCTCGCCTGCGGGGTCTCTCCGGAGTTCGGCCCTGCTGAGGCTCGTGCGCGGTGTGACGGTGCCCGTGTTTGTGCGCTCAAGTTCACGTCGTTCACTGCGCAGGTCAGATGGCTTCTGAGCTAGCGCGGACCTATGCGAATGCGATCAAGATCAACTGGCAGTGTGCTGGGCGGCACGTTGCTCTATGGGTCGTCCTCAAGACGGCAAGTGTGGGGGACCGGCAGTCATTGTGGGTCGTGTGAGACCGCTCGGCCTATGCCGATCTGCTGGCCGCGTCGGGCGAGTTGACTGCGCCGCCGGCACGTCCGCTGAGGGTGGCAGCGTTCTTCTGCGGGGCGGAGGTCTGCGAACACCACGACGCGAGGATGCGC
>JAODNJ010000147.1 GCA_025465155.1 Frankiales bacterium
GCCTACGTCGAACTGGTCGACATCCAGCGCGCCGAAGACCTGGAGGGCCGATGACCACCCGGGAGCGGCTCATAGCCGCCTGCGCCGAGATCACACGGGACGCGATCGGCGAGTTCTGCGCCGAGACCGGCCTGACGTACCTCGGTCCCGACGGGCCGCTGCACGTACTCGGCGGGGTCCGCGTGCGCGGCACCTTCCGGGGCACGGACGGGCGCCACTGGGCCGATGCCCACCTGGTGGCCGAGTCCATGACCGTCGGCACCGGGCTGACCGCCCACATGCGCGACTACTGGACCGACCGGGCCGGCGACGCCATCGAGGGCCACGGCCTGTGGGTCGCCACCGCCGAGCGGGGTCTGCACGACGCCACCATCAGCCCCCTGTCAGGCATCGCCCGGCAGCTGGACCTTCCGGCGCCGGAACGGTTCCCGGACGGCTGGGCCCGGTCCTGGCACGACTACCCGTGGCAGTCCGACGAGACCGAGCTGCAGCTCATCGCGCACGGCCTGCCCGGCACCGACGGCCGCCGGAACCGGGGCCAGCTGTGATCGCGCGCCGCCCCGTCCGGGGCTCCCGCAGCACTGCGGGCGGGGCGGCGCGCCTCGATCTCCACCGCACGACAGAACTGACCAGTCCGCGAGGGACGGCCGCTGGCCGTTACGCCCTCCCCTCGCCCTCGCGGCTAGGAACCACGTTGATCACGAGCGACATCCGCCCTCGAGACGAGGACGCCAGGGAAGCGCACATGCTGCGCCAGCGTGGCGAGCAGGCGCGCCGCGAGATCACCCTCGGAGCGATCCGCGCACACCTCGAGGAGCAGCCCTCCCCGTCCAGCATCCGGGCATGCGCTCGCCGCTGGTGCACCGCCATAACCAACCTCGCCGACGACGTCGTCACGGCCACGAACAGCACGGAGACCCACGAGTGAGCGCGCCCGTGCAGCAGCAGCTGACCGCAGACCCGGACGTCACCCGAACGTGGATTGAGACCCTGTTCGGACACGCCAGCGACTGCTACCTCGCGGTCTCTGCAGGCTTCGGCGGCAAGTTGGCGAACCGCTACTACCCCGTGTCCACAGAGGGCATCGAGGCCGCGGTACGCCAGGTCATGGCCTGGGACAAGGAGTCACCGTCACCGCAGGGGATCTACCTGCAGAGCACCCTGCTCCGCACACCGCCGCCTCGCGGGAAGCGCGGGGGAGAAGCTGCCGTACACGCCATCACCCACCTCTGGGCAGACGGCGACTACGGCACGGTCGGCCACAAGCCCGGCCTCGACGACCTGCCGCACCCGTCGGCCGCCGAGACCGTCATGAAGATCGTCGCTGCCAGCCCGCTGCCTGAGCCGACCGGCTGGGGCTGGTCGGGCGGGGGCGGCAACCCCATCTGGATGCTGTCCGAGCCGCACATCATTGCGGACGACGACGACCGGGCCCGCCTCAAGGCATTGACCATGGGCTGGCAGAAGATCATCGGTGCGGCGGCCTACCGCCTCGGCTTCACGTGGGACGTCGAGGTCGGCAACCTCGACCGTTTGATGAAGGCCATCGGGACCGTCAACCGCAAGGCCGACTGTCCCGAGCGGCCGACCGCGATCGGTGCTGCCGGCGGAGCCATATACGACCTGGCCGAACTCGCCGAGATCGCTGCCCGGTTGCTGCCCGAGGCCGAGGAGACCCTCGCCCAGGCGGCCCGTGAGAGGCAGGCGCGGAGGAATAAGCGTCTCGGCATCACGCCCCCGCCGCCGCGCCCGGACAGGCCGCGCACGCCGCGCCCGACCGGCACCGAGGGGCCCCTCGACGTGCTCGCCGAGGCATTCAGTCCCCGTGATCTTCTCGAAGCCGAGGGCTTCACATATCAGGGGCAGCACGGCGACGGCCGTATGCAGTTCCTGCGCCCCACGGCTGACGGAGACAGGCCGAGCAGCGCCTACAGCGTCCTGGCTGACGACCACGTAGTCGTCAACTTCTCCGAGCGCTCCGGCCTGCCTGTAGGTGCGCAGCCGCCCGGCGGCAAGCTGACCGTGGGCACCCTGTACGCGCACTTCAACTACGGCGGCAACCGCAGCGAGGCCGCCCAGGACATCATGCGCGCCGCCGGCGGACACCAGGCCGGCCCCGCGGCGCGGTTGCCGCAGCAGGTCCTCGCCGAGGTGAAGCGTCGGTGTCTGAAGGACAGCGCGCGGGGCGACGCCGAGAACCTTCAGGCGGCGCCCGCTGACGACCCGTGGGACGGGCCACAAGACGAACCCCCGGAGGCCCCGGACGATACGCCCACCGAGCCCACAGACCGGCTCCCCGACACCTTCTGGAACGCCACGCCCACCCTTCAGCAGATCCGGCAGATGGCCCGCGCGCGCCGCACCTCCCCCGACGCCGTCCTGCACGCCGTCCTCGCCCGCGTCGCAGCCATGGCGGACCCCACCGTCCGTGCCGACAACGGCATCCACCAGCCCGCAACCCTCGGCTGGTACTGCGGACTGTTCGGCCCGTCCGGCAGCGGCAAGGGCCAGGCCGAGAACACCGCCGAAGAACTCACCCCCTTCCCGGCCATCGATCTCGCGTACATCGACATCTCCACCGGACAAGGCCTGATCGCCGCCTACCTAGACCTCGACATCGACCCCGACGACGGCGACGGGAAGAAGAAGATCCTCGTCCAGAAGAGGACCCGCGGCTACGCCCTCGCCACCGAAGGCAGCGTCCTCGACGCCATGGCGCAGATGTCCGCAGCCGCCACACTCAACGGCGTTCTCTGCAAGGCGTGGATGAGCGAGCGGCAGGGCACCAGCAACGCCGAGGTCGAGCGACGTCGCGCCCTGCCCAAGGGCGCCTACACGCTGTCCATGTCGCTCGGCGTGCAGGAGGAACCCGCAGCGAAACTGCTGGAGATGGGGTCCATCGGCCTCCCGCAGCGCCTCGCCTGGGCACACGCCACCCTCGGTCCCGACACCCCGAAGCAGCGGCCGGCCACCACTGGGCCCGTCACCGTCACCACCAGGAGCGGCGAGGACATTCCCGTCACTACCTGGGTGTCGACGCTGCGCAACTGCACCATCCCGGTGCCCGCGCACGTCACGCAGGAACTCGACGAACTTGCACTGGAGATCTCCTTCGGCCGCGGCAGCGAGTCACCGCTGGACACGCACGAGCCCCTGTGGCGGGTGAAGTGTGCCGCGCTGCTCGCCCTGCTGCACGGGCGTACCTCGGTCGCGACCGAGGACTGGGACATGGCCACCGTGATGTGGCAGACGTCCAGGAAGGTCCGCGACACGGTCCAGGACGCGGCTAAGCGGCGCATGCGGGCCGAGCAGGACGCGCGGCGCGCGGAGGCCGTCCTTACAGCCGTGGAGTCCCAAGCCGCCGTGTACGAAGTCGTGAATGGTGTCCACCCGTCCGTTGTGAACGTCGCCAAGCGCGCCTATCGCTACCTCATACGCAAAGGCGAAGAGGTCTCGGCGCGCGACGTCAACCGGGCCTCCGTGGCGGCGAAAGACCGCGACAAGTATCGGGCATCCGGAGCGATGGACTCGCTGTGGACAGCGGCACTGCGGTACGGGTGCGAGCAGGGCTGGCTGGTCCCGCTGGCTGAGGGGGCTCTTCTGGCGGCCGGCTCAGTCAATCCGGAGCAGATGTGACTACCGAGGGTGTGTCGGAACTGTCGGAACCGTCGGAACCAAAGTTCCGACAGCCCCTCTCTCTAAAAACAGACATTAATAGACAAAACGTTCAAGAGAAGACTCACGAAACGCGCGAAGCCCCAGGTCGCCC
>JAODNJ010000161.1 GCA_025465155.1 Frankiales bacterium
CCTGCTCGTACCCGTCGCGGGCGCGCTGTGGGCACGGACGGAGCCCACCCGCTGGGCCGGGACGGTGATCGCCGTGGCCGCCCTGGTCGCCGTCGTGATGGTCTGGCGGCTCGTGCAGGTCTGGAGCAGCTCCGGTGCCTGAGTCCGGCGACGGTGGCGCGCTGGGCGAGCCGGCCGGGCCGGAGGACGATGCCGCGGCCCTGGCGGCGGGGCCCGGCCGGGTGCTCGTCGCGCTCTATGCCCTCTTCGCGCTGGCGGCGGGCGCCCGCGCCGCGGTCCAGCTCGCCACCCGGTTCGGCGAGGCCCCGGTCGCCTATCTGCTGTCCGCGGTCGCCGCCGTCGTGTACCTGGTGGCGACGGTCGGTTTGGTCCGCGGCGGCCGCGGTGGGCTGCGCACCGCCGTCGTCGCCTGCTCCGTCGAGCTGGTCGGCGTCCTGACCGTCGGCACCCTCTCGCTGACCGACCACGCCGCCTTCCCGGACGCGACGGTCTGGTCCGGGTACGGCCGCGGCTACGGGTTCGTGCCCCTGGTCCTGCCGGTTCTCGGCCTGCTGTGGCTACGGCACCAGGGCGAACCGGCGGGCGAGGTCCCCGACCGGTAGGACCACTGTTGTCACGAGATCCGCGGTCCTGCAGGAGTCCGGGTCAGAATTCCCCGCCACTCCCGAAATCACCGCCGAGGTCCCCTCCGGCGTCGCCCCCACCGCCGTAGTCGCCACCGCCGTAGTCGCCCCCGGCGTACCCGTCGCCGTAGCCCTCGTCGCCACCGAACAGGCCGCCGTCCCCCGGTCCGTTGTCGAAGAGCGCGTCGGCGACCGCCGACCCGATCACCAGGCCACCGATCGTCCCCAGCAGGCTGCCACCGACAATGCTGCCGAAGCCCGGGCCACCGAAGCCGCCGCCGTACCCCCCGCGGTATCCGGGGCCGTACCCGCCGCCGTACCCGCCGCCGTACCCGCCGCCGTACCCGCCGAAGGCCCGCTCGAGGATGCCGGGCTGCCGGATCTCGGCACGGGTCGCGGCACGGGCCAGCGAGCGTGGGTCGTCGGCTCCGGGTCGCTCGCCCGCCGCCGACAGCTGCTCGAGCACCTGGCGCCGCTGGTCGGGAGTGAGCTTCGCGAAGGCCTCGGCGTGCGCCTCCTCGATCTGGTCGGGCGGCGCCGTCCGCAGGAGATACCGGTACCGCTCGATCGCCTGCTGGTCCGCGGGAACCGGCCGCGGCTCCCCACGGCCCACGTCCGGATAGCCGGGCGGCGGGTAGCCCTGCGGGCGGCCATAGCCGGTCGAACGGTCGCGCCGGCCGAGCAGCCGGTCCAGAAATCCCATGGCCGTTCCTCTCTGTGCAGCCGCGCCGGCGGCCCGGCGACCGGAGCGGGGGGTCTCGTCCGGACAACGTCCGGCGCACAGGGATGGGTGCCCGGGAGGCTCGCCGGCACACCTGCACGCGCGGACGACGGCGGCCTGCCGTCAGCCGACGTGCCGAGCTCCGGGCGACGGGGGGAACGGGGTGCGGTGGTCTCCGGCAGCCCGTCCTGGATAGATTGATTGTGTGCCATCTGAGCACGATCCACGCAGATCGTCCGCGCCTGCCGTCCCCCCCGAGGCCGCCGCGGCGGTGGCCGGTGCCCCGGTGGGCGGGACGACCGCCGCGTTGACGGTGAGTCCCGAGCTGGAGCTCGGGCAGCAGGCCGGGGTCGTGACGGTGGCCCACGCTGTCGTCTCGGGCGACGGCCAGAGCGGGTCCACCGCCGCCCTCCCCGGCGTGCTCGCCGACGTGCCGGTCGCCGTCCTGGTGATCGACCAGAAGGCCGGAACGGTGATCTACGCGAACACCGCGGCGGTCGAGCTGGCGGGCAACGTCGGGCTGCCGATCGCCATCGACACATGGGGCGCGGCCGCGGGGCTGACCGACCTCGGTGGCGCCCCGCTCGCGAGCACGAGCAGCCCGTTGTCGGTGGTGGCCCAGGGGCGGCCGGTCACCGGTGAGGCGGTGCGGCTGGCGCCCGGGAAGAGCACCGTGTCCGAACGAGCCGCCGACCGTGAGCTGGAGGACCAGCTGCTCTGGGTGACCGGGTTCCCGCTGTCGCGGTCGACCAGCTCGGAGCAGCTGGCCCTCGTGGTCTTCCTGCACCTGGAGGGCGTCGGCACCGACGATCCGGACGCCTACCTGCAGGCGCTGCGGGAACGGGCGGTGGTCGCCACCGACATCACCTTCACGATCACCGACCCGCGGGAGACGGACGATCCACTGGTCTGGGTGAACCCGTCGTTCAGCCGGATGACCGGCTACTCCTACGACGAGGCCGTCGGCCGCAACTGCCGCTTCCTCCAGGGACCGGCCACCGACCCGGAGGCCGTCGCGGAGATCCGGGCGGCCATCCAGGAGCAGCGGCCGGTCACGACCACGCTGATCAACTACCGCAAGGACGGCACGGCCTTCTGGAACCAGCTGTCGATCAGCCCGGTCTTCGACGGCGACGGCGCGCTCGTGAGCTTCGTCGGTGTGCAGACCGACGTCACCGAGCGGGTGCGCGTCGCCGGCGAACGCGAGGCGGCCTTCGCCGCCGAGCAGGCGGCCCGCCGCGAGGCCGAGCAGGCCCGGGCGATCGCCGAGCAGGCCCAGAGCCGGCTCGCGCTGATGGCCGAGGCCACGAGCACGCTGATGGCCACGCTGGACATGGACGAGCTGCTCGGCAGCCTGGCCGCGCTGTGCGTGCCGCTCCTGGCCGACTGGGTGTACATCGTCCTCATCGACCGCGACGGCGAGGTCGGCCGGAGCGCCTCGCTGCATCGTGACGGCCGGACGGCCGAGCTCGACGAGCTGCTTGCGCTGCAGACGGCGTCGCTGCCGGCGGGATCACCGGCGCGGCGGAGCCTCACCACCGCACGGCCGGTGCTCGTCGACGACCTGACCGAGGAGCGGGTGGCCGAGTTGCTCGCGTCGCCGGCCGCCGTCGACCTGTTCCGCGGCCTGGGCGGGACGTCCCTGCTCACGGTCCCGCTGGTGGCACGCCGTCGCCTGCTCGGCGCGATGGGTCTGGTCATGTCCTCCGGGAGCCGGGCGTTCACGCCCGAGGACGTCGACCTCGCCGAGGACCTGGCCCGGCGGGCGGCGATGGCGCTGGACAACGTGCGCCTCTACCAGCAGGAGCACGCGGTCGCGGACACGCTGCAGCGCTCGCTGCTCCCCGACCTGCCGCAGATCCCCGGGATCGAGGCGGCCGCGCACTACGTCAGCGCCTCCATCGCGGCGGACGTCGGAGGCGACTTCTACGACCTGCTGGCTCTCCCGGACGGGTCGATCGGCATGGTGATCGGCGATGTCGTCGGGCACGACGTCGCCGCGGCCGCCGCGATGGGGCACCTGCGCGGGCTCATCCGTGCCTGCGTCTGGGACGCCGACGACCCCGACCCCGGGGTCGTGCTCGGCCGCGTGGACCGCCTGGTGCAGGGCCTGCAGGTGGCCTCGACGGCCACGATGGTCTACGTCCGGGCCACCCCGCCGGTGGGCGAGGGCCGACCGTGGCGGCTGCAGGTGGCCAATGCGGGTCATCCCCCGCTGCTCCTCCGCGGGCCGGACGGGACCGTGGAGTGCCTGGACGGCGTGGCCGGGCTCCTGGTCGGCGTGGACGATTCCATCCACCGCCGGACGCTCGTCCTCGACATCCCTGCCGGTTCCACGGTCATCGCCTACACCGACGGGCTGATCGAGCGCCCGGGTGGGGACCTCGACCAGGGCATCTCCCAGCTGGAGGCCCGCCTCGCGGCGGCACCTGTGGACGCCGGCCCGCAGCAGCTGTGCGACGTCGCCGTCAGCGGCCCGCTGGACCGTCGCGACGACGTGGCACTGATCGCCGTCCGCTTCGGCTGAGCCCCCGGCAAGCACCAGGCAAGGCTGCGGCCAGAGGGTCAGTCGCTGGACGAGCCGTCGAGCAGCCCGTACGCGCCCCGGTGGAAGAGCAACGGACGGCGGCCCGGGTCCGCCCCCAGGTCGAGGACGCGGGCGGCGACCAGGGTGTGGTCACCGCCGTCGTACTCGGCCCACAGCTGACCGTCGATCCAGGCCACCACACCGTCGAGCACGGGGGAGCCGTGGGGACTGGGCCGCCAGTGCACCCCGGCGAACTTGTCCGCACCGGAGCGGGCGAACTGCTGGGACAGTCCGACCTGGTCCTCGGCCAGCACGTTGACGCAGAAGCGCCCCAGCTCGCGCAGCCGCGGCCAGGTACGCGAGGTTCGGCCCGGCGCGAAGACCACCAGCGGCGGCTCCAGCGACAGGGAGCTGAACGACTGGCAGGTGAAGCCGATCGGGCCGTCGGGAGTTCCCGCCGTGACGACGGTGACCCCCGAGACGAAGTGCCCCAGCACGTCACGGAGCCGCCGCGAGTCGAAGACGGGCGGCGGGAAGTCCGCGGGATCGGCCGCGCTCACGCCGGGGCGGCTGCACGCGGGACGGAGCGGCCGCCGGCCCGGTACAGCGAGCTGGGCAGTCCGTGACCGATGGCCCGCTCGGTGACCCGCGCGGCGGCCAGGACGGCGTCGAGATCGAGGCCGGTGCGCACGCCGCACTCCTCCAGCCAGTACACGAGCTCCTCCGTGGCGATGTTGCCGCTGGCCCCCGGCGCGAACGGGCAGCCGCCCAGTCCACCGACAGAGGCGTCGAGCTGCGTCACGCCGGCCTGCACGGCGGCCAGGGCGTTCGCCTGCCCCGTCCCACGAGTGTCGTGGAAGTGCACGCCCACGGGGATCCCGGGGCACGCGCGGCGGACGGCGTCGAGGAGCTGGACCACGCGCAGCGGCGTCGTCGTCCCGATGGTGTCGCCCAGGCAGAGCCGGTCGGCCCCCGCGGTGACGGCGGCGCGGGCGACGTCGACGGTGCGGGAGACCGGGGTGCGGCCGTCGAAGGGGCAGTCCCAGGCGGTCGCGACGATGACCTCCAGGGAGCCGCCTGCGCCGTGGGCCAGCGCGGTGACCTCGCCGACGGCGGCGACGGCCTCAGCGGTGGGGCGGCCGGCGTTGGCGCGGCTGTGCCCGTCGGAGGCGGAGACGACGTACTCCAGGGTGGCCACGCCGGCGTCGACGGCACGGACGGCACCCCGCGCGTTGGCCACCAGGGCCGACCACTGCACGTCGGGCCAGCGGGAGAGCTCGGCGGCGACCTGGTCGGCGTCGGCGAGGGCGGGGACCGCGCGCGGCGACACGAACGACGTCGCCTCGATCCGGCGCACTCCCGTTGCTACCAGGGCGTCGAGCATCTCCAGCTTCGCCTCGAGCGGGACCGGAGCCTCGAGCTGAAGTCCGTCGCGCATGCCGACCTCGCGCACGTCGACAGCGGTGGGGAGCACCAGCTCGAACTCGTTCACGGGCCCTCCTCCGCGTGTCGTGCCGTCCTCCACTCATCTTCCCCCGGCCGCTGCAACGGCCCGGAACGGGGTATGGGAACGGTATCGGCAGGTGAAGGCGGCGCGTCCGGCTCCAGGCGCGCACCATGGAGCGTCACGGAGGAGATACAGGGTGACCATGACAGCCGACTGGCTGCAGCCGGCCGACCGGCGCAGCGTCTTCGTCAACGCCCCCATGGGTGTGGCGCTGTGCACGCCGTCGGCCGTCCTGCTCGACGTCAACGCCGCGCTCGCCGGCCTGCTGGGCCGCCCCGCCGAGCTCCTGATCGGCCGGTCGCTGTTCGACCTGACGCATCCCGCGGACATCGCCACCTGCCAGGAGACCTGGGCGATGCTGCGGCGCGAGCGGACGGGGGTGGCCCGGCACGAGGGCCGGCTGCTGCGGCCGGAGAGCAGCCCGGTGCCGGTCCAGATATCGACCTCCTGGGTCGACGCGACGCCGGGCGGCGATCCCGAGCACCTGGTCCTGATCATCGAGGACATCACCGACCGCAAGGCGCTCGAGGCGCAACTGGTGCACAGGTCGTTGCACGACCCGCTGACCGGCCTGCCCAACCGGATCCTCTACCAGGACCGGCTGCGGCACGCGCTCGAGCGGGGGCACCGGGAGCACACCTCGACCTGCGTGCTGATCATCGACCTGGACGGCTTCAAGGCGATCAACGACGCCCTCGGCCACCCCATGGGCGACCTCGTTCTGGTCGCCTTCGCCGACCGGCTCCGCGGCGTCCTGCGGGCCAGCGACACGGCTGCCCGGCTGGGCGGCGACGAGTTCAGCATCGTCTGCGAGAACACCGACCGCGCCGACGCGGAGGCGCTGGCCGATCGCCTGCGCATGAGCGTGCAGGACCCACTGACCCTCGCCGGGACCAGCGTCGTGCTGGGCATGAGCATCGGGATCGGCGTGGCGCCGGGCGGCGCCGACCCCGAGGAGGCCCTGGACCGGGTCGTCCGGGAGGCCGACGACGAGATGTACGCGGACAAGTCGCAGCGTCGCCGCTGAGGTCGCCCGCACGGGGCGCCCCGGGACCGCAGGGCCCCCGATGGGCCGGCTGCCCCGGAGCGCTCAGCCGGCGGCGGTCACCGGCTCCCGTTCCCGCCCGGCCGCCGTCCCGGCCGGGCCGAGGCGGGCGCCCTCGACGTCGAGGTCCGGCAGGAGCCGGTCCAGCCGGCGCGGCAGCACCCACGCCCAGCGGCCGAGCAGCGCCAGGACGGCGGGGACCAGGGTCATCCGGACCAGGAAGGCGTCGACCAGGATGCCCACGGCCAGCCCGAAGGCGATCGCCTTGACCGTGACGTCCTCGATCGTCACGAAGCTGGCGAAGACCGAGAACATGATGAGAGCCGCCGCCACGACCACCCGTGACGCGTGCCGGGCGCCTTGGACCACGGCGTCCCGGGGCGCGGCCCCGTGCACGTACTCCTCCCGCATCCGGGACACCAGGAAGACCTCGTAGTCCATCGCCAGGCCGAAGAGCACGGCCATGAGGATCACCGGGAGGAAGCTGATCACCGGCCCGGTGCCGGGCACGCCGAGCACGGAGGCCAGCCAGCCCCACTGGAAGACGGCGACGACCGCGCCGAACGAGGCGCCGACCGACAGCAGGAAGCCGACGGCCGCCTTGATCGGCACCAGGATCGACCGGAAGACCAGGAGCAGCAGCACCAGGGCCAGACCGACGACGACGGCGGCGAAGGGCAGCAGGGCGCCGGCGAGCCGGTCGGAGACGTCGATGGCGACCGCGGTCTGGCCGGTGACGGCCACGCTCGCCGCCCCCGTGCTGCGCTCCAGTGCCGGCGAGAGGGCGCGCAGCCGGTGGACCAGTGCCGCCGTCGCCTCGTCCTGGGGGCCGCTGTCCGGCACCACGCTGACGATCGCCGCCCGGCCGCCCGGCAGCACCTGCGGCTGGGCGAAGGCGACGTCGGCCACGCCACCGCGGAAGACGCCGGGCGTACCGGTGGGCGTGCCACCCACGGTGACCGCGACCTGCTGGGCCGACGCTTGCGCCCGCGCGGGGTCGAGGCCGTCCAGCAGCATCACCAGCGGGCCGTTCACGCCCGGCCCGAAGTACCGGCTGACCAGGTCGTACGCCTCCCGCTGCGAGGTGCCCTGCGGGGCCGCGCCGTTGTCCGGCAGCGCGAGCCGCAGCTGCGGCGCCGGCAGCGCGAGCACCACGATCGCGGCCACGACCGCGAGGACCGTGAGCAGCGGGCGGCGGATGACCAGCCGAGCCCACCGGGCACCGAGGGACCGGCCTGCGCCCGTGCCGGCGTCGGCCGCCTCGCGCCGCGCCGCCCGGGAACCGGGACGCGGGGCCAGCCGGGAACCGCCGAAGCCGAGCAGCGCCGGGAGCAGGGTGAGCGCGACCAGGACCGCCACGAGCACCGTGCCGGCCGCACCCAGGCCCATCACGCTCAGGAAGGGGATGCCGACGACCGAGAGCCCGGCGAGCGCGATCACCACGGTGAGCCCTGCGAAGACGACGGCGGACCCGGCCGTGCCGGATGCCCGGGCGGCCGACTCCTCCGGGTCCATGCCGCCGGCCAGCTGGGACCGATGCCGCGACAGGATGAACAGGGCGTAGTCGATGCCGACCGCGAGGCCGATCATCAGCGCCAGAGTGGGCGCGGTCGAGGACAAGGTGATCGCGCCCGAGACGGCGATCAGGCCGCCCAGCCCGACGGCCACGCTGAGCACGGCGGTGAGCAGGTTCATCCCGGCGGCCAGCAGCGAGCCGAACGTCAGCACCAGCACGAGCACGGCGACGGCGACGCCCACGAACTCCTTGGCGCCGATGTGGACGCCGTTGCTGGTGAAGGCCTGTCCCCCCGCGGCGACCTGCATGCCGGCGTTCCTCGCCGGCTGGGTCGCCCGCTCGAGCGCGGCCGTGCTGCTCGTCTGCAGCTGCTGGCGGGGGACGGCGTACGCGACCTGCGCGATGGCGGCCCGGCCGTCACGGCTGAGGGTCCTCGTCCGGATCGGGTCGGTCACCGACGCCACCTGAGGGGCCGTCGACGCCGCCGTGACGACCTCCTCGACCGCGGCCGCGTAGCGCGGCTCGACCACGGTGTGTCCGGCGGGGGCGACGAGGACGATCTGCGCGCTCACCCCGGCGGCGGCCGGCGAGAGGGCGTGCAGCCGGTCCAGAGCCGCCTGGGACTCCGAGCCCGGGATGGTGAAGCGGTCGTCGAACTTCCCGCCGACCGTGACCAGCACCGTGACGATCGCCGCCAGGACGAGCACCCAGGCCAGCACCACCGGCCGGCGGTGACGAAACGAGGCACGGCCGAGACGGGCGAGCAGGGTTGCCATGGGAAGCCTCTTCGGGGTCAGGCGGTGGTGGCGGCGCGCAGGAGCAGCAACGTCGCGTCGTGCGCGAGGTCGGGGCCGGGCCCGGGGGTCCGGTCACCCGTCGCCACCTGCTGGACGACGAGCCCGTCGTGGAGGGCGGTGAGCATGCGCGCCAGCCGGTCGGCGGGGACGGCCAGGGCGATGCCGGTGCGGGCGGCCGCCTCGTCGATCAGGGCGGCGATCCGGGTGTGCAGCCCGTCGACGTGCGCGCGCAGCGCCGCCGCGGCCTCGGGCCTGCGGGCGGCGTGCAGCATGTACTCCGCCTGCACGATCACCCAGGTGCGGTCGGCGCGGAGCGTGGACAGGCAGCGGTCGACGGCGGCGGCCAGCGGGTCGGCCTCCCGCTCGATGCCGGCCAGCTGCTGCTCGACCCGGGCCAGCTCGCGGGCGGTCTCGCGCGCGTAGAGGGCCGCGAACAGCTCGTCCTTGGTGCTGAAGCTGGAGTAGAAGGCGCCGCGGGTAAAGCCCCCGCGGCGGCAGATGTCCTCGACGCTGGCCGCGGCGAACCCGATGTCGGCGAACGTCTGCAGGGCGGCGTCCACAAGCCTCTCGACGGTCTCGGACCGCCGCGGCCGGGTCCGCTCGGCCGGCGCCTCCGTCGTCACGATGCAGCACTGTATCCAATGCACCGCTGTATCCAACAGGGGGCAGAAATGGCCATTTCTGCCCTGGGCTGTGGACGACGGAGGAGCAGCCCACGCCGTTCGGCCACCCTGCAGGCGTGTCGATTCGCAGCAACCTCCCCACGGGGGTGTTCATCGGGAGCCACGCCGTGGCCGGCGGTGTCCTGACCGCCAAGGAACTGCGAGCGTCGAGCTACCGGCGGCTGGTGCAGGGCGTCTACGCGGATCCGGGGTTGCCGTTCGACCACCGGCTCCGCTGCCGGGGCGTCGCGCTGCTGCTCCCCCCGGGCGCTGCGATCGGGGGGCGTTCCGCCGCGGGGTGGTACGGGGCTCCGTCGGCAGGTGTCAACGACCCGGTCACCGTGCTGCGCCCACCCACGGTCCAGTGGAAGGGGCCTCGGGGGATTCGCGTCCACCGGTCCGACCTGTCACCCGACGAGGTCGTGGAGCATGACCACGCCCCTGTGACGAGCGCCCTGCGCACCGCGTGGGACGTCGCCGCGCTGGAACCGCTGGCCACCGCGGTAGCCACGCTGGACGGCATGGTGCGCTCCGGGGCGCTCGATGCATCGGCGCTGACAGTCCTCGCGGCCGGCCGTACCGGTCGATGGGGGGTCAGCCGGGTACGACGAGCGTTCGCCCTGATCGATCCGCGGGCGGAGTCGGCACCCGAGTCCTGGGTTCGGGTCGCGCTCGTGCTCGCCGGGTTGGACCCGGTTCCCCAGCACGAGATCGTCGTCGACGGCCGGTTCCTGGCACGGGTGGACTTCGCCTGGCCGGAGGCGAAGGTGGCCCTCGAGTACGAGGGCGCCTACCACTTCGACGGTGTACAGATCCTCCGCGACGATGCCCGCTACTCGGCCCTCGTCGCCGCGGGCTGGACGGTCGTCCGGATCAGCGCAGCCGACCTCAGGAACCTCGACTCCGTCGTCGAGCGGGTCCGGATGGCAGTGGCCGGACGCCGACAGGGGCAGAAATGGCCATTTCGGCCCTAGCCGCCGAGGGCGGCGGTGACGACGGCGCGCGCCTCCTCCTGTACGCGGGCGAGGTGCTCCGGGCCGCGGAAGGACTCCGCGTAGACCTTGTAGACGTCCTCGGTACCGGACGGTCGCGCGGCGAACCAGGCGTTCTCGGTGACGACCTTGAGTCCGCCGATCGGGGCGTCGTTGCCGGGCGCCCGGGTCAGCTTCGCGACGATGGGCTCCCCGGCGAGCTCGGTGGCGGTGACGTCCTCGGGGGAGAGCTTGCCCAGCTTCGCCTTCTGCTCCCGCGTCGCCGGTGCGTCGATGCGGGCGTACGCCGACTCGCCGTACCTCGAGGTCAGCTCGTCGTGCAGCTGCGAGGGGGACCGTCCCGTCACGGCCTGGATCTCGCTGGCGAGCAGGGCCAGCAGGATGCCGTCCTTGTCCGTCGTCCACACACCGCCGTCGCGGCGCAGGAACGAGGCGCCCGCGGACTCCTCGCCGCCGAAGCCGACAGAGCCGTCGAGCAGGCCGGGCACGAACCACTTGAAGCCGACCGGGACCTCGATCAGTCGCCGGCCCAGGCCGTCGACCACCCGGTCGATGAGCGAACTGGACACCAGGGTCTTGCCCAAGGATGTCTGCCCGGCCCACCCGGGCCGGTGCGCGAACAGATAGGCGATGGCGACGGCGAGGAAGTGGTTGGGGTTCATCAGGCCCCGGTCAGGGGTGACGACGCCGTGACGGTCGGCGTCGGCGTCGTTGCCCGTGGCGATCGTGAACTCGTCCCGCCGGCCGATCAGTGACGCCATGGCTGAGGGCGACGAGCAGTCCATCCGTATCTTGCCGTCCCAGTCCAGCGTCATGAACCGCCACGTCGGGTCCACCAGCGGGTTCACGACGGTCAGGTCGAGCTGGTGCCGCTCGGCGATCGCGCTCCAGTAGTCGACGCTCGCCCCGCCGAGCGGGTCGGCCCCGATGCGCACGCCCGCGTCCCGGATCGCGTCGACGTCGAGGACGTTCGGCAGGTCCGCGACGTAATCGCCCAGGAAGTCGTGGGGCTGAGCGGCCGCGCGGGCACGGGCAAAAGGCACCCGACGGACGTCCTTCAGCCCGCCGCGGAGCAGGTCGTTGGCCCGGTCGGCGATCGCCGTGGTCGCGTCGGTGTCGGCCGGGCCCGCCGACGGCGGGTTGTACTTGAATCCGCCGTCCCGCGGGGGATTGTGCGACGGCGTGACGACGACCCCGTCGGCCAGGCCCCTGCTCCTCCCCCTGTTGGCCCGCAGGATCGCGTGGCTGACCGCGGGCGTGGGGGTGTACCGGCCGGCGGCATCGACGAGCACGGTGACGTCGTTGGCGGCCAGGACCTCCAGCGCGCTGGTCCACGCCGGCTCGGACAGCCCGTGGGTGTCACGCCCGAGGAAGAGCGGCCCGTCGTAGCCCTGCGCCGCCCGGTACTCGCAGATGGCCTGGGTGGTGGCCAGGATGTGCGCCTCGTTGAACGCGGCGTCGAAGCTGGAGCCGCGGTGCCCGCTGGTCCCGAACACCACCTGCTGACCGGGGTCGGCGGGATCGGGCTCGAGCGCGTAGTAGGCCGTGACGAGCGCGGCGACGTCGACGAGGTCGCTGGGCCGGGCGGGCTGTCCGGCACGGGGGTCGGTCATGGTGCCGATCCTGGCCCGTCAGCGGTCGACGCGCGCGCTCTCCCGCCGCACCGTCAGCCCGTCGAGCAGCAACCCGGCGGCCAGCGCCGCCCCCGCGCCCTCGCCGGCCCGGATGCGCAGATCCAGCAGGGGTTCGCATCCCAGCGCCTCCAGCACCACCTCGTGGCCGCGCTCCCGGCTCCGCTGACCCGCGACCAGCGCGGTCTGGGCACCGGGTTCCAGCTGGACGGCGACCAGCGCGGCCACCGACGTCGCCAGGCCGTCCAGGACGACGGCGGCCCGCGCCCCGGCCGCACCCAGGACGACGCCGGCCAGCACGGCGAACTCCGGGCCGCCGAGCTGGGCCAGTGCTGCCAGGGGATCCCCCGCGAGGTCCGGTACCGCCCTCCTGGCGCGGGCCGCGGCCGCCGCGACGACGGCCCGCTTACGGGCCAGCATGGCCGAGTCCGCGCCCGAGCCGAGGCCGGTCAGCTCGTCGGGATGCCCGTCGAGGAGGCCGCACGCGAGCGCCGCGGCGACGGTCGTGTTGCCGACGCCGATCTCGCCGAGCGCGACGAGGCCCGTCCCGGCCAGGTCCCGGCCCAGCGCTCGCCCGGCCTCGACCAGCCGGATGGTGTCGGGCTCCGTCAGACCAGGCCCCTCCACCAGGTCCAGCCGGCGGTCCCGGGGGCGCAGGTCCGTGGCGCCGGGGAGCCGATCGCCTGCCACGCCGGCGTCGATCACGCGCAGCTCCAGGCCGGCCGCACGGGCGGCCACCGCACCGACCGAGCATCCGGCGACCGCCGCCGCCGCGACGTCCCGCGTCACCACCGCGCCGAACGCCGACACCCCGTGGGCGACGACGGGGTGGTCGGCGGCCGCGAGCACCAAGCAGCCGGTGGTGACCTCACCGCGCCCGAGCGCGACCACGCGGTCGACCGCGCGATCGAGGACCCCCAGCGATCCCGGCGGGGTCAGCAGCCGGTCGGCCTCGTCCCGCGTGCCCACGACGGCGTACCGGTCGGGGGCCGGCAGGTGGGACGGCGGCGCGGCGGGAGCATCGGCGGACGGCCAGCGGTCCTCGAGGACGACGTCGGCGAGCGACAGCCGGCGTGACCAGCCGGCCCGCTCCAGGCCCGGCGCCGGCGGCCGCTCGTCGGGCCAGCCCAGGCACAGCCAGCCGAGCGTGACCACGCCGTCGGGCAGGCCGAGCAGGTCCGCGAGCTCGTCGGGCGGGAACAGGGTGACCCAGCCGAGACCCAGCCCCTCGGCGCGGGCCGCGAGCCACAGGTTCTGGATCGCCGCCGCACAGCTCCACAGGTCCGCGTCCGGGAACGTCGCCCGGCCCAGCACCCCGGTGGCCGGCGTCCGCCGGTCGCAGCAGACGGCGACTCCGAGCGGAGCCTCCCGCACCCCCTCGAGCTGCAGGTCGAGCAGCCGGCGGGCGGCGTCGGGCTCCAGGTGCGCGGCCTGGCGGAGCCGCTCTCGGTCGGTGAGGACGGCGGCCCGGTCACGGATGCCCCGGTCGCGGACGACCAGGAACCGCCACGGCTGGCTGTGCCCGACGGAGGGGGCCGCGTGGGCGGCGGTGAGCACGCGCTCGAGCACGTCCGCCGGCACCGGATCGGGCCGGAAGCGCCGCACGTCCCGCCGGGCGGCCACGGCCTCGTAGAGCCCTGCGCGCGCCTCGGGTGACAGCGCCCAGCCCGCCGGGTCGGCCCGTCGCTCCGACGCCGCGGTCTGATCACCGACGAGCGGCACCGGCCGCGGCCAGACGGTCATTCCCGCAACGTTAGCCAGGCCGGTTCGGCCGGTGAACCGGCGGTGCGGGAAGGTCGCCGGTGTTCGTGGCCACCTGGACGGAGGTGGTGTCAGCCACCGGCCTCCACGGAATCCAGAAATCTGCGGAGGGTCTCCAGGAAGGTGTCCGGCTGCTCCGAGTGCACCCAGTGGCCGGCGTTCTTGATCCGCACGAGCCGCGTGGACGGGAAGAGCTCGTCCATCCGCGCGCGGTCACGGGCGAGGA
>JAODNJ010000213.1 GCA_025465155.1 Frankiales bacterium
GCACACGGCCGGCCGCCGGGGCGGCGGGCGGCCACGCCGGCTGATCCGCGCGTCCGGAGCGAGGATGGGGAGTCGCGGGCACGAGGGCACCGTAGCCAGCGGCGGCCTGTGGCGCGCGCACGAGGCCACCCGCTCGGGTACAGGTCCTCCGGATGGTGGACATCGGTTCCGCCTGACGGGCTTTCCGCGCCGTCGTCCACACCCCGCCCGGCGGTGTCCGCGCAGGTCCAGGGGCTGCGGGCAGCAGCAGCCGGCGTCTCCCGGGAGCCGCTGTCCCCGCTGTGCACACAGCGACACGCCGAGTCGTCCCCACGGTGTCCACAGTTCTGTCCACAGGCTGTGGGCAATCGGGGGTCCGGCGAGGCCAGTCTGCCCCCCGACCTGCGGCCACGCTCCTGGACGACCCGGGTAGCGTGCCCCGCAACGGCGCCCCGGCCATCCGTCGAGACGCCCTCACACGACCGAGGAGAGACCGTGGCGGAGACCTACAACGGCTACTGCGTGAAGTGCAAGGAGAAGCGGGACTTCGACGGCGAGGTCAAGGTGAGCGAGTCCGGCCGCCGCATGGCCCAGGGCACCTGCCCGGTCTGCGGCACCAAGATGAACCGGATCCTCGGCAAGGCCTGACCGGCGTCGGGCCCCGCCCGTCATCTGCCGTCCACGGCGGCGCTCCGCACTGCGGAGCGCCGCCGTCGCCGTCTGCGCGGCCTGTGGACGACGCCCGCGGCCCCGCCGCCGCGCTGACAGGCTGACCCGGTGACCGACGCCGTCCATCCACTCCTGCCCGTCGCGACCCCGGTCCTGCACCGCGAGAACGGCTCGGTCCAGGTCGGGGGCGTCGACGGTTCCGACGGCGTGGTCGTGGCCCCCGCACCCGGCTGGCTGAGCGCGCTTCTGCCCGGCGTCGACGGCCGGCGGACCCAGCAGGCGGTGCTGGTCGACGCCGCCGGCGAGGGCATGGATCCGACCGACGTCGCCGCCGTGCTCCACGGGCTGCGCGACGCGGGGCTGCTGGTCGACCTGGAGGCCGCCGACCTCCTGGCCTCCGACGCCGGGCCGGCTGCCGCGGCCCGCACCGCTGCGGAGCTGCCCGCGGCGACGGTCCCCGGTGGCACCGCCTCGCTGTGGCGGCTCCGGCGCGCGGCGACCGTCGTCGTCGAGGGCGCCACCCGGGTGGGCACCCCGCTCGCCGCGGTCC
Source organism: Frankiales bacterium (assembly GCA_025465155.1). Classification (GTDB taxonomy): domain Bacteria; phylum Actinomycetota; class Actinomycetes; order Mycobacteriales; family Geodermatophilaceae; genus Geodermatophilus. The sequence continues at coordinate 1,199 of JAODNJ010000213.1, forward strand.
TGGCCGCGAGCGGAGTCGGGCGGGTGAGCATCCGTGACCAGGGGACCACGGTCGCGGGTGACGCAGTCGTGGGCGGCCTCACCGCCGCCGACGAGGGCCGCCCGCGCTCGCTGGCCGCCGCCGATGCCGTGCGCAGGGCCAGCCCGCTGGCCGACCTCCGGCCACCACCCGAGGGGTCGGCCGACGTCGTCGTCCTGGCGCGGGCGTGGGCGGCGTCCGATCCACTCGTCGCCGGGCTGCAGCGCGGCGGCGTCCCGCACCTGGTCGCGACCGTCCGCGGCGGGACCGGCGTCGTCGGCCCGTTCGTCGTGCCGGGGCGGACGAGCTGCCTGCACTGTGCCGATCTGCACCGGCGGGATGCCGATCCGGACTGGCCCCTGCTGGCCGCCGCGCTGACCGCGGCCGACGCTCCACCCAGCGGTGCGACCACGACCTGCCTGCTGACCGCCGTCACGGGCGCGCTGCAGGTCCTCGCCTACCTCGACGCGGCAGCCGCCCCGGTCACCCTCGGCGCCACCCTGGAGCTCCGGCCGCCCGACCCGGTTCCGCTGATGAGGCGGTGGCCTGCACATCCCGGGTGCGGCTGCCTGACCGGCCCGGAGGTCCGCCGCCACGGGGGGTCGGGAGGGGCTCCGGAACACCCCGCGGGGGTCCTCCCGCCCCGTCGACCTGAGACTGCGGACGGTCACGGGTGACAATGACCGGGTGAGTGACGACGGACGGGCCATCCCGCGGGGGTCGGTCTCGCGGACCGCTCGCCTCGCGTCGCTCCCGCTGGGTGCCGCCGGGCGGGCCACGCTCGGCATCGGCAAGCGCCTCTCCGGCCGCTCCCCGGAGGCGGTGACCGCGGAGCTGCAGCAGCGCACGGCCGAGCAGCTGTTCGCCGTGCTGGGTCAGCTCAAGGGCGGCGCGATGAAGCTGGGCCAGACGTTGTCGGTCTTCGAGGCCGCGGTTCCGGACGAGGTAGCGGCCCCGTACCGGGAAGCGCTGGTCAAGCTCCAGGAGGAAGCGCCGCCGATGCCGGTCCGCACTGTGCACGCGGTGCTCGCCCAGCAGCTGGGCGGCCGCTGGCGGGAACGGTTCCGCGACTTCGACGACGCGCCGGCCGCTGCCGCGAGCATCGGACAGGTCCACCGCGCCACCTGGCGGGACGGCCGCGATGTCGCCGTCAAGATCCAGTATCCGGGCGCGGGCACCGCGCTGATGGCCGACCTCAACCAGCTTGCCCGCTTCGCGCGGCTGTTCGCCGCCCTCTTCCCGGGCATGGACGTCAAGCCGCTCATCGCCGAGCTCAAAGCGCGGGTCATCGAGGAGCTCGACTACGGCCTGGAGGCCGACGCGCAGCGCGCCTTCGCCGCCGCGTACGCCGACGACGCGCAGATCGTCGTCCCCCGGGTGGTGGCCAGCGCACCGAAGGTCATCGTGTCGGAGTGGCTCGAGGGCCTGCCGCTGGCCAAGGTGATCGCCTCCGGGAGCCGCGAGGAGCGCGACCGGGCCGGGCAGCTGATGGCGGTGCTGCACTTCTCGGGGCCGCAGCGAGCCGGTCTGCTGCACGCCGATCCGCACCCCGGCAACTACCGGCTGATGGACGACGGCCGCCTGGGGGTCATCGACTTCGGTGCGACGGCACGGCTGCCCGACGGCCACCCGGAGCCGATCGGCCGGCTGCTGCGGTGGGCGCTGGCCGACCGCGCGGAGGACGTCCTCAGCGACCTGCGGGCCGAGGGATTCATCCTGCCGAACATCAAGGTCGACGCCGAGGGGGTGCTCGACTACCTCCGCCCGCTGCTGGAGCCCATCCGCGGGAACTCGTTCCGGTTCACCCGGGCCTGGATGCAGGAACAGGCCGTCCGGATCACCGATCCGCGGTCCGAGGCGAGCAAGCTGGGACGCCAGCTCAACCTCCCACCGGCCTACTTCCTCATCTACCGGGTGACCATGGGCTCCATCGGGGTGCTCTGCCAGCTCGACTCGCAAGGCGACTGGCGGTCGGTGCTCGAGGAGTGGATGCCGGGCTTCACCGGCTGAGGCACCCCTCCCCCGGCAGGCCGGCTCCCTGGGAAACAGGCCCTCGGACACCGAGGAGGCCGGGCCGGACGCACCGGGAGCGTCCGGCCCGGCGTCGATGGGCTATCCGCCCGGAGCGGGCGGATACCGGCGGCGGTGCCCTCAGCGGGGTCTGCCGTCAGCGCGGGTCTGCCGTCAGCGGACGGCGGCGCTGGCCCGGGCGGCCCGCCGCGCCGCACGCTCGGCGCGACGTGACCACCGGCGGGCGGCACGCAGCCGACGGACGCGCGCGGCGGCGTCGGCGTCGGCCCGCAGATCGCTGATGCGACCGCGGACCAGGTCCTGCTCCACGAAACTCATGATCGTTCCTTCGGTCTCGATTCTCGGCTCCCCGCGCGGGCGGGGAAGGTTCTGCGGACGGGTTCGGCCCTCGGGTCAGCTCTCACGCGGCCTCCTTCCGGGGCCGGCCCCGCGGCCGCTTACGGGCGATGACGACGCCGTGATCGAAGATCTCGCCGCCCCAGACGCCCCACGGCTCGCCGCGATCCAGGGCACCGGCCAGGCACGCGTCCCGCATCGGACAGCCGACGCAGAAGGTCTTGGCCTCCTCCAGCTGCGCCGGGCTCTCGGCGAACCACAGCTCGGGGTCCTGGACCCGGCACGGCAGGGGTCGCCGTACCGGCGCCGCGGACACCGGCGCTCTCGCTCCCCGCGGCGCCGCGCCGCCTGCCCGGGGGAGCCCGGTACGGCGGTGGGACGTTCCGCGGTCGATCGTCGTGTGCACTGCCGCTCTCCTCCTCGTCTCGTCTGCGACGGCCGGCGGGAGCCCGCCGACCGGTGGTCGGGAGCCGGGAGTCGCGGACGAAGGAAGAGGCCGCGGATCCCGGATTCGGGTTCCGCGGCCTCGAGGAGGACCGGTCGAGCGGTTAGCTCAGCGGTCTCCCCGAGGAGTGGTCCCCGAGGGGGGTGGTGCCGTCGTTCTGGGTGATCGGGTGCTGCTGCATGCGCGTCGGGAGAGCGGTCCCGATGCCGGTGCCGGCGCACCCCTTCGTCGGGGTCGGCAGGACGGCGGCGGGCAGACCGGTCCCCTGGACACCGGCGATCACGCCGACCGGGGCGGGGCGGACGGCGTCGCAGGCGCACGGACGCGCGTCAGCGCTCCCCGAGCCGAGGACCCCGGCGGGGGCGAGCGTCAGGACGTTGCTGATCACCAGTGCCCCCTCCCTCCGGGGTCGTCGTGCGGCCGGTCGGCCGTCCGAGGCTTTGGCGCGCCCGTGGCTTCCCCCGAGCGCAGACAGGACAGTAGGGGGCCGTTGATGTGACGGTCAACGCAATTAGCGGAGGGTCTCCCGAAGGGGCCAGAGAATCGGCCCTGGCCCGTCTCGCCGTCGCTGTGTGGAGTCAGTCGCTCACAGTGGCGAGGACCTCGTCCCCGTAGAGTTCCAGCTTCCTGGCGCCGATCCCGGGCAGCCCCGACAGCTCGCGGAGGCTGCCGGGGCGAGTCTCCGCGATCGCCTGCAGGGTCGCGTCGGTGAAGACGACGTAGGCGGGGACCGAGGCCGACTGGGCGGTCTGGCTGCGCCACGCTCGCAGCCGCTCGAACAGCCGGCCCGCCTCGCCCTCCAGCACGACCTTCGCCTTCTTCGCCGCCTGCCGGGCCGGGGGCGCGGTCGGACCGGAATCGGGGGCCAGCCCGGTCAGGAACCGGCTGCGCGGCCGCGCCCGCTTGCCGCCTGGGCTGCGGGACAGGGACCACGAGAGGGTCAGCCGCTCGCGCGCGCGGGTGCTGGCGACGTAGAGCAGCCGGCGCTCCTCCTCCACCGCCTCCGGCCGGCTCAGCGACTGCGCGATGGGGAGCACGCCGTCGACGAGGCCCACCACGAAGACGGCGTCCCACTCCAGGCCCTTGGCGGCGTGCATCGAGGCCAGGGTCACGCCCTGGACGGTCGGGGCGTGCTGCGCATCGGCCCGCTGCGCGAGGTGGGCCACGAAGCCCGGGAGGTCGAGCGAGGGGTTCTCGGCCACCAGATCGACGGCGAGGTCGACCAGCGCGGCGACCGACTGCCAGC
>JAODNJ010000239.1 GCA_025465155.1 Frankiales bacterium
GCTCGGTCGGGTCCAACGGCGGCGCCGAGACGGCGGGCTACGCGGTGCTGCCGATGCAGTGGGTGAACACCCCCAACAGCGGCGGCGCGCACCTGGGCAGCGCCTACGACGGCGGCTACGAGAGCTATCTGGTCAGCACGCTGGAGCAGTTGCTCGGCCAGCAGCCGGCCGACGGCTTCGGCTCGGCGATCACCTCGCGCGAGTGCGCCGGCGGCCCGGCCACGTGCCCGCAGGCCATCGACGCCGCCCTGCGGGCCACCTACGACGCGCTGGTGCAGGCCAACGGGTCCTCCGACGTCCGCGCCTGGACGTCGTCGAGCGATTCGAAGGCGGCCGGCCAGACGATGCCGCAGTTCGATGCGATCCACTTCCGGGCGCTCGGCATCGTCGGGCAGCCCGACATCGACTGGCAGAACCGCCCGACCTTCCAGCAGGTGGTGCAGTTCGCGCGGCACCGGCCCCGGTAAGCGGGGCCGCGCGTCCCTCGCTGTCCTGCAGCGCCGGCAGCGCCGCTCCCCCGACCCCGTCGATGCTGTTTCGTTGGTGGCCGGCAGGTCGGCGACAGGCCAGAGCCGTACATCTGTTAGGGATAACGGAGATGTCGGCTCGGACGGCAGGACGGGGAGGCGCGCGGTGGATGTCCTGGCCCGCTTCTGGGACCGGGTGAGCGCGACGGCGCCCCTGCCCGGCTCGACCCTGCTGGCCACCGCCGCGGTCGCTGCCGTCCTGGTTCTCGCGCCAGTCCTGTGGCGGAGCACCCGGCACGTGGTGACGATCGCGCACGAGGGAGCACACGGCGTCGTCGCGCTGGCCAGCGGCCGGCGGCTGTCGGGGATCCGGCTGCACTCCGACACGTCCGGCCTGACCGTCTCCGCGGGGCGGCCCACCGGTCCGGGTATGGCGCTGACCTGCGCCGCGGGCTACACCGGACCGGGTCTCATCGGCCTCGGCGCCGCCGCCCTGCTCGCGTCCGGGCACGCCATCGGCCTGCTCTGGGCGCTCCTGGCCCTGCTGGGGTTGCTGCTCGTACAGATCCGCAACTGGTACGGGCTCTGGTCGGTGCTGGCCACCGGCGTGGTGGTGTTCGCCGCCACCTGGTGGCTGCCGCCGCAGGGCCAGGCCGCGTTCGCCGCCGTCGGCACGTGGTTCCTGCTGCTGGCCGCGCCGAAGACCGTTCTGGAGCTGCAGCGCTCCCGCCGGCGCCGGACGGCGCCGGACTCCGACGCCGACCAGCTCGCCCGGCTCACCCGGATCCCGGGGTTGCTGTGGGTGTGCGTCTTCCTGGTCGTCGACCTCGGTGCCCTGGTGCTGGGCGGGAGCTGGCTGCTGCGCTGACGGTCAGTCGCCGTCCGGCCGGCCGCGGCGGCGAGGCGCGCACCCGGGCGGCTGGTGCACCGGCTCCACCTTCGGTGCCGGCGGGATGTCGAGGGTGAGGTCGGCGTGGTCGACGGTCACCTGCCGGCCATGGTGCCGGATGTCGAGCGGGTCGCCGTCGGTGAGCCGGTAGGTCGCCCGGTCGTGCTGCACGGTCACCTTCAGGGAGCGCCCCTGGTAGAGGACCCGGAATCGCAACCGGGTGATCCGTTCCGGCAACCGGGGTGCGAACTGCAGTTCGCCACCGTGGTCGCGTAACCCCCCGAACCCGGCCACGGCGACGGTCCAGCCACCCGCCATGGAGGCGATGTGCAGGCCGTAGCCCGAGTTCTGGTGGAGGTTCTGCAGGTCGGCCAGCGACGCCTCGCCCCAGTAGTCGTAGGCGAGCTCGAGATGGCCGGTCTCAGCGGCCACCACCGCCTGCTGGGACGCCGACAACGACGAGTCGCGCACCGTCCGGGCCTCGTAATAGGCAAAGTCGGCGATCTTCTCGTCGAGGGTGAAGGCGTCGCCCCGCAGGTGCAGCGCCATCACCAGATCGGCCTGCTTGATGACCTGCCGGCGGTAGATCTCGAAGTACGGGTAGTGCAGCAGTAGCGGGTAGTTCTCCGGCGGCGTGTGCTCGAAGTCCCACTCCTCGTGGTGGGTGAAGGCGTCGGACTGCATGTGCACGCCGCGTTGGGTGTCGTAGGGCACCGCCATCAGCGCCGCCGCGCGGCACCACTCCGCGACCTCGTCCTCCGTGACCTCCAGACGCCCCGCCGTGTCGGGTTGGCGCTTCACCGCCAGGGCGGCCTCGAGCAGGTTCCGCTGCGCCATGAGGTTCGTGTACACGTTGTTGTCGACGACGGCGGTGTACTCGTCCGGGCCCGTGACGCCGTCGATCCGGAAGCCGTGCTCGATGTCGAAATGGCCGAGCGAGGCCCACAGCCGCGCCGTCTCGATCAGCAGCTCGGCGCCGTAGTCGCGGTCGAAGTCCTCGTCGAGGGTCGCGTGGTGGTACCGGACGACCGCATCGGCGATGTCGGCGTTGATGTGGAACGCCGCCGTGCCCGCCGGCCAGTATCCGGAGGTCTCCTCCCCGTGGATGGTCCGCCACGGGAACGCGGCCCCGCGATGACCGAGGACGCGGGCCCTCTCGCGCGCCATGTCCAGGGTCGAGTGCCGCCACCGCAGCGCGTCGCGGGCCGCGTCGGGGGCGATGTAGATGAGCACGGGGAGCACGTAGGCGTCGGTGTCCCAGAAGGTGTGCCCGTCGTACCCGGGGCCGGTCAGCCCCTTCGCCGGGATCGGCTGCCGCTCGGCGCGCAGCCCGGCCTGGAGGACGTGGAACATCCCCACGCGCACGGCCTGCTGAAGCTCGTCGTCGCCCTCGATCTCGACGTCGGCCTCGTCCCAGTGCTGGTCGAGCAGCTCTCGCTGCTCGCGGGCGAGGCGCTCGAAGCCGGCCAGCTTCGCCGTAGCGAGCGCCCCCTCGACCTGGTCGCGGATGGCCGCCCCCGATCGCCGGGAGGACCAGCCGTAGGCCAGGAACTTGACCAGCCGCAGCTTCCCGCCCTGAGGCAGGCGGGCGGCGAGGGTGTAGCGGGCGAGGTCCCCGCTCGCCTCGATCTCCTCGCTGTTCGTGTCCGGAACCTCGATGACGTGGTCCATCCCCGCGGCGATCCGCAGACCGCTGCGGCGGGTCTGGTGGACCAGCACCGCGCGCCGTCCGCGGCCGACCGCCAGCTCCGACTGCAGCGGCTTGGCCAGGGCGGCCGCCGCCCGTGGGTCGCCGCTCTCGACAGCGACGACGTCCTCGTTCGCGAGCAGGTCCGACTGCAGCGCGACGTACAGGTCCCCCTGGTCGTCGGCGCACTCGACCTCGT
>JAODNJ010000245.1 GCA_025465155.1 Frankiales bacterium
TGCCTTCCCCGCCCGGTCACCCAATGGAGGCCGACAGGTCAGGAAGCATTCGCATCGCGGGCCGTGAATCTCCGATGGTCGGCGGGTGTGGCGCTCATGGGATCATCACCGGTGTTCCGGGCAGGACTATGCGGACGGCGAGGTCGGGGGCGATACGTGCGACTGCATCGGCGTAGTGCCGGGGATCTTGGTCGGTCTTGGTGATCATCTGGTCGCCGAGCCTGCCGCTGTGGAAGGCGTAGTGGTGCGGGATGGCCAGTGTCGGCTTCAGCATCGCGGTCAGTTCCGCGGCTTGCTGGGCGTTCATGACGGTCTGTTCCAGGTTCATCGGCCGCACGCACAGGCCGTTGGTGGGCAGTATGGCCAGGTCGATGCGACCGAATCGTTCGGGGATGGTGTCCAGTTCCGGGACTCGCAGTGAGTCGCCGCCGAAGAAGATCGTGCGCTCGCCCGATTGGAGGACGAAGGTGACCTCGTGGACGCCGTGCTGACCGGGAGTAGCGGTGATGGTGAGATCGCCGACCGTGGCCGATTCCCATGCTTCGATGGCGTGAACATTCCCAAATCCCTTGGCTTTTGCGAGGGATGCGACGGTGCCGGGACCGATCACCGGGATGGCGAGATCGAAACCCGCCGAAACGAGTGAGTCGAGGTCGCAGTGGTCGTAGTGCTCGTGACTGATCACCACGGCGTCGATCCGGCCCAGGCCCGCGACGCTCGACGCGCTGCGCTCACCGGGATAGTAGGTGGCGGTCTGGCTGAACCACGGGTCGGTCAGGACACGTATCGCGCCGATCTCGATGAGTTGGCAGGCGTGCGTGATCCGGGTGACCGTGAGCGGTGTACTCATCAGGTCATTTCTCCTTTGTGCTGGTGGAAGTCAGTGATTGCCGAGGTCGAGTAGCGCGCCGAGTAGTTCCTCGGGCGTTTCGACCTGCGGTAGGTGGCCGGTGCGGGGCAGCAGCGTGAACGTGGACATAGGGATGGCTGCGGCGTAGGCGCGGCCGTAATCGGGGTCGACCATGCGGTCGCTTTCGCCCCACAGCACATGGACCGGGAGATCCAGCGCACCGAGGCGCTGGAGCAGAGTCGGGTCCGACATGGTGGGGCCGGTGTAACCGATCAATGCCCGCAAGTCCGGGCTCGGTCCGGCACCCGAGCCCGCCGCGACAGGGGCCTTGCGGGGGTCGTGGAAGGAATACTCGTGGATCTCGGGAGGAGTCAGACCACTGATATCGGCCATCGGGTGGCCCTCGACCTCGATGCCGATCCCGTCGATGATCACCGCGCCGCTGACCCGTGGGCTCTGCTGCAGGGCGATCTCGGCGGCCAGCCAGCCCCCGAACGAGTTGCCGACCACCGTCACGTCGGTGAGGTCGAGTTCATCTAGGAGTGCGACGTAGGCGCGGGCCAGTTCGGGGACCCCGGTTAGTGTCGCGGCGCGCGGCGTGCCGCCGAAGCCGGGGTGGGTGGGGAGCAGGGCTCGCGTGTGGGTGCGCTCGGTCAGCAGGTCGGCAAACCCGGTCATGGTGGCGACGCCACCGCCGCCGTGCAGGAGCAGGAACGGCTGGGTGCGATCCCGGTCTTCGACGTTTATCTCGATCGGGCCGAGCGAGCCGGTCCGGATCGTGCGGGTGTCGGTGTGGACGGGCCGCAATGTGCTGGCCGGAGTGAGAGTGCTCATCGTGTCTTCCTATTCCGTTCGATGTTCTAAATAAGCTATATAAGAAACCTTAGATCAGGTTACTTATATAAGCAAGGTTAGTTCTTGGGGTAGCATCTCCTACATGCAACGTCACCCCGCAGAGGTCGGTCTGGCTGTGAAGCGGCTTCAGCACCGCCACCACCGGGCGGCGAGCCGCGCGCTTGCGCCGCTGGGGCTCTCGCTCGTGCAATGGGACACATTGCGTCACCTGCATCAACAGTCGGACGCCTCGTTGCATGACCTAGCCCTGCTTACGTTTCAGACCGACCAGTCTTTCGGCTCTCTGGCTGCGCGGATGGTCGACCGTGGTCTGATCGAACGTGTGCCCGGGCCGGGCCGGGCCGTGAAACACCGGCTCACCGAGGAGGGTGCGCGGTTGCGTGCCGCAGGTCAGGACATCCTCGATGCCATCGCGACAAGCTCGTTCGCCGCCCTGTCAGCGGATCAACTCGACCAGCTGGGGCAATTGCTGGACACGGCACTCGGACCCGACCCGACTGCCTGACTCGATGTCCCGGAGTCCGCCGCGCATGAGGATCACGGTCACCAGCCGATAGACGGGGATGTTCCAGCGGTCGAGATCCGGGTCTTGCACCACAACCGGTTCCTGTGCAAGGCCGTCAGCCCCGACCACACCGGGGACACCATCGGACTCAAGGACATTCAGGCCGGCCTCTCGGCCACCGGGATCGAGCACCTGCGGGACCGATACGACCGCGGCGAGCACGGGCACACGGCTATAGATCTGTGGGTAGCGGGAGAAGATCTTCTCGATGACGGGCGTGCCGATGAACAGCCGAAACGTGGGAGTGGTCTCGTCAGGCGAGGAAGCGCTGTAGTTCCGCGGCGACGAACTGGGGGTTCTCCTCGACGAGCCAGTGTCCTGCATGTGGCACGTCGACCGCACGCACGATGTTGGTCATGCGCGGGGCGACGGTGGCCCGGATCGCGTCGAGTTGCCCCTGGGCGGTCATGAGCAGGGCCGGGACACGTGTCGGTGGTGCTGCCACGGTGTCGCGGACGTCTTTGTCGAGGGCGCGGTAGAGCTCGAAGCCGTCCGCCAGTGTCTCGGGCCGGCTGTAAGTTCGTGCGTACTCGTCGATCTCGGCGTCGGTGAACGGGGATCGGTCCGCGGTGCCACCGAATGCCGTGCCACCGAAGGAGACCTGGGGGTAGAACAGTGCCAGGTACTCGCGGACGTGGCCGCCGACCATCGCCTCGGGGATCCGACGCTGGGAGTGGAAGGCGATGTGCCAGCTCAGGGTGCGGTAGGTCGGCGCGTCTATCGCGGGCCCGGGTAGCGGTAGGTCGAGGTAGCCCAGGCGTGCGGTGTCGTCGGGGAACTGGGCGGCGTACTCGAAGGCGACGGCGGCCCCGAAGTCGTGTCCGACCACGCTGGCATCGCGCACTCCGAGCCGATCGGCGATCAGAGTGTGCACGTACCGCGCCAGCGTGGCCTTGTCGTAGCCGGTCGGTGAGCCGGTGCTGTCGCCCAATCCGGGGAGGTCGACGGCGTAGACAGTGTGCTGTTGGGCGAGTGCGGGCATGATCGGCCACCAGCCGTACCAGGTCTGTGGCCAACCATGGATAAGCACGACCGGCGAGCCGCTGCCTCCGGTCACATAATGCATGCGAACACCATCGACGTCGGCGAACTCGTGCCGGAAGGTGCTCTCGAACGCGGGGTTGCCGTGGGTGGCGACAGCGTAGGGGGCGACGTCGGGGGCACTCGTGGAGCAGGCCGCGGCGCCTATCGTGATCTGCAGGGCGAGCGCGACGACCGCCACCGCGCGCGCGAATCGGAGTAAACCGTGCTTCGAGGGCCGGGTTGCGGTGATCATGTTTTCCCTGCCTGAAGTGGAAGTCATCGGCCGGTCGTGCCGTCGATCAATTCGCGCAATTTGTCCGCGTGCCCGGCGTGGCGACCGGTCTCCTCGATCATGTGCACAAGTGCCCAGCGGACGCTGGGAGCGGGGCGATCGGACCCCTTCCGTGGAACGGGCGCCCCGAGATCGGTGCACCCGTCGAGCACTTCGTTCGTCCGCTCGACCGTGTCCCGATACCGGGCAACAACATTGGTTACGCTGTCCGCCTCCGCTGCCCGGAAGGTCGACTGCCAGTCGGTCACAGTGTCCCCCAGGAACATCGAGCGCTCGACGAATGTCAGGTGTGTGAGCAGCCCGAGCAGATTCGTCCCCGAGGGCACCGCAGCGGTCCGCACCTGTGGTTCGGGAGCGCCGTCGACCTTCGCGGTTATCGATGCCCGGAGGTAGTCGAGAAATGCGCGCAGCGTCTCGATCTCGCTGCTCCCCGCCCGGGGTGGCGGGGAGTCACTGCGGCGCTTGCGATGCGAAGTGGTGGGCACGGTGGTCTCCTTCGTCGGGATCAGGCGATTTCATCGGGGTCAGGCGGTCCGGCGGATGAGCAGGACGTGGTCGGTGACTTCGGCGGTGCGTCCATCCGGTCCCGTCGCGATCCGGCGGGGCGCGTCGGCCCGCTCGACCATCCAGATGGCTGGATCCAGATCGATACTCGCGGCGACCTCCTGCGGGCTCGGGTACCGGACGTCCGGATCCTGATTCCACGACCACGGCGCAGTCGAGCCGTGGTCGACGACCAGCAGCCGCCCGCCCGGACGCAGCGCGTGCGCGGCCAGGCGCAGGACGGCGGCCCGGTCCAGGTCGAAGGAGGTGTGCA
>JAODNJ010000248.1 GCA_025465155.1 Frankiales bacterium
CCGCGCGCGGTCGAGGCAGGCCCGCACGAGCAGCTCCCCGACGCCCCGCCCACGGACGGCCGGGTCGACGACCAGCATGCGGAACGCCGCCTCGTCGGCCGACGTGAGCACCTCGCCGAAGTCGCCGTCGAGAACCAGGGCCACGCTGCCGACGACGTCGCTGCCGCCCTCCGGCGCCGCGCGGTCGCGCGCCACCAGCAGCTCGGCGTGCCCGGCGCGGCCGGCAACGTCCGCCAGCTGGGCGAGGTAGGCCTGAGGGGCGAGCTCCTCGTCGCGGTACACCCCGGCGGTGAGCTCGGCGATCCGGCCGAAGTCCGCGGGCGTTCCCCGGTCGACGGAGATGCCGGACGGCCCGGCGGCGACGGTGGGTTCAGATGCTGGCTGGACCACGCCCGCAGCGTAGGGGGCGCCCCCACCTAGGCTCGGGGCACCATGGCTGGCATCCCCGGGGTCCGCACCGCATGAGCAGTCTGTCCGATCGCCTCACCCGCGGTGCCGCGTCCTCTCCGTCGCAGGTCGAGCACGCCCGCAGGTTGGTCGCCGACTGGCAGCTGCTGGCCGATCTGTCCTTCGCCGACCTGACCCTCTGGGTTCCGCTCGACACCGGCGCCTGGTGGTGCGTCGCCCAGGTGCGGCCCCTCACGGCCCCGACCAGCCAACCGGAGGACCTCGTCGGCGCCGAGGCCGAGGGCCCGACGGCGGACCCGTTCGTCGTCGCCCACCGCGAGGGACGCCCGGTGACCGAAGGGGAGCCGGACTGGTCCAGCGGCACCCCGCGCCGCCGCGAGATCATCCCGGTCCGGCACAACGGCGTCGTCGTCGCGGTCCTGGCGAGGGACACCAACCTCGCCGTCACGCGGTCGCCGTCCACCCTGGAACTGACCTATCTCGACATCGCCGCGGACCTCTGCCTGATGGTCTCGGCCGGCACCTTCCCGCCGCAGCAGCCGCAGGACGCCGAGCTGAGCCCCCGGGTCGGCGACGGCCTGGTCCGGCTCGATGCCACGGGGCGCGCCTCCTACGCCAGCCCCAACGCGCTCTCCGCCTACCGACGCATGGGGGTGACCGGTGACCTCGTCGGCGCCGACCTGGCCGAGCTGACCCGTTCCACGGCCTCCGACCGGGTCGCCGGCGAGGCGGTCGCAGCCGGCATCATGGCGGCGGTGGCCGGCCGTTTCCCCGAACCGATGGACGTCGAGGGCCCGACGGCGACCATGCGGGTCCGGGCGCTGCCGCTGCAGGCGCCGGGGGCCGAGGAGGGCGCCCTCGTGCTGGTCCGTGACGTGACGGACGTGCGCAGCCGGGACCGTGCGCTGCTCACGAAGGACGCCACGATCCGGGAGATCCACCACCGGGTGAAGAACAACCTGCAGACCGTGGCCGCGCTGCTGCGGCTGCAGGCGCGCCGGATGACCGAGCCCGCTGCCCGGGCCGCGCTCGAGGAGTCGGTCCGGCGGGTGGCCTCGATCGCCGTCGTCCACGACACCCTGGCCGGCAGCCGGGAGGACGTCGTGGTCGTCGACGACGTCCTCGACCAGGTGCTGCCGATGCTGGGTGACCTCACGTCGATCGGGCCGGCGGCCCGGACCCGGCGGGTCGGCCAGGTGGGGGAGCTGCCGGCCGCGGCGGCGACGCCGCTGGTCATGGCGGTCACCGAGCTGCTGCAGAACGCGGCGGAGCACGCGTTCCGCGGCTGGGAGCCGGGCACCATCGAGCTGATCGCCGAGCGGGACGGCGACGACCTCGTCGTCCGGGTACGGGACGACGGCCAGGGGCTCCCCGAGGGCTTCGATCCGGACGAGAGCGAGGGGCTCGGGCTGCAGATCGTCCGGACCCTGGTCACCAGCGAGCTGGGCGGCAGCCTCGCCATGGGAACGCCGCCGGGTCGGACCAGCGGCACCGAGGTCGTGCTGACCCTCCCGGGGGCGGGACGGCACCGGCGCTGAACGGGCCCCGCCGCTGAACGGGCCCCGGCGCCGACCGGCCGGGAAAGCCGCGAGGCCGACCCGGATGTGTCCGGGTCGGCCTCGCGGCGCTGTGCTGCGGTGGGGCGCTCGTGCCCCGTGGCGGTGTGCGCTCAGGCGGAGTGGACCCGCGTCCGGGCCTGACGGCGCTTGAGGGCGCGGCGCTCGTCCTCGGACAGGCCGCCCCAGACGCCGGAGTCCTGGCCGGAGCGCAGGGCCCAGTCGAGGCACGACTCGACGACGGGGCAGCGCCGGCACACCGCCTTCGCCTGCTCCATCTGGACGACAGCAGGGCCCGTCGTCCCGATGGGGAAGAAGAGCTCCGGGTCCTCGTCCCGGCAGAGCGCGCGGTGGCGCCAGTCCATGGCGGTGTACTCCTCGGTGTCGTCTACGGTTACTGCTCAGTCGCTACGCGGGCCGCCTTCGCAGGCCGACACCGGTCACCCAGCGTCCTGGCGGCTGCGACTGCCTGCTTTGTTACCGGCAGGTTGCATTCCTTACCGATGCTTTCACGGGACCGACGGGTGTCAAGCACATGAACCGTCTCCATCGACCCCGCGTGAGCAACCTCACCACGAGCGTGATAGGCCTGCCACTCGGACGTGTCGATGGGACCCATCGACGGCGCGGTCAGCAGACGACGCGCAGGGCTTCCGGTACGGTGCGCGCCCGCAATGCGGTGGCCAGGCCCATGTGGTCGCCGTCGACCTGCCAGCGCTGCGGGCGGTCGGCCTCCAGCGTGAGCTCGGTCAGGTCGTGTCGGCGGTACAGCCTCCGGCCGCGGGGGTCGGGGTAGCGGGCGAGCGTCTGGCCCAGGGCCCACATCATGCCCAGCGTGCCCCGGCGGCCGAGCGCGAAGACATCGAGGCCGGCATGGAACGAGGCCTCGGGGCTGGGCCGAATCGGCTGCTCGCCGAGGTAGCTCCACGGATCGACGTTGGAGATCAGGCACAGGAAGAGGTCCTCGATCGGCGGCTCACCCGGGAGCCGGAGGGTCATCGCTGGGTGGCGGCGCTCCCGGCCGAACATGAAGACGGCGGTGCCCTCGCGGACGTAGAGGGCGCCCGTCGAGCGGCGTCCGGCCGCCCGGCGCGCCTCCACGCGGGCGATCACGTCGGCGTCGAACCCGAGTCCGCTCGCGAAGACGAACCAGCGGGGAGGGGTCCAGTCGTCGCCGGGCCGACCGTCCGGTGCCGCGCCTCCCGTGTCGGCAGGCAGGACGCTCGCGGTGCCCAGGGAGAGGGCGCGGGTCCGGCCGGCGCGCAGCGAGTCGAGGATCTCCGCCGTTGCCTCCACCGGGTGCCGCGAGCGCCCCAGGGCCCGCGAGAACACGTTCGTCGAGCCACCGGGGACGACGGCGAGCGCCGGCACGTGCGACCCCGGGCCGTGCTCCAGGAGCCCGTTGACGACCTCGTTCACGGTGCCGTCGCCGCCCAGGGTGACGACCACGTCGATGCCTTCGTCGACGGCACGCGAGCCCAGCTCGTGGGCGTGACCCCGGTGCTCGGTCTCCACGAGGTCGACCTTGAGCTCGCTGGCCAGCGCCCGGACGAGGACGTCGCGGACCTTCGGCGTCGTGGCGGTCGCCGCAGGGTTGACCACCACGAGCGCGCGCATGAACACAGGCTAACCAGCGTGCGGGGGAAACCCCTGGAGCATCCACTGCCGCTGCCGGCGGCCGGTACGCCCGCGTAGCCTCGCCCCCGTGAGCGAGGACGGCGGAACGCCGCCCCGGAGCCGGGGCGAACGGCTGTTCGGGGCGCCCGCGGCGGCGTCCGCGCCACGCCCGCCGCAGGAGCGGCCGGAGGCGCCGCGCGCGGTGCGCTGGGCCGCCCTGGTCGTCGTCGTCGAGGCCGTGGGTGCCATGGGCGGTGCGGTGCTGCTCGCCTGGCTGACGCTGACCAGCACGGCCGTCAGCGTGCGGAACGCGGTCGCGGAGATCGTCTTCGCCGTCCTGGCCGCGGCCGCTCTGGGCTTCTGCGCACGGGGGCTCTGGCGGGTGTCGGGGTGGGCCCGCGGGCCGGTGGTGGCGCTCCAGCTGCTCCTGGGTCTGCTCGGCTACACCACCGCGTTCCAGGGTGGCCGCCCCGAGGTCGGGGTTCCGCTGCTCGCGGTGGCCGCCGTCGAGCTCTACCTGCTGGCGACGCCCGAAGCGCGACTGGCCTTCTTCCGGCGCTGACCCGCGCTCAGACGAGCTCGATGACGTCGGCGATCGAATTGCAGATCCGGCTGGGCCGGAACGGGAAGCGGGCCACTTCCTCGGCACGTACGACACCGGAGAGCACGAGGATCGTCTCCAGCCCCGCCTCGATCCCGGCGACGACGTCGGTGTCCATGCGGTCGCCGATCATCACCGTGGTCTCCGAGTGCGCCTCGATCCGGTTCATCGCGCTGCGGAACATCATCGGGTTCGGCTTGCCGACGAAGTAGGGCTCGGCCCCGGTGGCCTTGGTGATCATCGCGGCCACGGAGCCGGTCGCCGGCAACGGGCCCTCCGGGGAGGGTCCCGTGACATCGGGGTTGGTGGCGATGAACCGCGCGCCCTGCCCGATCAGCCGGACCGCCCGGGTGATCGCCTCGAACGAGTACGTCCGCGTCTCACCGAGGACGACGTAGTCCGGGTCGACGTCGGTGAGGGTGTACCCCACCTCGTACAGCGCCGTGGTCAGCCCCGCCTCGCCGATGACGTAGGCCGAGCCGCCGGGCAGCTGACCGGAGAGGAAGTCGGCGGTCGCGAGCGCGGAGGTCCAGATGGACGTCTCGGGCACGTGCAGGCCCGCCCGGGCCAGCCGCGCGGCGAGGTCGCGCGGCGTGAAGATGGAGTTGTTGGTGAGCACGAGGAAGCGCCGGCCGCGCTCGGTGAGCCGGTGCAGGAAGTCGGCGGCGCCAGGCAGGGCGTCGCCCTCGTGGACCAGCACGCCGTCCATGTCGGTCAGCCAGCACTCGGCGGCCACGCGTTCGGTGGTCACGACGTCGTCCTTCCTTCGCGGATCCTGCGGTCCGTGGCGAACCCGGTCAGGGCGTCGTCGGCGAGCCTGAAGACCGTCCACTCGTCCATCGGCACCGCGCCCGCGGATCTGTAGAAGTCGATCGACGGGGTGTTCCAGTCGAGGACCCACCACTCCAGCCGCGAGTAGCCCCGCTGCACGCACAGCTCGGCGAGGGTCCGCAGGAGCTCGCGACCGAGGCCGGTGCCGCGGTGGCCGGGCTGGACGTAGAGGTCCTCGAGGTAGATGCCGTGCGTGCCGCGCCAGGTGGAGAAGTTGAGGAACCACAGCGCCATGCCGACGACCTCGCCGCCCTGCTCGGCGACATGACCGAAGAGCTTGGGAGAGTCGCCGAAGAGGGCGGTGCGCAGTTGCTCCTCGGTGAGCCGCACCTCGTGCGCCGCCTTCTCGTACTCGGCGAGCTCGCGGACGAGCCCGACGACGGCGGGCACGTCGTCGGGGCGGATGGGACGGACCGTCATGAGAGCACTTCCTTCAGCCGGGTGGGCACCAGCCGGCCCAGCGGGGAGATCAGCGGAACGAGAACCGGGGCGAGCAGGTAGCCGTAGGCGAGCACGCAGCCGGTGACGACCGGGACGGTGGCGAACCCCACCACCAGCAGCACGGCGACGGCGACCAGCCCGTACGGCCGGCGACTCTTGGGGCTGACCAGGGAGCGGAAGGAACGGAAGCGGATCCGGCTGACCATGAGCAGCGCGGGCACCGCGACGACGAGGAGGACCCACAGCCGGTCGCGGCCCTCCATGTGGCTGCCGAAGGCGAACACCGACGCGAGGACGACGCCGGCCGCTCCCGGGCTGGGCATGCCGACGAAGTACCGCTTGTCGGCGGTGGGGTCGATCGTGGTGTTGAAGCGGGCCAGCCGGATGGCGGCGCAGGCGACCCACAGGAAGCAGACGATCCAGCCCAGCGGGTCGAACTCGTCGCGGCCCTGCGAGAACACGTTGAACGCCAGGAGTGCCGGAGCCAGCCCGAAGGAGACGAGGTCGGCCAGCGAGTCGAACTGCAGGCCGAACGGCGTCACCGCGCCGACCAGGCGGGCCACCGCGCCGTCGGTGATGTCGAAGAGGACGGAGAGCCCGATGAGCACCGCGGCGAGGGTGAACTCTCCGCGGATCGACACGAGGATCGCGGCGAAGCCGCACAGCATGTTGCCGAGGGTGAACAGGCTCGGCAGGGTAGCCAGGGCCCGCCGTCGGGTCCCGCGCACGGAGCCGCGGACGAACGCGACGGTGGCGGTGCGCCGTGTCGGCATCGCCGGGTGCCGTCTCAGCTCGCGGCCGGCCATCGGGCGATCACGGTCTCGCCGCCCCGCACCCGCTGGCCCTTCCGGACGACGACGGTGCACTCGGGCGGGACGAAGACGTCCATGCGGGAGCCGAACTTCATCAGCCCGATGCGCTGCCCGGTGGTCACCCGGTCGCCCTTGGTGACCCGGGTGACGATCCGCCGGGCCAGGACCCCGACGACCTGGCGGCAGACGAGGGTCCGGCCGCCGTCGCGCAGCCAGATCTCACTGCGCTCGTTCCGGTGCGCCGACTCCTTGCGGTAGGCGGCCAGGAAGCTGCCCGGGCGGTAGGACGTCTCGACGACCTCGCCCCGGTAGGGGGAGCGGTTGACGTGCACGTCCACGACCGACAGGAACACGCTGACCTGCCGCCACTCGCCCTCCGGCGGCACACCGGGCTGTGGCTCACCAGCGACCATCACGACCCCGTCGGC
>JAODNJ010000252.1 GCA_025465155.1 Frankiales bacterium
AGGCCCACCCGGAGGCGCCACCGTGCCGTACTCGCTGGTCAGTGCCGCGACCCTGGGCTTCGACCTCGTCCGGCTCCCGGCCGGGCGCGAGGTGGCCGAGGTGCTGCTGACCGGCCTGGACGCCGGCGTCGCCGACCTCCACCGCCTCGCCGCCGTCCACCCGGCCGAGGGGCGCACCCGTGAGCAGCGCGGCCTGCTCGCCGTCCGGTCACGTCGCGCCCGCGAGCTCGCCGCGGGAGTTCCGCACGTCCGCGCCGCCGCCGGCATCGGGAATGCCGGCGCCGACCGCACGGCCGTGCTCGTCGATCAGCTCGAGCGCGGGACCATCGGCGACGCCCCGACGGTCGAGCGGCTGCTCCGGGAGGACGTTCTCGGCCCCGAGCATGCGACCGCCGGACATGTCGGCGACGTCGTCTCCGCCGCCGCCGCCGACGTGCTCGCCGACGCCGTGATCGGCCACTGGGCCGCCGAGGTGCTGCCGCCGCTGGTCCGACGCGAACTTCTCGGTCCCTTCACCAGGGCGGCGCTGCCGCCGCGCGGGACGCCGGACCTCGGCCCCGCCACCGACGAGCTCCTCGCCCTGCTCGCCGAACTGCGCGCCCTGGACGCCCCCGGCCGCGACCGCTGGCGCGCGGCCGTCGACGAGGGCCGCGGGGACCACCGCAGCTGGGCCGGGGCGATGCACGAGGCCTCGTGGGCGGCTCACGTCTCCGGCCGCACCCGCTCCCTCGCGACTGCTCAACTCATGGCTGTGCAGGCCTTCCTCGACGGCCGATTCTCCGGCCGGGACGGCGCCCACGGCCTCTGGAACGCCGTCGCCGGCTGCGTCCAGGGTCTGACGATGGCCGACCTGCTGGGCGATCGCATCGTCGAGCAGCTCCGCGCCCCCTGGGCGCGGGCCAGCCGCTAGCCAGCTCCTCCCGCGCCACCCTCCCCACCAAGATCGCCGTCTTGGTGGGCCGTGCCATGCCGCCTTCCGGAAAAGCCGCGTCCGATTCCGCGTGTTGGCATCAAGTACACGGCCCATGCGGCCGAGAACTAGGGAGAGGCATTTCGCCGGCCGCGCCGGGATCCACGGCGCTCCGCCGCTGCGTCCCGCGCAAGCGCGGCTGACGGTTGCTGACAACTGGACGTCAGCCCGCCGGCGGACCGGCAGAGAGGCAGGAGGACGCGCGTGGACCCGATCAGGGTGATGGTCGTCGACGATTCCGTCGTCGTCCGCAAGATCGTGACCGACGTGCTGTCCGCGGACCCCGGCATCGAGGTCGTGGGAACCGCTGTCAACGGCAAGGTCGCGGTGTCCAAGCTCGGGAACCTCGAGCCCGACCTGGTCACCATGGACATCGAGATGCCGGAGATGAACGGCATCGAGGCGGTCCGGGCCATCCGCGCCGGGGTGGGCGGGTCGGCGCGCAGCCGGGTACCGATCATCATGTTCAGCACGCTGACCGAGCGCGGCGCTTCGGCGACACTCGACGCGCTGTCCGCGGGCGCCAACGACTACGTGACCAAGCCGGCCAACGTCGGCAGCGTCGGGCAGTCGATGGAGAGCGTCCGCGAGCAGCTCATCCCCCGGATCCGCGCGCTGACCGGCCGCCCTGCTGCCGCGGCGCCTGCCCGCGCCGCGGCCCAGGCTCCCGTCCGTCCGCGTCAGGCGCCCCCGCGCACGGGCCCGCGCAGCACCCCTGCGGTGCTCGTGATCGGTTCCTCCACCGGTGGCCCCGAGGCGCTCGCCCGGGTGGTCGCCCACCTGCCCGCATCGCTGCCCGTGCCGGTCCTGATGGTCCAGCACATGCCGCCTGTCTTCACCCGCCAGTTCGCCCAGCGCCTCGACCGGCTCGGCGCCCTGCGCGTCGTCGAGGCCGTCGACGGAACCCCGCTCGTGCCAGGGACCATCCACCTGGCTCCCGGCGACCACCATCTGGTGATCCGCGCCACGCGCGGCGGCCAGTTCTCGACCGCGCTCACCCAGGACCCCCCGGAGAACTTCTGCCGCCCCGCCGTCGACCCGCTGTTCCGGTCGGCCGTGGCCGCCTACGGCGGCGCGGTCCTCGGCGTCGTGCTCACCGGTATGGGCTCGGACGGCCGCAACGGCGCCGGCGAGATCCGCAACGCCGGGGGCACCGTCGTGGTCCAGGACCAGGCGACCTCGGTCGTGTGGGGCATGCCGGGTGCCGTCGCCCAGGCCGGATTCGCCGACGAGGTGCTGCCTCTCGAGCGCATCGCCGATGCCATTCACCGGTACCTGACGCCCGTGCCCACGTCCGTAGGGATCGCCCGATGACGCTGCCCGCCACGTCGTTCGACTGGGTGCGTGCGCTCGTGCACCGGGAGAGCGCGATCGTGCTGGCGCCGGGAAAGGAGTATCTCGTCGAGGCCCGGCTGCTCCCCATGGCCCGCCAACTCGGGCTGGCCGACGTCGGCTCGCTCGTCGAGAAGGTCCGGTCCCGGCCGGACCCGGACAGCACCCGGCGCATCGTCGAGGCGCTCACCACGAACGAGACGTCCTGGTTCCGGGACGGCGACCCGTTCACCACGCTGACCTCGACCGTGCTCCCGTCGGTGCTCGCCGCGCGGGGCCCGAACGAGCGCCTGCAGATCTGGTCGGCGGCCTGCTCCAGCGGTCAGGAGCCGTACACGATCGCGATGCTGCTCGAGGACGCGCTCCCGAACGCGGGGCAGCGGGTCTCGATCACCGCGACCGACCTCTCCCGCGAGATGGTGGAGCGGACCCGGGCCGGCCGGTTCAGCCAGCTCGAGGTCAACCGCGGTCTGCCGGCGCCGATGCTGGTCCGGCATTTCACCCGCGCCGGCAACGAGTGGGAGGTCGCGGCCAACCTGCGCCGCATGATCACGGCGAGCGAGTGCAACCTCGCCGCGCCGCTGCCACGGATGGGGCCGTTCGACGTCGTCTACCTCCGCAACGTGCTCATCTACTTCGACCTGTCCACCAAGCAGGCGATCCTCCGGCGGGTCCGCGAACTCATGCGCCCTGACGGCTGGCTGTTCCTCGGTGCCGCTGAGACCACCCTCGGCGTCGATGACTCCTGGGAGCGGGTCGTCCTCGGCCGCAGCTCCGCCTACCGCCCGCTGAAGGGGGCCTGAACATGCGCGCTCTGGTGATCGACGACTCACGCGCGATGCGGCGCATCGTCTCGGGGATCCTCATCGGCCTCGGCTACGAGGTCCGCGACGCCGGCCACGGCCGGGAGGGACTCGACGTACTCGACGAGGGCTGGATCCCCGACCTCGTCTGCGTCGACTGGAACATGCCGGTGATGGACGGGCTGCAGTTCGTGTCCGCGGTCCGTTCCAACCCGGCCTGGCGCTCGGTGACGATCATGATGGTCACCTCCGAGAGCGAGCACACCCAGATCGTGCGCGCGCTGGCTGCGGGCGCCCACGAGTACGTCATCAAGCCGTTCACCGCCGACGCGATCCACGACAAGCTCGCCCTCCTCGGCCTGCTCCCCCAGGAGGTGTCCCTGTGAGCACCGCGCACACCGGAGGCATCGACACAGGTGAGCGCCGCCGCAGCGGCGACGGCCGGCCGGTCATCACCGACCTGATCGACGAGCCCACCGTGCAGTCGATCGTCGAGGATGCCTGGGTCGCCCTCGTCGGCGAGGACGAGGTCCTGATCCCGCTGGCCGGCGAGCCGATCGGCGACGTCGTGTCCGCCTGGGTCGACGTCGTCGGCCCCTGGACCGGCAGCGTCGTGCTCACCACCGGCCGGCAGACCGCCGCCGAACTGACCCGGGCGCTGCTCGCCGAGAGCTCTCCCGAGCTGCTCGAGGACGAGGACGTCGCCGACGCGTTCGGCGAGATCGCCAACGTCGTCGGAGGCAACGTCAAGGCCGCCCTCCCCGGCTCCTCCGCCCTCAGCCTCCCCGAGGTCGGCGAAGCCCCGGCCGTCCGCAACCCCGAGGACGTCGTCCGCCTCGACGTGCTCTGGCGCGGTCAGCCGCTCTCCATCTCCGCGCAGGGCGCCCTGCCGCCGCTGCCGGTGCCCCACCCGCCGCCCGGGGGCCAGTCCCCACACGAGAACGGAGCGTCACTGTGAAGATCCTGGTCGCCGACGACAGCCGCGTCATGCGGCAGATCGTCATCCGCACCCTGCGGCAGGCCGGTTTCGACGACCACGACATCGTCGAGGCGGAGGACGGCGCGGACGCGCTGGCCAAGGTCTCGTCGGAGAGTCCGGACCTGGTCCTGTCCGACTGGAACATGCCGAACATGTCCGGCATCGAGTGCCTGCAGGCAATGCGTTCGTCGGGTTCCACGATTCCCTTCGGCTTCGTGACCTCGGAGGGCTCCCCCGAGATGCGGGAGAAGGCCGCCAACGCCGGCGCCCTCTTCCTCATCGCCAAGCCGTTCGACGAGGACACCTTCAGGGACGCCCTGGACGGAGTGATCGCATGACCGGGACCGTCGAGCTGCCCGCCGCCAAGGACGTCCGCGACATGCTCGTGGGCCTGCTCGGCAAGCAGGTCAGCGTGAACCCGGGCGCGCCGGTCACCCCGACGCCGGACAAGCCGGTCTCCGTCGCCGTCTACGTCGACCCCGGCATGGCCGTCAACGCCCTCTGCGTGATGGACCTCGGTGCGTCGGCCTACACCGGCGGTGCCCTGGCCCTCCTGCCCCCCGGCGGATGCCAGGACGCCGTCGAGGAGGACGGCGAGCTCACCGGCATGCAGGTCGAGGCGCTGCACGAGGTGGTGAACGTGCTGTCGGCGCTGTTCAACACCCCCGGTGCACCGCACTCGAAGCTGCACAAGCTGTACGCGCCGGGGGAGGACCTTCCGGGCGACATCACCGGCATGCTCGCCGCGTTCAACCGGGTCGACCTCGCGCTCGAGGTCACCGGCTACGGCAAGGGCGGCCTCTCGATCGTCATCCCCTGACGGGAGGGCCGGATCGGAGGGCGTGCCTGACGGGCGTCCGGGACGGTTGCACGTGGAACACGGGCGCCGGGGGCGCCGGCTCAGATCAGCGCCGGTGCGCGCTCCACGGTCCGGGCCGGCAGGCAGGCCCACACGTGCTTGCACCCGTCGTCGACGTACCAGCCGTGCGCGACCGAGAGCCGGGCCACGAGGTGCAGCCCGAGGCCACCCTGGGCGGGATCCCGGTCCACCGCCGGGGCCGGCATCGAATCCGGCGCGCCGTCGCTCACGTCGAGCAGCCACCCGCCGCTGCCGGCGATGACCGTGGCGACCACGGGGCACTCGCCGTGCCGCAGCCCGTTGGACGCGAGTTCGTCGAAGGCGAGGATCAGCTGCTCGGCGGCCACGTCCTCGGGGTCACGGGGAAAGCCGAGGGCGCCCAGGAGACCGCGCAGACCCGAGCGCGCCGCCGGCAGCTCGGCCAGTGCGCCGAGCTTCCATCTCCATACCTCACCCCGACCATCCGGCAGCGGGCGTAACGGCCATGACCGGCGTCCCATGCCCTCCCCCAACGACGTCCACGTTCTCGGACCTCGTCGGGGTGCCCAGGCGGCAGCGGGCCCAACCACGGATCCCGTGTGTCCCTGGTCCTATCGGGTCAGCCGCTCGCACCGGCCGCCGTCCGGACGCCGAAGCGCGAGGGCGACCAGGGCGACGTCGTCGCCCGGGGTGCCGGCCAGCATCCGGTCGAGCAGTTCGTCGCTGAGCAGGTCGAGCGGCCGCCCGGCGAGTTCGGTCAGGTGCCCGCGGAGGCGGTCGAGGCCGTCGTCGACGGTGCTCCCCCGCCGCTCGATGAGCCCGTCGGTGTACAGCACGACGGTGTCACCGGGCGCCAGCGGGATCACGTTCTCGGCCCGCTTCGCCTCGTGGTCGACGCCGAGCATCAGGTCGAAACGCTCTCCCATGAGCAATTCCACGCCGCCGTCGTCGGCCACCAGAGCCGGGGGCGGGTGCCCGGCGTTGGTCCACCGGAGCCGGGCCCGCGCGCCCCGGCCGGCGGACGGCGGGACCCGCTCCAGCCTGGCGACGGCGGCGGTCGCCAGCGTGCCTGCGTGCATGCCGGTGATCGCCTCGTCGAGTCCCCGCAGGATCTCGGCCGGCCCCGCGCCGCTGTGGTGGGCGATGCCCCGCAGGAGGCCGCGGAGCTGCCCCATGACCGCGGCGGCCGCGGTGTCGTGCCCGACGACGTCCCCGATGACGACCACCGGCTCACCGCTGCGCTGGAGGAAGGCGTCGTACCAGTCCCCGCCGACCCGCGCGGCCTCCGCGGCGGGCACGTAGCGAACGGCCACCTCGGTGCCGGGGATCGCCGGCGGGTCGGTGAGCAGGCTGCGCTGCAGTCCCTCGGCGAGCTTGGCCTGCTGGCTCTGCCGGTGCACGCGGTCGATCGCACGGGCGGCCTGGGCCGCCACCTCGCGGGCCGTGGCGAGATCGTCGCCGCCCACCGCACGCCCCGGGTCCTGGTAGAGCGTCAGGACGCCGAGAGTGCGGTCGTCGGCCGTGAGGGGGAGGACGACGGCCAGCTCCGTGCCCAGGGAGCCGAGCAGGTCGCGCGCCGGGCCGGGCCGCATGAGCGGCAGGATCGAGGAGATCCGCTCGATGACCGGGGAGCCGTCGCCCTGCAGTGCCCGTCCGACCGGAGAGGACGCCGGCAGGGAGTCCAGCCGAACGGCGGTGTACCGCTCGAGGAGCGCCTGCCGTGCCGGGTCGGCGTGCCAGGAGGCGACGTCGCGTGCCCGGCCCTCGCGGTCGACGACGGTGACGATGCACGCGTCGGCCAGGGTCGGGACGACGAGCCGGGCGAGCCGGCCCAGCGCGGACCGGCCGTCCCGGGCGCCGGAGAGGTCGGTGCTCACGTCGGCCAGCAGGCCCATCCGGGCGGTCGCTCGCTGCGCCGCCTCCTGGGCGCGGCGACGTTGCGACACGTCGAGGGAGTACACCGCCAGGCCGTCCGGCCCCGGCCACGCCCGGACCTCGTACCAGCCGCCGGAGCCGGTGATGGCCGGCGCCTCGAAGGACACCGGTCGACCGGTTCCGACGGCGTCCCGGTATGCGTGCTCGTAGGTCGTCCCCACCAGCCCGGGGAGTACCTCCCAGACGCTTCGGCCGAGCACGTCGTCGCGCGCGCATCCCAGGAGCTGCTCGGCCATGGCGTTGAGCCGGCGGAAGCACCAGTTGCGGTCGAGGAAGCAGAACGCCGCGGGCATCGTCTCGAGGATGCGGACGAGCTCGTCGTCGCGAGCCGGTTGGAGGGACGGCCCCGATCCCGGACCGGAGCGGGGCGCGCGGGAGACCAGGTCCATGCCAGTGCACCCCCACCCGACGACGCGGTGCCCCGGCTGTTGGAGCACCCTCCCCCGCCGCCGACCACGGGAAGGGAGGACACGCAGGATTCTGGTCATCCCGGTCCGCCCTGCCAAGCGGCTCCGGTGCCGCGCGTCGCC
>JAODNJ010000268.1 GCA_025465155.1 Frankiales bacterium
CTGCACTCCGCGGTCGTCGAGATCATCGTCAAGAAGAATGCGCGCTGCCGGTACACGACCATCCAGAACTGGTCGAACAACGTCTACAACCTGGTGACCAAGCGGGCGATCGCCCACGAGGGCGCCACCATGGAGTGGGTCGACGGCAACATCGGCTCCAAGGTCACCATGAAGTACCCGGCGGTCTGGATGACCGGCGAGCACGCCAAGGGCGAGGTGCTCTCCATCGCGTTCGCGGGTGAGGGTCAGCACCAGGACGCCGGCGCGAAGATGGTGCACGCGGCGCCGAACACCTCCTCGACGATCGTGTCGAAGTCGGTGGCCCGGGGCGGCGGTCGCACGTCCTACCGGGGCCTGGTCCAGATCGACGAGGGCGCCCACGGCTCGAGGTCCACGGTCAAGTGCGACGCGCTGCTGGTCGACACGATCAGCCGCTCGGACACCTACCCCTACGTCGACGTCCGCGAGGACGACGTGTCGATGGGCCACGAGGCGACCGTCTCGCGGGTCAGCGAGGACCAGCTCTTCTACCTGATGAGCCGCGGCATGACCGAGGACGAGGCCATGGCGATGGTGGTCCGCGGCTTCGTGGAGCCGATCGCCCGTGAGCTCCCCATGGAGTACGCCCTCGAGCTCAACCGCCTGATCGAGCTGCAGATGGAAGGTGCCGTCGGCTGATGACCGACCAGAACAACCGCACCACCGACGGGGTCGCCCCCGGCGCGCATTCCCACGGCGGGCCGGTGCCCACCGGCTCGCCGGCGGAACGGTTCACCTCGACCGACCCCGAGGCGTTCGGCATCCCGACCGGCCGCGAGGAGGCCTGGCGCTTCACGCCCATGCGCCGGATCCGGCCGCTGCTCGACGGGAAGCCGTCGGGGCAGCGCCCCGCGTGGGACGCCGACCTGCCCGAGGGCGTGGAGATCTCCACCGTCGAGGCCGACGACCCGCTGCTCAAGGCCCTGCCCGAGCCGGTCGACCGGCTGGCGGCGCTGACCCGGCAGAACGCCGAGGGCGCCACCGTCGTCCGCGTGGCCGCCGAGGCGCAGCTCGACCGGCCGGTCTCACTGCGGTTCGCCGGCGCCGGCGCGGACTCCGCCGCTCATGACGATGTCGTCTGGGGCCAGCTGGTCATCGACGTCGGCGCGTTCGCGAAGGCGACCGTCGTCCTCGACCACACCGGGCCGGGCCGCTACTCCGGCGGCGTCGCCGTGCTGATCGGCGACGGCGCACACGTGCGGCTGGTCTCGGTGCAGGACTGGGCGCCCGGTGCGGTGCACGGCGGGCAGTACGACGCCATCGTCGGCCGCGACGCCGGCTTCACCCAGGTCGTGGTCACCCTCGGCGGCGACGTCGTCCGGCTGGTGAGCAACGTGCAGTACGCCGGCCCAGGGGGCTCGGCGGACCTGTTCGGCGTCTACTTCGCCGACGAGACCCAGCACCAGGAGCACCGGCTGTGGGTCGACCACGCCGTGCCGAACTGCCGCAGCAACGTGCTCTACAAGGGCGCGCTGCAGGGAGAGGACGCGCGCACGGTCTGGATCGGCGACGTCCGCATCCGTCCGGAGGCGACCGGCACGGACACCTACGAGCTCAACCGCAACCTCGTGCTGACCGACGGCGCCCGCGCCGACTCGGTGCCGAACCTGGAGATCGAGACCGGCGAGATCGTCGGTGCCGGCCACGCCAGCGCAACCGGCCGGTTCGACGACGAGCAGCTGTTCTACCTCTGCTCGCGCGGGATCGACGCCGAGACCGCCCGCCGCCTGGTCGTTCGCGGCTTCTTCGCCGACGTCGTGCAGCGCATCCAGCTCCCCGAGCTGCAGGACCGGCTGATGCGCACCATCGAGGCCCGCCTGGGTGCCCTGCCCGGCCTCGAGGACCAGACCGTCGAGCAGCCGGCCGGGGTGGCCTGACATGCCCTTCGAGCGGGTCTGCGCGCTGTCCGACGTCCCCGAACCCGGGTCGCTGCGGGTCGAGCTCGAGGACGTCGACATCGCCGTCGTGCGGTTCGAGGGCGGGGTCTACGCCATCGAGGACCAGTGCTCGCACGCCGAGGTGCCGCTCTCCGAGGGCGACGTCGAGGAGTTCAAGGGCGCTCCGACGATCGAGTGCTGGCTGCACGGGTCGTGCTTCGACCTGCGCACCGGCGAGCCCACCAACCTTCCGGCCACCGAGCCGGTGTCCGTCTACCCGGTCCGCGTGGAGGGGGAGGACGTGTTGGTCGACACCGAGGCAGACGCCGCGGCCGACGACCGTCTTCCTCGCGCGGCCACGAGCTGAGGAGCGAAGAAGTTGTCCGTTCTGGAGATCCGCGACCTCCACGTCAGCGTGGGGGAGGGCAGTTCAGGTGACGGCGGCGCGAAGGAGATCCTCCGCGGCGTCGACCTGACCGTCCGCTCCGGTGAGACCCACGCGATCATGGGGCCGAACGGGTCGGGCAAGTCGACCCTGGCCTACTCGATCGCCGGGCACCCCAAGTACACGATCACCCGGGGCACGGTGACCCTCGACGGCGAGGACGTCCTCGCGATGACCGTCGACGAGCGGGCCCGGGCCGGCCTGTTCCTGGCCATGCAGTACCCGGTCGAGGTCCCCGGCGTCTCGGTGTCCAACTTCCTGCGCACCGCCGCCACCGCCGTGCAGGGCGAGGCGCCGAAGCTGCGCACGTGGGTCAAGGACGTGCGCACCGAGATGACCGCGCTGGAGATGGACCAGGCGTTCGCCGAGCGGAACGTCAACGAGGGCTTCTCCGGTGGTGAGAAGAAGCGCCACGAGATCCTGCAGATGCGGCTGCTCAAGCCGAAGATCGCGATCCTCGACGAGACGGACTCCGGCCTCGACGTCGACGCCCTGCGGGTCGTTTCCGAGGGCGTCAACCGCAGCCGCGAGGACAGCGACGTCGGCGTCCTGCTGATCACGCACTACACGCGGATCCTGCGCTACATCAAGCCCGACTTCGTGCACGTCTTCGTCGCCGGCAGGATCGTCGAGGAGGGCGGCTCCGAGCTCGCCGACAAGCTCGAGAACGAGGGCTACGCCGCGTACGTCAAGGGCACCGCGGAGGTGGCCAGCGCATGACCCGGACCGTCTCGCGTCCCACGAGGGCGCGCGCCCCTCTTCCGCTGGACGTCGAGGCGATCCGGGCGGACTTCCCGATCCTGTCCCGCACGGTGCGGGACGGGAAGCACCTGGTCTACCTCGACTCGGGGGCGACCTCGCAGAAGCCGCGGGCGGTGCTCGACGCCGAACGGGACTTCTACGAGAACCACAACGCCGCCGTCCACCGGGGTGCCCACCAGCTCGCCGAGGAGGCGACCGACCTCTACGAGGCGGCGCGCGCCAAGGTGGCCCGGTTCATCGGATCGGACGACGACCGCGAGATCGTCTTCACCCGGAACACGACCGAGGCGATCAACCTGGTCGCCTACGCGCTCTCCAACGCCGCGACGGCCAAGGAGCCCGAGTTCCGGACCTACGCCCTGGGCCAGGGCGACGAGATCGTGGTCACCGAGATGGAGCACCACGCCAACCTCGTGCCCTGGCAGCAGCTGTGCGAGCGGACCGGCGCGACGTTGCGCTGGCTCGGGCTCACCGACGACGGCCGGCTGGACCTCTCCGACCTGGGCACGGTGGTCAACGAGCGGACCAAGCTGGTCGCGGTGACCCACCAGTCGAACATCCTCGGCACGATCAACCCGCTCGAGCCGATCATCGCGCGGGCTCACTCGGTCGGGGCGCTCGTGCTGGTCGACGGCGCGCAGTCGGTGCCGCACCAGCCGGTCGACGTCCAGGCGATGGGCGCGGACTTCCTCGCGTTCTCCGGGCACAAGATGCTCGGCCCCTCGGGGATCGGCGTCCTCTGGGGCCGCTACGAGATCCTCGACAAGCTGCCGCCCTTCCTCACCGGCGGCTCCATGATCGAGGTCGTGCGGATGGAGGGCAGCACCTTCGCCGCCCCGCCGCAGCGGTTCGAGGCCGGTGTCCCGATGACGGCGCAGGCCATCGGGCTCGGCGCGGCCGTCGACTACCTCACCGAACTCGGCATGGAGAACGTCGAGGCGCACGAGAAGGCGCTGACGGCGTACGCGCTGGAGAGGCTCGCCGAGATCCCCGGGGTCACCGTGATCGGGCCGCCGGACACGGTCGCCCGCGGGGGAGCGGTGTCGTTCACCGTCGAGGGCATCCACCCGCACGACGTCGGCCAGGTCCTCGACGACCTCGGCATCGCGGTCCGCGTCGGCCACCACTGCGCCTGGCCGGTGGTCCGGCGCTACGGCGTCCCCGCGACCACCCGGGCGACCTTCTACGTGCACAGCGGCTACGACGACATCGACGCGCTCGCCGACGGAATTCGGGCGGCGCAGAAGTTCTTCGGAGCTGTGTGATGCAGCTCCAATCGATGTACCAGGAGATCATCCTGGACCACTACCGGAACCCGCACGGCCGCGGTCTGCGCGAGCCTTTCGAGGCAGAGGTGCACCACGTCAACCCGACCTGCGGCGACGAGGTGACGCTGCGGGTGCACCTGGACGGCGACACGATCGCGGATGTGTCCTACGAGGGCATGGGCTGCTCGATCAGCCAGGCGTCGGTCTCGGCGATGTACGACCTGGTCATCGGCAAGTCGGTGCCGGAGGCGCTGGAGACCGGCGAGCACTTCATGACCCTGATGCAGTCCAAGGGCGACGCGTCGGTCGCCGAGAAGCTCGAGGAGGAGCTGGAGGACGCCGTCGCGTTCGCCGGCGTCTCGAAGTACCCGGCGCGGATCAAGTGCGCGCTGATGAGCTGGATGGCACTCAAGGACGCGAGCGCGCGCGCTCTGTCGGTCGCCCACCCCGCCGCCCCGACCGGAGGACAGCAAGCATGAGCGAGACCACCGACAACGTACCCGCGGCCGACGAGACGCCGGGCGAGCTGCCCGCGTACAAGTCGGCGCTGCTCGAGGACGTCGAGGAGGCCATGCGCGACGTCGTCGACCCCGAGCTGGGGGTCAACGTCGTCGACCTCGGCCTCGTCTACGGCATCGACGTCGACGCCGACAACGTCGCCGTCCTCGACATGACGCTGACGTCGGCGGCCTGCCCGCTGACCGACGTCATCGAGGATCAGGCGCGCCAGGCGCTGACCGGCGGCCCCGGCCCCGGGCTGGTCGACGACATCCGGATCAACTGGGTGTGGATGCCGCCGTGGGGTCCCGACAAGATCACCGACGACGGGCGCGAGCAGTTGCGGGCGCTCGGCTTCCGCGTCTGAGCCCC
>JAODNJ010000612.1 GCA_025465155.1 Frankiales bacterium
CTATTGCTGTACACGGTGTAGTTACCGTAGCGCTGCACGTTGGCGTGGCCGGCCCAACGGCCGTGCAGGTAATCGAAGCCGACGTCCAGCTTGGTTCGCGGATTGGTGTCGCCGAGCAGGCCGAGCCGCTCGCGACGTTCCACGCGCTGCACCGCCACGCCCAGTTCGTCGAGGATCGCCGGGTTCGGCTTCACCTTGGTCACTTCGTTCTCGTTGTACGCCCAACTTACCGTGGTGTTCAGACGATCTCCGTTGGAGAAGTCGAAGGCGTACTGACTGACGACATCCAGCCCGCGCGTGCGTGTGTCTACCGCATTGGTGAAGTAACGAATGGACTGGTAGTTGGCGTCGACGCCATTGGCAACGAGGTATGCGTTGACCGCCGGCGTGTTCACCGGGATGTTCGACGACAGGTTGATGCGGTTGGTGATTTTGATCCAGTACGCGTCGATGCTCACGTTCCAGCCGGTGAGTGGCTCGAGCACCAGGCCCACGGTAGCGCTGCGCGACTTCTCCGGCTCGAGTTTCTCGGCACCGAGAAGGCTCGCCGCCTCGGCATCGACGGGGAAGGTTCCCGACTGCACCAGCACCTGCCCATGACCGAGATCCTGCAGCTGCTGGGAGATATCGGCGTAGTGCTGCTGCACCAGCGTCGGCGCACGGAAACCGGTGCCGATGCTGCCACGCAAGGCAACGCGCGGCGTGAAGTCGAAGCGACCCGCCAGCGAGCCCGAGGTCGTACCGCCGAAGTCGCTGTACTGCTCGTGGCGCCCGGCCAGCGACAGCGCGAAGCGGTCGGTGATGTTGGTTTCCAGATCGATGTATTCGGACACATCGTGACGCTGCCAGTTGCCCTGCAGGTCGCCCGTGATGCCGCCGTTCGCGCCGTACTGCGACACGGCGTCGCCCGGCGTCACCTTGTATGCCTGGCGAAGGTATTCGACACCGAACGATACGCTGACGGGATTGGCCAGCCACGACGGCGAAAATTCCTTGCTGATGTCGACGTTACCGACCTGCTGGTTGGTCTTGTAATCGGCACCCTGGATGAAGAACGGCGTATAGCCGAACGCTTTGTACCAATCGGCGTTGATCGAATGGCTGCGCTGATCGTACTCGTTGGAGCCATGGCTCGCCGAGACATCGTAGTGCCATCCGTCGCCGAGCTCGCCACGGAGGCCGGCGGTGAGCGTCGTGTCGCTGACGATGGGAATGCTTACCGGCAAATAGCCATCCGGATAAATCGCCGGGACATTGGTGGAGTCGCCACGATGACGATACAGGCTCGCGCTTTCGTCGCGATCACGGCGATACAACGCTTCGAAATACACCTCGGCCGCCTTGCTGAATTCGTACTGGCCGGTCACGGAGACCTTGTTCGACTGCACGCCGGGATCGCCGAGCCGGTAGACCTTCTGGTTGTACGTCGTACCCTTGGCAGCGGGCGTTTGATCGGGGCCGGCGCGGTTGGTGTAGTCATTGTTCTGCGTGTCGATGGCGACATGGATCGAGCCCTTGTCTCCGATCTTGAATCCCGTATCCGCACTGAGCTGCCGCTGCAGCCCGTCGCCGGCGTCGTAACCGCCGAACTTCGCGGTGACCTGGCCACCCTCGCCGCCCTTTTTAAGGATCACGTTGATCACGCCGCCGATGGCGTCGGAGCCATAACGTGCCGATTGACCGTCACGGAGCACCTCGATCCGCTCGATCGCCGAGATCGGAATGGCGTTGAGGTCCACCGGGTTCGAACCGCGCCCGATCGCGCCGCCCAGGTTGAGGAAGGCACCGCTGTGCTGGCGTTTACCGTCGATCAGCACCAGGACCTGATCCGGGCTGAGGCCGCGCAACGTCACCGGGCGCGCGACTTCCGCGCCGCTGATCGTCGTCGGTTGCGGGAAGCTCAGCGAGGGCACCAGCCGCGCGAGCGCTGCCGTCAGCTGGGTGGCACCGCTCTGCTGCAACTGCTGCGGCGTAATCACGTCGATCGGCTGCAGGGAGCTGGAAACGGTGCGTTCCGTGCTGCGCGTGCCGGTGACGATGACGGTATCGAGCTGGCTGGTCTTGGCCGCGTCAGGCTTGTCGGCGGGGGCGGCGTCCTGCGCCCGGGCCAGCGTCGCGGAAGCGGTGAGAACCAGCGAAACGGCGATGAACAAAGGCGTACGGCGGCGTGGAGCGAGAGCGAACATGGACGTGTTTCCCCTGGGGACGATGCGAAACGCCGACGCTTCTGGGCGCCGGGTGTGGAAAGACGGCCACGCCCCGGCGACGCGCAACGCGACGCCGATCGGCACGACCGGGAAGAACGAGGGAGGGAGAAGGACCGCGGGCGAGGCCGCGGTATCTACGTCAGGGCGTCAAACGCCGGACGTGGGGCCGAACTCAGCCCAGTCGACAACAACAACAGGCGCCGTCCACCGAACAACGCGGCATGGCCGCGAACGTCATCGGGGAGGTCTTCGCGCTGTGTTTGAGTGCGTTCACTGGTGAGTAGATCGCCTGGCAGTGGGCCTGGAGGACTATTTGTTGCACCGCGTCGCAAGTTTGTCAACCCGGTCGAATAGCCGTCCAAGTGCCCTCACGGCGGTGTTGCCCCGGAAAATGCGATCATTGTCGCCTGACCGACAGGCGACGCCCCCATGAATTCCTACGACGACGAATCCTACGAAGAGCGCGAGTACGACGATGACGACAGCGAGGATACTGTCGAAAAGCACGTCTGGCAGCTCCTGCTGATGATCAACCCCGGCGACGAGGAAGCCGCCAAGAAGCAGTTCAGCGACTATCGCAACGAAGTGGAAGACCAGGGTGACGATGAGCCCATTCGGATCGTTGGCCAGGTTACCGACTGGCGTTCCACGTTCGAGGTGGACGCCGACGACACGCGTGCTCTGGTCGAAGCGCTCCAGGAGCTGGTATCGCGCTTCCACGATGTCACCATGGACTGGGACGGCGATCCGGACGAGGACGAGTATCACGAGGACATCGACGCGGCCGAAATCTTCAACCGCGCCTACGACCAGCTCAAGCCGCGTGGCTATACGTTGTGGTCGCGCGAGGCGGACGACGATGTTTCCGCCGGCTGGATCACCTCGTCGAGCGATGACGAGTCGATGCTGGTGGTCGCCACGGCGCTGCACATCAACCTGCGTCGCGGCGACCAGATGGGCTGACCCGCCGCGGCGCTTACACGGCTAGCACCGTCTTGCCGCGCTTCGCCCGTGAGTCCGCTTCGAGAAACGCCTGTCGCGCCTCGTCGAGACGGTAGGTGCGATCCACCTGCACGGTAAGGCGTCCGTCCGCGACCCAGCGCACGATCTCCGCCAGCTGTGCGGGATCGGGTTTGACGATGAACCAGAAGGCTTCGATGCCGAGTTCCTTCGCGCGGTCCGGCGACGGCGCATCCTCGGCTTCGCCCGAGATGGTGACCAGGCGCGCGCCTGGCTTGACGAACCGCCAGCTACGTTCGAGCAGATCGCGACCCACTGTGTCGAAGACGACATCCACTGCCCCCGCTACGTCTTCGAAGCGGTCCGTCGTCGTATCGATCGTCACGTCCGCACCCAGTTGGCTGCACAGGCTGGTGGCTTCGCTGCCGCGGGCGGTGGCGATCACGCATGCGCCGATACCCTTGGCGATCTGGATGGCAAACGTGCCGACCGCGCCGGCGCCGCCATGGATAAGCACGGTCTCGTCCGCTTTCAGCGCTGCGAAATCGAACAGTGCCTGCCAGGCCGTGAGCGCCCCTATCGGCAGGGTCGAGGCCTCGACGGCGGAGAGCGCATCGGACAGGTGCGTCACCTCCCCGGGCAGAACGCTCGCCTGCTCGGCCGCCGCGCCATTGCGCCAGAAGTCGATAAGGCCAACCACGCGGTCGCCGACCGAGAATCCGCTTGTCGCCGCGCCGACATGGGCAACCCGGCCGGCAAACTCGTGTCCCACGATGACCGGGAGCGGCCGTTTCGAACCGTCCGGTAGCGCCATGGTTCCGTTGGTCACCCAGTGCGGTTCGCCGAAGGTCAGGCCCACGGCGTCCACGTTCACCAACAGCCGGTCACTGGCGTGTGCGGGAGGCTCCGTGTCTCCCACGCGAATGGACAGATC
>JAODNJ010000279.1 GCA_025465155.1 Frankiales bacterium
AACTGACAGGATCGGGCACGCGGGACCTCGGTGTTCATGTCGATCTTTAGACGTCGTTTCAGAAGTCGGTGTGTCGGTCCTGTGTGGATCACCGCTGCTTGCTGATCATGTCTGTCGATGTCGAGGCGATCTTGTGTCGAGCGGTTGGTCAGCGACGAGCTGTGGGTGCTGGTGGAGCCGCTGCTCCCGAAGCCGCGCAAGGCCAGGCGTGGACGGACCGGGCGACCGCGGGTCTCGGATCGGGCGGCGCTGGCCGGGATCGTGTTCGTGCTCAGAACCGGGATCAGCTGGAACGCCCTGCCCCAGGAGCTCGGGTGCGGGTCAGGGGTCACCTGCTGGCGGCGGTTGCGCGAGTGGCAGCAGGTCGGGGTGTGGCAGCGACTGCACCGGGTGGTGCTCGACCGGCTCGCCCAGCAGGGTCTGCTGGACTGGTCGCGGGCGGCGGTGGACAGCGTGAGCGTGCGGGCCAAGCGCCGCGGCGAGGCCACCGGGCCGTCGCCGACCGACCGCGGCAAGGCCGGCAGCAAGTACCACGTGCTGTGCGACCGCAACGGGCTGCCGCTGCACGCCCTGGTCACCGGCGCGAACACCCACGACAGCCGCATGCTCGCGGAGTTGTTGGATACCAACCCCGGCGTCCGCGAACACGCCCGACGCCCCGGTCGTCCCCGCCGGCGCCCGGACAAGCTGCACGCCGACAAGGGCTACGACTACCCCCGATGCCGCCGCTACCTGGCCAAACGTGGGATCGGGGTGCGGATCGCGCGGCGCGGGATCGAGGACTCCACCCGCCTCGGACGGGTCCGCTGGGTCGTCGAGCGCACCATGTCCTGGCTGCTGGACTTCCGCCGCCTGGCGCTGCGCTACGACCGCGCCGAGTCCACCATCACCGCACTGCTGTCGCTGGCCTGCGCCCTGATCTGTCACCGCCGCCTCACCGGGCATCGGCCACGACCCGCATGACCGGGTGCAGCCCCGCAAGCTCCGTCTACGAGACCGTGGTCAGAGGCCGCCAGGCCAACCACACCAGGGCACGGTCGGCCTCGGCGGGATCGAAGCGGTGCGGGTCGAACGGCGCGCCCGCCCACTCGCGGCGCTCGTCATGGTCGGGATGCGAGGGATCGGCGAGTGCGGCCTGGAACTCCTCATACCCCCAGATACCGCCGACGTCCTCCGGCGGGCACGCTCCCTGACCTGCGACGCAGCGCGGATAACGCACACCCGGCTCCGCGGCGAGAACCTTCTCCACGGTGATCTCATGCGTCCAGTTGTCGCCGAAGTCGTAGAGGTACCTGAACCGATCGCCCTGCTTGACCATGCGGAACAGCGTGCCCTTCGCCTCGTCGGTGACCTGCTGGTCGCCCCAGTCCGGGTCCGGGATCCCGTAGCGGCGGCCATCGATCTCGAACTCGTGCAGGTGGGAGTTCGTCCAGCCCATCGCCGACTGCACCACCTCATGCAACACGGCCAGGTCAATCTCGCCCGGCACCTGCACGCAGCGCCGGACCGGTGGCTGCACCTCAGCCAGCACGATCTCCAGCTCGAAGATCTTCGTCTTCGCGGTCACGCGAGGCGCGGGCATGGGCCAATGCTGCCAGCCCCGCCAGCGGCGTCAGGACCGGACCCGCCACTTCTGAAACGACGTCTTAATGCACTTCCGCGACCGCGTAATGGGCTCGGCGCTTCGGACGGAACCCGTAGGAACACGGCAGGAAGTCCGCCTCGAAGATCGGCTTCAACGCCAGTTTCAGGGCCGCCTGGACCACCCGGTCGGCCACGGTCGGAATCCCCAACCGGCGCAGCTTGCCGCCGGTCTTGGGGATCATCCGTTGAGGGCGGGCCTCGGCTGTACGCCGTCGCGGGCAGTCGCCGGAGTCCCAATCGGGACAGGGCTGCCTGGGCGCAGCTGCTGCCCGCGCTCGGCGACCACGGCTCGTCAGTCGAGATCCGCCTGCCACAGGTCGGGGCCGAACACCTCGTATTGGATGTCGTGGGGCACCACGCCCCGTTCGATCAGCGCGCTGCGCACCATCTGCAGGAACGGGATCGGCCCGCACAGGTAATACCAGGCGTTGTCGGGCAACTTGACTTGGGAGAGGTCCATGATCCCGGAGTAGACCCCGTCCACCGGCTCGTTGCTGCCGGTGCCCTTCTCATACCAGAGGTGGATCGAGGCGTTGCGCAACGCGAGAACATCGCTGACGACCTGGCGGCGCAGCGCGAACGACCTCGTGCACATCGGCGTGCAGCAGCACAGTCTGCAGTTCGGAGCCGGCCGCAACCAGATGCGACAGCATCCCGGCCATCGGGGTGATCCCGATGCCCGCGCTGATGAACACCACCGGCCGCCCGGCATCGTCGAGCACGACGTCACCGAAAGGCAGCGACAGGGTGAGCACGTCGCCCACGGCGACCGAGTCGTGCAGCAGCGTCGACACCTCACCGGCCGGCTTCCCCTCGCCGTCCACCCGCTTGACCGAAAACTGCCGGTGTTCGCCGTCGTCGGCCCGAGTCAGGCTGTACTGGCGCGGCTGGCGCACCCCGTCCGGCATCGGCATCAGCACGGTCACGTACTGCCCCGGCAGCGAGGACTTCACCAGCCGGTTGTCGATCCGCTTGACCACGAACGTCACCACGTCGTCGGTCTCCCGGATCTTCTTGTCGACCTGCCACTGCCGCCACACCGTCTCCGGCCGCACCCCGCGCGCGCTGTACAGGCCCCGCTCCTGGTTGATCAGCGCGTTGGCCATCAGCCAGTAGACCTCATCCCACGCCGCCGCGACCCCCGGCGTGACCGCCTCGCCCAGGACGTCCACGATTGCCCACATCAGGTTGTCGTGGACGACCTGGTACTGCTCGGCCCGGATGCCAAGGGACGCGTGCTTGTGCGCGATCCGCGACAGCAGCTTCTCCGGCACCTGACCAGGGGTGTTGACCAACGCGGTGGCGAAGCCCGCGACCGACCCGGCCAGCGCCTGCTGCTGGGAACCGTCAACCTGGTTGCCGCGGTTGAAGGTGCCGTCGAGCAACTCCGGGTGGTTGGCGAACAGGTGTTCGTAGAAGCGTCTGGCGATCTCCCGGATGTTCTCCCCCACCACGGGCAGCGTCGCCTCGACGATGGGCCGGGACCTGTCTGAGATCATTCGCGGACTCCTCGGAAGGACCTGTGGTTCCGCTCTACACGATCGTGTGAAAGTCGAGGTTAGCCCCCGCCAGCCATGCGCAGACCAGCAAATGGTCGTACTTCCACCCGTGAAACCAGGCAGCGTGGTGGTGGCCGCAGCGTGCAGTCACCCGGCGTCGAGCGAGGATGTCTGCATCGTGCCCATCCTGATCCGTTTCGCGGCGGTCGGTCGCCGGCCGCCCTGCTGCGGGCGCTGAAGCAGTGATCGGAGCTAGCGACCCGCCTTCGCCACCGTGAGCAGCACGGCCGAGTCCTCGACAGCCTCCAGGCTGTGCGGGGCGAGCGGGACGATCAGCAGGTCGCCTTTCCTGCCTCCCAGGAGTCGAGGCCGGAGGCCAGGCGGATCCGTCCCAGTGTTCCGATCATCTGGATTCCCCGCGTCGTGGGCGGTGGGACCGGAGCGACGTAACCACCACCCGGGCGACCCGGCTGCGCTGCACCCGCCGATGTAGACCGGAGTGCGCTGACTGGGGATGGACCCGTCGAAGCCCACCATCACCAGCATGCTCCCGTGTAAGAGGTCGTTTCACGGTGCGTGGCTGCTCGCCTCGGTGGGGGCGGACCAGGAGAAGACGAGATTTGCTCGTGCGGGGCACCGGTGAGGGTGACGAGGGCGGCCGGCATGTGGAGGGCGGCGATCAACGCGTCGACCTCGTCGGGACGGGGCCGGCCTTGCAGCCGCCGTCGCGTGCTGGTTGATCCTCGGCGTCGCAGGTTCGGCCGGGCCTCCCCGCCTTCGGACGGCAGCCGGTGCAGGTGGCGCGCCTGCTGGACGCTGACCTGGCCGCCTCCAGTTGCTCACCGGCCAGCGCTCCAGAGGTGTTCTGCACGGGTTCGTCCTTTTCCACGGGAGGATCATCAGATCCGTTCCCAACCGCGGCGTGCCGGGCGCGCGGCCGGTCCGCCCTGCCGTGATCGGTAGACGATGTAGGGCCGGAACAGGTAGCCCAGCGGCGCGGTGAATGCGTGGACCAGCCGGGTGAACGGCCAGATCGTGAACAGCAGCAGGCCGATGAGGGTGTGCAGCTGGAACGCCAGCCCGGCCCCGGCCATGCTCGCGATGTCGGGTTGGAGCACGAACAGCGACCGGAACCACGGCGCGACCGTCAGCCGGTAGTTGTGCTCTTCGCCGCCGGCCGCGCCGAGCAGGGTGGTCGCCAACCCGGCGACGATGGCTGCGACGAGCACGACGTACATCAGTTTGTCGTTGCGCGTGGTGGCCATGAAGACCGGGCCGGTGGTCCGCCGCCGGTAGATCAGGATCGCGACCCCGGCCAGGGTGCAGAACCCGGCGATGCCGCCGAGCAGCAGGGCCTGTACGTGGTAGGCCTGCTGGCTCAGGCCGGCCGCGTCGGTCAAGCTTTTCGGGATGATCAGTCCGATCACGTGCCCGATGATCACGACGAGGAGCCCGAAGTGGAACAGGGGGCTGCCGACGCGTAGCAGCCGTGACTCGTGCAGCTCTGATGAGCGGGTGGTCCAGCCGAACTTGTCGTAGCGGTAACGCCAGATGGTGCCGCCGACGAGCACGACGACCATGACGTAGGGCAGCACGGCCCACAGCAGCACGTCCTGCCAGTTCATCGGTGCCCTCCGATCGGCCCCAGTGCGAACGGCGCGAGCTCGAGTCCGACCTGCTCCCGCGGCGGTCCGCTGCGCGCGAGTGCCTTGGCCGCGGCGACGTCGGCCGGCGACGGCCCCGGCAGCAGCGCGCAGACCGCCTCGACCGGCGCCGCGTACGGGGTGCCCGCGTCGAGCAGTGCCAGGCGTAGCAGCTCGATGCCCGGCCGGTTCTCCTGCAGGAGTTGAAGCCCGTCGGCGAGGTCGGCGGTGGCGGCGAACTCGAGCACCACCGGGAGGAAATCGGGCAGCTCGGTGCTGTCGAGCTCGACCCCGGCGGCCCGGTAGCGGGCCTTGAGCGCGGCGAGCGCACCGCCGCGGCGCCGGGTCTCGCCGTCGGTCCACCAGGTCAGGTACAGGCAGCACCGCCGCCGGGTGTCGAAGACGCCGACATAGTGCTGAGCCAGCTCGCCGGGTGGGGTGGCCGCGGCGGAGTCGAGGAAGGCGCCCAGTCGCTCCCGCGGTCTGCCCTCGGGTAAGGCGCCGACCGCGTCCCGGACGACCGGCAGTGTCGCCAGCACGGCATCGTCGGGGTACTGCAGACACACCGAGGCCGCCTGCAGCACCGCCGCCCGGGCCCGTTCGCCGTAACCGTTCATCGCCCGTCCTCGCCGAGCTCGGCAGTCCGCGCCGCCGCGGCGCCGCCTGCAGTGAGGTCTCCGGGTCCCGGTGGTGTCTGCCGCGGCGGCGGGAACAGCCCCGGAGGGCGGCCCTTACCGTCCCAGTTCAGCAGGTTGATCCGGGCGCCCCGCTCGCCCGGGTCGGCGATGTGGTCGCTGGTCTGCCGGTCGCGCAGCGCGTGGAACGTCTCCACCGACACCGGGGTCGCGCGACCGGAGGCCTCGCCGAACGGGCCGCTGCCGATCATGCCCGGACCGCCGTCGACGTCGAGGCTGCAGCCGAGCTCCTCGAGCTGGTGGGCCTCGCCGGAGTAGGCGGTCGGGATGACGTAGCGCTCCTCGTATTTGGCGATCGCCAGCAGCCGGTACATCTCGATGATCTCGCCGCCGGTCATCCCGACGGCCGTCGCGATCGACTCGTTGTGGGGCCGGTCCAGCGTCACGTCACGCATGTAGGAGCGCATCGCGGCCAGCTTCTGCAGTACGCCGCGCACCGGCGCGGGGTCGCCCGCGGTGAACAGCTCGGCGAGGTACCCGATCGGGATGCGCAGCGCGTCGATGGCGCCGAAAAGGTTGGCGGCGTCCTCGCCGTCGTGGCCGGTCTCGGCGAGCCGGTCGACGACCGGGGACAGCGGCGGGATGTACCAGACCATCGGCATCGTGCGGAACTCCGGGTGCAGCGGCAGCGCCACCCGGTAGGTCTTGGCCAGCCGGTACACCGGGGAGCGGCGGGCGGCCTCCAGCCAGTCCTCGGCGATGCCGTCGCGGCGGGCGTGATCGAGCACCGCGGGGTCGGTCGGGTCGAGCAGCAGGTCGAGCTGGGCCTCGTAGAGGTCCTGCTCGTTCTCGACCGAGGCCGCCGCGGTGACCCGGTCGGCGTCGTAGAGGAACAGTCCGATGTAGCGCAGCCGGCCCACGCAGGTCTCGCTGCACACGGTGGGCAGCCCGACCTCGACCCGGGGGTAGCAGAACGTGCACTTCTCGGCCTTGCCGGTGCGGTGGTTGAAGTAGACCTTCTTGTACGGGCAGCCGGTGACGCACATCCGCCAGCCCCGGCACCGGTCCTGGTCGACCAGCACGATGCCGTCCTCGGCGCGCTTGTACATCGCCCCGGACGGGCACGACGCCACGCAGGACGGGTTGAGACAGTGCTCGCAGATGCGCGGCAGGAAGAACATGAAGGCCTGCTCGTAGGAGAATCGGACCTTGTCCTCGGACTCCTTGCGCAACCGTTCGACGATCGGGTCGCGCGGGCCGTGTTCGGGGGCGCCGCCGAGGTCGTCGTCCCAATTCGCGCTCCACTCGATCGCCATCGGCTCGCCGGAGAGCAGCGACTTCGGCTGCGCTACCGGGAAGTCATCACCCAGCGGGGCCTCGGTGAGCTTCTCGTAGTCGTAGGTCCAGGGTTCGTAGTAGTCGCGGATGTTGGGCAGCACCGGGTTCGCGAAGATCGTGAGCAGCTTCTTGAACCGGCCACCGGCCTTGAGCCGGAGCCGGCCGCGGCGGTTGCGCACCCAGCCGCCCTTCCACCTCTCCTGGTCCTGGTAGCGGCGCGGGTAGCCCTGCCCGGGGCGGGTCTCGACGTTGTTGAACCAGACGTACTCGACGCCGCTGCGGTTGGTCCACGCCTGCTTGCAGGTCACCGAGCAGGTGTGGCAGCCGATGCATTTGTCGAGGTTCATGACCATGCCCATCTGGGCCATCACGTGCATGTCAGTACTCGACCTTCTGGCTCGTACGGCGGCGGACGACCGTCACCTCGTCGCGCTGGTTCCCGGCAGGCCCGAGGTAGTTGAACGCGAAGGACAGCTGGGCGTAGCCCCCGATGAGATGGGTCGGCTTGACCAGGATGCGGGTCAGCGAGTTGTGGATGCCGCCGCGTCGCCCGGTCGCCTCGGACTTCGGCACATTCACCACCCGCTCCTGCGCGTGGTAGACGAACACCGTCCCGGCCGGCATGCGGTGGGTGACGATCGCCCGCGCGACCAGCACACCGTTGCGGTTCACCGCCTCGATCCAGTCGTTGTCCCGGACCCCGATCGCGGTGGCGTCGGCCTCGCTCATCCACACCGTGGGACCGCCGCGCGACAGCGACAACATCAACAGGTTGTCCTGGTACTCCGAGTGAATCGACCACTTCGAGTGTGGCGTCAGGTAGCGCACCGTCACCGAGGCGCCCTCCGTGCCCAGCTCGCCGAGTCGTGGTTCGCCGAACAGCCGGTGCATGTCCAGCGGCACGCGGTAGATCGGCAGCGTCTCGCCCATCTCGTGCATCCAGTCGTGGTCGAGCAGGAAGTGCATCCGCCCGGTCAGGGTGTGCCACGGCTTGAACCGCTCGACGTTGACCGTGAACGGCGCGTAGCGGCGCCCACCGGTCTCGCTGCCCGACCACTCCGGGCTGGTGATCACCGGGACCGGCCGGGCCTGGGTATCGGCGAACGTGATCCGGCGCTCCTCGCTGCCCTCGGCCAGATCAGCCAGCCCGGTGCCGGTGCGCCGCTCCAGCTGCCGGAAGCCCTGCACGGCGAGCCGGCCGTTCGTCGTCGCGGACAGCGCGAGGATCGCCTCGGCCATCTTGGCGTCGGTGTCGATGGCAGGGCGGCCGTCCCCGGCGCCGCCGAGCATCACGCCGTTCTTCGCCGACAGGTAGGCGATCTCCTCGTCGGGGTGGTAGGTGACGGCCTTCGTCGTCATCCCGAGCCGGTCGAGCAGCGGGCCGACGCTGGCCATCTTCTCGGCGACGGCGGGGTAGTCCCGTTCGACGACCACGAAGTTCGGCATCGTGCGTCCGGGGACCGGCTCGACCTCACCGGCCCGCCAGTCCAGGACCCGGCCGCCGGGCTGCGCGGTCTCGCCCGGGGTGTCGTGCTGCAGCGGCACGGCGACGACGTCGCGGCGCACCCCGAGGTGGGTGCGGGCGAGCTCGCTGAACCGCCGCGCGATGGCTCCGAAGGCGTCGAAGTCGGTGCGCGACTCGAACGGCGGGTCGATCGCCGGATTGAACGCGTGCACGAACGGATGCATGTCCGTGGTGTTCAGGTCGTGCTTCTCGTACCACGTCGCGGCAGGGAGCACGACGTCGGAGAGCAGCGTCGAGCTCGTCATCCGGAAATCCAGCGACAGCAGCAGGTCGAGCTTGCCCTCGGGCGGGTCGCCGTCCCGCCACACGACGTCGCGCGGCCGCCGGCCCTCGGGGGTCTGCTCGGCCATCAGGTTGTTGTGCGTGCCGAGCAGGTGTTTGAGGAAGTACTCGTCGCCCTTGGCCGAG
The DNA here is from genome assembly GCA_025465155.1 of Frankiales bacterium. Taxonomy (GTDB): domain Bacteria; phylum Actinomycetota; class Actinomycetes; order Mycobacteriales; family Geodermatophilaceae; genus Geodermatophilus. Next base: position 8,693 of record JAODNJ010000279.1, read on the forward strand.
GAGCCGAGCAGGTTGGCCCGCCACAGGGTGAGACACCGCGGCCAGTTCTCCGGCGCGTCGGGATCCTCGATCGCGAAGCTCAGCTTCCTGTCCCGCAGCTGCGAAGCGACGTAGGCCGGGACCTCCTGGCCCGCGGCGGCGGCCTCGTCGGTGACGTCGAGGGGGTTGCGGTCGAACTGCGGGTAGGAGGGCATCCAGCCCAGCCGCGCGGACAGCGCGATGGTGTCCATCGTGTGCATTCCGGCCAGCCGGCCCTGCGCCAGCGGGGAGGTGAGCGCGTCGGCGCGGTAGCCGTCGTAGCGCCACTGGTCGGTGTGGGTGTACCAGTACGCCGTGCCGATCATCTGCCGCGGCGGCCGCTGCCAGTCGGTGGCCCCCGCCATGGTCGCCCAGCCGGTGACCGGGCGGCACTTCTCCTGGCCCACGTAGTGCGCCCAGCCGCCGCCGTTGCGGCCCATCGACCCGGTGAGCATGAGCAGCGCCAGCACCGCGCGGTAGGTGGCGTCGCCGTGGAACCACTGGCAGATCCCCGCCCCCATGATGATCATGGTGCGGCCGTGCGACTCCTCGGCGTTGGCGGCCATCTCCCGGGCGATACGCACGACCTGCCCGGCCGGCACCGACGTGATCGGCTCCTGCCAGGCCGGGGTGTACGGCTCGGCCGGGTCGTCGTAGCCGGCGGGCCATATCCCGGGCATTCCGTCGCGGCGCACACCGTACTGGGCGAGCATCAGATCGAACACCGTGGTGACCAGCCGCCCGCCGACCCGGCGCACCGGCACCCCGCGGCGCAACACCCGGCCCGTGCCGTCGAGGGCGTCGAAGCGGGGCAGCAGCACCTCGGCCGCCTCGAGCCGATCCGGATCCAGAACCGTCAGCTGGGGGGCGACGTCACCGAGGTCGAGGTTCCAGCGGCCGACGCCGGTCTCGGTGTAGCGGAAGCCCATCGACCCGTTCGGCACCACCGGATCGCCGGTGCGCCCGTCGAGCAGCACCGTCTTCCATACCGCGCCCTCGTCGGAGTCGCCGAGGTCAGCGGCGGTGAGGAACTTGCCGGGCACGTGCGTCCCGTCCTGCTCGTCCAGCGTCACCAGGAACGGCAGATCGGTGTAGCGCTGCACGTAGTCGACGAAGAACGGCACCCGCCGGTCGACGAAGAACTCCTTCAACATCACGTGGCCCATGGCCATCGCCAGCGCCCCGTCGGTGCCCGGCTGCGCGGGCAGCCAGGTGTCGGCGAACTTGGTGTTGTCCGCGTAATCCGGCGAGACGACGACGACCTTCTGCCCCTTGTAGCGGGCCTCGGCCATCCAATGCGCGTCCGGGGTGCGGGTGACCGGCACGTTGGAGCCCCACATCAGCAGGTAGGTGGCGTTCCACCAGTCCCCGGACTCCGGGACGTCGGTCTGGTCGCCGAACACCTGCGGCGAAGCGACGGGCAGGTCGGCGTACCAGTCGTAGAACGAGGTCATCGCCCCGCCGATCAGCTCGATGAACCGCGACCCGACGGCGTGGCTGACCATCGACATCGCCGGGATCGGGGAGAACCCGGCCACCCGGTCCGGGCCGTAGGTCTTGATCGTGTGCACGTGCGCCGCGGCGACGATCTCCACGGCCTCGTCCCAGGACACCCGCACGTGCCCGCCCTTGCCGCGCGCGGACTGGTAGCGCCGCCGCTTGACCGGATCGCCGGTGACCTCGGCCCACGCGGCCACCGGATCGCCGAGCCGAGCCCTCGCCTCGCGGTACATCTCGACCATAACGCCGCGGGCGTAGGGGTAGCGCAGCCGGGTGGGGGAGTAGGTGTACCAGGAGAAAGCGGCTCCGCGCGGGCAGCCGCGCGGTTCGTACTCCGGGGAATCCGGCCCGACCGAGGGGTAGTCGGTCTGCTGGGTCTCCCAGGTGATGATCCCGTCCTTGACGTAGACCTTCCACGAGCACGAGCCGGTGCAGTTCACCCCGTGCGTGGAGCGCACCACCTTGTCGTGGCTCCACCGGTCCCGGTAGAAGGCGTCGCCCTCCCGGCCGCCCTCGCGGAACACCGCCCGCAGGTCGTCCGAGGTCTCCCGGCGGGTGAAGAACCGCCCGGTCCGCAGCAGCGCATCGGCCGCAGGTCCGTCCGTTCCGCCCTTGGGGCACGCCCGCCCATTGCCTGTGCCCGCGTCCAGAGCCATGACCGCGTCCCTTCCGCAGCAGCCCCCCTTCTGATCCTGGCAGGCGGATCCGAGCGCATCAATGCCGAAGGTCCCAAGAATTGGGACGGAACAGCCCTGCCGATCATGCACCCGGGCGTACGACGATGGACATTCGTCGGCGCCTGTGGCCGAAGCCGCCGCACTGCGCAGGGTCGACCGGCAGATCGGAGATGCGCCGTGACCAGACGGGCGGCGAAGGGGACAACACCGGCCACCGGGCCGTCGGTGGCGGCGTCACCGCGACCGGCGATGATGCTCACGCTGGCCACCATCGGCTTCGCGGTGACGTTCTGGGCCTGGGCGCTGCTGTCGCCGCTGAGCGCGACCCTGCGCGAGCAGCTGTCGCTCACCTCGTTCCAGCAGTCACTGCTGGTCGCGGTACCGGTCATCGTCGGCTCGCTCGGCCGGATCCCGGTCGGCGCGCTCACCGACCGGCTGGGCGCGCGCCGCATGTTCCCGGTCGTTGCCCTGCTGACAGTGCTGCCGGTGCTTTACCTCGGTCACCTCGCAAGCTCGTTCGCCGGCTACCTGGTCGGTGGCTTCTTCCTCGGCCTGGGCGGCACCACATTCGCCATCGGCATCCCGTTCGTGAACTCGTGGTACCCCCCGCAACGGCGCGGCCTCGCGCTGGGCATCTTCGGCGCCGGCATGGGCGGTACCGCGATCTCGGCCTTCACCACCGTGCAGCTGACCAAGGCGATCGGCCCCAGCTTCCCGTTCGACCTGGTCGCTGCGGCGCTTGTGGTGTACGCCGTGGTCGCCTACCTGCTGCTGCGCGACCGGCCGGACCGGCCCGTCGCCGCCGGGAGCATGCTGACCCGGCTCGCGACAACGCTGCGTATGCCGGTGACGCTGCAGCTGTCGTTCCTGTACGCCGTCGCGTTCGGCGGCTTCGTGGCGTTCAGCGTGTACCTGCCCACCTATCTCACCACCGCCTACCATCTCGAGCGCAGCGACGCGGCGCTGCGGACTGCCGGGTTCGTGGTGCTCGCCGTCGCCATGCGGCCCATCGGGGGTTGGCTGTCCGACCGGTTCAAGCCGATCGCGGTTCTGCTCAGCGCCTACGGCGCGGCCGCGTTGCTGGCCCTGATGGCGGCGTTCGAGTTCCCGCTGGTCCCAGTCGGCACGGTGACCTTCCTCGGGCTTGCCGCGGCCCTGGGCGCCGGCACCGGGGCGGTCTTCGCACTCCTCGCCCGGCTGGTCGCACCCGAACAGGTCGGGGCCGTGACCGGAGTGGTCGGCGCCGCCGGCGGGCTCGGAGGCTTCTTCCCCCCGCTGGTCATGGGTTTAGTCTACGGTGCCCTGGGCAACTACATGGTCGGGTTCCTGCTGCTCGCTGCGACCGCGGCCGCGGCAGGCGTCTTCACCGCAACCGTAGTGCGCCGGCGCGAACAGATGGCCGCCGCGGGCACACCGGCGGCCAACCGGTAATCACCGAGTAGAGGCCGGTGGGTGACCGGCCACCTGGCGGTCTCCGCATGGCCTGTGACGCTAGAGCCGTCGAGGCCGGGCGCGCTGGACGGGCTTCGCAGTGGGCCCAAGCTCGTCACTCCGGGGGGACGCCCCCGTCGCGAGTGAAGCCGCTGCCTGGTTGGGTTGGGCGGCCGAGCCCTGCCCGGGGCGGGCCGAGGCGTAGATCAACCGCTGGTCGTCTCCCCATCGGAGGCGCTGTCGTCGACGCACTGGTGCGGGTCGTCGTGCCACCGAGCGGTGGTCCCAATGCCCACCCGGACACCATCGCGACGAGATGACCCTGCCCGCCACGCCAGGAGCTTCACTCATTCCGGTGATGCCACGCCGCAGCCACCCGAGCCAGCTCTCCACCAGGTTGGAAAGGGCCTCAGTATCGCCGCGCGGCTGACGCTACCCGGGCCCCACGCCCCGCCGACGTTCATCCGTCCAGCCCGCCGCTTCTGGCCGCTGCATCCGCAACGTCGGATTCTGGTTCGAGGCGGACGCAGCAGCGGGCCGGGGTGGGATGCAGGTGGGCAGCG
>JAODNJ010000599.1 GCA_025465155.1 Frankiales bacterium
GATCTCAGCGGCACTCCCCGGGTCAGTGAGGTTGGGGAGGCTCCGCTCGGTCGCGGTACGCAGCAACTCGCGCAGTACACCGGACGAACTCGCTTCGATCAGCCGAGAGTCGTCCGGTCCGGCACCAGCGACCAGGTCAGCGAACACGCTGCCGAACAGGGCCGCCGTCGAGCGCTCCCGCCACATCGTCCATCCCAGATACAGATGAGGGCCGGCCTCCCGCACGACGACCACCGCGCCACCTTCGTCGACGAACTCGCGGGCCGCGACGAACAGGGAGATCAACCAGCCCAACCCGAACACCACAATGCCACCGAGGCCGAGCAGCGACAGGAACGAGTCGGTTTCCGGACCCAGGTCAGGCGCGTGAACACCGACCTGTGAGAGCGCCGACAACGCGCTCAAGGTGAGCCCGATCATCCAGATGGTGGCAAGGATGACGATCGCGAGGAATACCACCGACCGCACCAGATGTGGTCGCAGCGCTCCACGTGAAAGATGGTCGAAGACTCCGGTCGACACCGAAGGCGCGACCCGTGTGCCCCCACTCAGGCAGCTCGCCGGACCGGTGTTCTCGTTCTCTGCCATCTCATTCCATCTTGCTCTTGACAGCGGACGCCGCGGCCTTGGCCGCCAGACGCTCCCTACCTGCGTGAAGCGTCGTTGAACCACCGAGCAACTGCCTCAGCACGACTTGTGGCACCGAGTTTCCGCAAGACGTGTTTTACATGAGACTTGACGGTTTCGTTCGCAATGAAGAGATCCCTGGCAATTTCGGCATTGTCGACCCCAGTCGCCATCATCTTCAGTACCTCCATCTCACGACCGGTCAGCCCGCAGTCGCTCAGCGGGAGCTCAGCGGCACCGAGGTCGTCCATCCGATCGCCGGGCGCTCCTGGGATCGGGTACACGACCTCGTCCTGTGACCAGTTGAGACCGGTCACGGCTTCACCGATGCCTGCAGCAATCGACGACAGGCGTGACTGGACGGCAGTCGATCTCTCGATTACGAGCGCACGCGACAGTACGTGGCCGAACGCTTCCCCGAATACTCCGAGGAGACTGCGGTCGATATCGTCCACAGACTCTCGACTGAAGTACCTATCACCATGGATGAATCCGACAAGATTGCCATTCGCTACGATCCTGGCGGCCACGTAGGACCGCGAGCGCGAGGTGCGGACCACCTCCTCGTAGATGTCGGGTCTCTGTTGGACGTCCGTTACCAGGATGGCTTTGTGACTTCGTACGAGATCGAACTCCGGGAGTGAAGAATTGATATTCCTCGGTGATCTCTTTCCTGACTCGACCAGCTGCTGTGTCCATGCGGCCTCGCGGTCGCTGTGCGCGGACTTCGGGGTCCACACCATGTCGACGACCAGCGAGACCATGCCGCGATCGAAGCCGAGCTGGGAGACCGCGCGCGGACACGCATTCCAGAGCTGCTCGACCGAGCCAATACCATCGAGGCCCGCGAGCGCATCGCCTACCGCGGAGACCCTGAGCGCGAGGCGATCCAGCTCCGCTTTCCTGATGATCTCGTCGGCGCGGCGTAGCGACAGCAGGAGGAAGGCCAGGTCACGTCCCGGAGACACGTGAGTCTCATCGAGCGCTCCGTAACGGAGTACCTCCTCGACTCGTCGCCAGACCATCCGCAGCGCTCTGGAGGCCGAGGGGAGAGAGTCGAGCTCGTCGTCGATCCACACTGACATCGGCGGGAGCAGTCCCTTGGCGAGCGCAACGACCTCGGTGACCGCCGTAAGAGCTGGCCTCACCCGTAGTCGTGAGAACGACGGGTCGGCAACGGGCATCACGGAGAATTGCCCCTCACTCGCCCCTTGGGATCTCTGCCAAAAATTCAGCTTTGCCACGTTCAGAGGCCACGAGCGTCAGGCCTCGCGTGACCGCACGCTACAAGGCCCGGCGCTCCTCAGGGAGTGGAGTATCACCCAGGGTCGAACAAAACACCCCCGTGGGGAGGTGAGCGACGGGCGAGATCAACATACTGTTGAACTGCGCGAGGTGCTGTTGCGCGAACGAGATGGGCGACCTCCGACAGCCGTCTTCCTGACGTGATGGTCGCGCGGCCGTCGATCCGGCTGGTGTCGTGCGCGGTGTCAACCGCCTCCACGGCGCTCCCCCGCCGGCCGCGTCCGAGGAAGAGCACCGGTCGCGCCCAGCACCGCCGTGGTACCGATCCCGAATTCTGATTCACCTGGAGCACAATTGAGCATCAACACGGCGAACAGCGGCCGGGTGTCCACGGTCGATGCGCCCGCGCACAGCATGGAGGTGCGCGACGTTCACAAGGCGTTCGGCTCCTTCAAAGTGCTGCAGGGATTGAACCTGACATTCCAGGACGACGCGATCACCACGATCCTGGGGCCCTCGGGTACCGGTAAGAGCGTGTTGATCAAGCATCTGGTGGGGTTGTTGGAGCCAGATCACGGCGATGTTTTGGTCTTCGGCCAGAACCTGTGGGAGATCTCGGAGAAGGAGCGCTACGACCTGCGCACCCGGATGGGCGTGCTCTTCCAGGACGGTGCGCTGTTCGGTTCCATGAACGTCTATGACAACACGGCGTTCCCGTTGCGTAAGCACACCGACAAGTCCGAGGACGAGATCCGCGAGATCGTGATGAAGCGGCTCACCGAGGTGGGGTTGGAGAAGTCGTGGGCGAAGCTGCCCAACGAGGTCTCCGG
>JAODNJ010000338.1 GCA_025465155.1 Frankiales bacterium
GCGGAGAAGGCGTCGTCCCGGTGGATCCAGTCGCCGCCGACCATCGTGGCGCGGACCGTGAGGTCGCCGTCGAGGACGACGAGGTCGGCGAGGCCGTCGGCCACGATCCGGCCGGTGAGCCCGGGTCGGTCCAGCAGGCGGGCCTGGTTCTCCGACGCCATCCGCGAGGCCTCGGCGACGCTCACGCCGGCCCACCGGACGACGTTCTGCACCGCCTGCTCCATGGTCAGCGTGCTGCCCGCGATGGTGTCGCTGCCGGTCAGCACCGCCAGCCCGCCGGCCACCGTGACCAGGTGCCCTTCCCCCATGTCGTAGTCGCCCTCCGGCAGTCCGGCAGCGTGCATGCAGTCGGTGATGAGCACGGTGCGGTCGACGCCTTTCGCCGTGACGAACAGGCGCACCACCGCGGGGTCGACGTGCAGACCGTCCGCGATGAGCTCGCAGGTCAGCTCGGGGGAATTCAGGCCCGCGCCGACCATGCCGGGTCTGCGGTGGTGCAGCGGGTGCATCCCGTTGAACATGTGGGTGACCAGCGTGGCGCCGAGGTCGACGGCGGCGAGCGCGACGTCGTACGGGGTGGCGCTGTGGCCGAGGGAGACGACGGCGCCCGCGGCGCGTACCGCCGCGATCAGCTCGGAGGCGCCCGGGCGCTCCGGGGCCACGGTCACCACCCGCAGCGCGCCGTCGGCGAGCGCGGCCAGCCGGCCGAACTCCTCGAGGTCGGGGTCGCGCACCTTCGCCGGGTCGTGCGCCCCCCGGCACTCCACCGAGAGGTAGGGCCCCTCCATGTTGATCCCGACCATGCGGGCACCGCGGACCGGGCCGCGCATCGTCTCGCGCAGCGAGCCGATCGCCGCGACCAGGTGGTCGGGGGAGGAGGAGACGGTCGTGGCCAGCAGCGAGGTGGTGCCGTGCCGGCCGTGGTACTCCGTGGCGGCGCGGTGCTCGTCGGGGTCCGCGCCGGTGAGGCTGCCGCCCCCGCCGCCGTGCACGTGCAGGTCGATGTAGCCCGGCAGGAGCCACCGGCCGGCGAGATCGACAGCGGCGCCGTCCGGCGCGGTGTCGTCGGGCGGGTTGCCCTCACCCACGGCGGCGATCCGGTCGCCACGGACGACGACCCAGCCGGGATCGAGCACGCGGCCACCGGCCACGACGCGGGCACCGGACAGCACGATGTCTGTGAGCACTCCTGCCGCCTTACCGGGCCGTCAGCCGCTGCCGGAGCCTCGCGTTGTGCTCCGCGGCGCCGGCGATGTTGTTGCTGCGCAGGATCGGCGGTTCGATCCCCGCCTCGGCGAACAGCGCGGCCGCCTCGCTGACGATGGCCTCGACGACCAGGGCCCCGATGACCGTGGAGGTCGACCCGACCGACGCCGCGCTGCCGGGGATCTCGACGATGGCGTCGCCGGGGACCCCGCAGTTGTCGATCACGATGTGCGCCTCGTCGGCGAGCCGCCGTCCCGACGCGGTCCGGGGTTCCTGGGTGGCGGAGTGCGCCAGCGAGGTGAGGGCCACGACGGTGGCGCCACGGGCGCGGGCGCCGGCGGCGAACTCCACCGGGACTGCATTGATACCGGAGTTCGAGACGACGATGACGACGTCGCCGGCAGCGACCGGGTGCACCTCCAGCAGCACCTCGGCCAGCCCGGGCAGCCGCTCCATGAGCGAGCTCTTCGCCACGCCCTCGTGCAGCATCAGCGCGGGCTCCAGGACCGCCCGGATCCCGGCCCACCCCCCCGCCCGGGCGTAGAGCTCCTCCGCGATGAGGTGTGAGTGACCGGTGCCGAAGGCCCAGACGTCGTGCCCGCCGCGGACGGCGTCCGCGAAGGCCCGCCCCGCCTCGCGGATGGGCGACTCCTGGGTCGTGCGGACGCGCTCGAGCAGGGCGGCCGTCCGGGACATGAACTCCTGTGCCGACATGTCGTCCCCGCTCAGAGCTTCTTGCCGGCGAGCATCGCCACGAAGTCGGCGGGCTTGTCGTTCGGCATCATCTTCGAGGTCAGCGGACGGTTCTGGGCGATCTCCCGGTACACGGCGGCGTCGTCGGCCGTCACCGCGATCGAGCGGGTGACCATCGTGAACTTCGTCCCCGGTGTCGGCGCCTGGTTGCCGACGTTGATCTCCTGCGGCTCGACGCCGCCCTCGAGCAGCCGGAGCGCGTCGGTGGGGAACTTCGCGATGATCATGATCTTCTCGTTCGCCGCCTCCTGCGTCGCGAGGTAGGCCAGGGTGTCGTCGATGCCGAGGATCGACGTCCGCACCCCTCGGGCGGCCTGGGGAAGGATCATCCGTTGGATCTCGTCCTTGGCCACGTCGTCGTTGGTGACGATCAGGTGGTTGGCACCGATGGCGCCGACCCACTTGACCGTGACCTGTCCGTGGATGAGCCGGTTGTCGATGCGCATGTGGGCGACGGTCACCGGGGCGCTCCTTTCAGGTCGGGGTCGCTGCAGGGCTGCTCGAGAGGGCTCGGCGAGATGGCGAACAACTGCTCGACCGCCCGCACCAGCCCTCCCTCGGATCGTGGGGGAGCGATGCACGAGGCCGCCATACGGACGTCCTGGGGTGCCTCGTGCATCGCGATGGAGACGCCGGCGGCACGGAGCAGCTCCACGTCGTTGAGGCCGTCACCGGCCGCGGCCACGTCGGCCATGGGGACGCCGAGGCGCGTGGCCAGCGCCGTCGCGGCGGAGCCCTTGTTGGCGTGCAGGTCGAGGAGCTCGACGCTGTCGTCCGCGCCGCCCGAGGTGACGTGGTACCGGCCCTCGAAGACCTCGTAGGCCTCGGCGAGCACCGCCTGGAACCGCTGCCGGCCGGTCAACAGGTACGTCTTGAACGGCCGGCTGCCGGCGAGCTGGTCGAGGTCGGTCACCTCCGTGAGGAGTTCGGCGGGGATGGCGTTCCGCAGCGGCTCGACGTCCGGCGCCGCGTACCCGTCAGGATGGGCGAGGACCGCGGGGAGCCCGCGGTCGCGGGCGAAGGCCAGGTGCTCCCGGACGGCGGCCTCCTCGAGCGGATACCCGTGCACGATCTCCCCGGTCAGCGGCGAGCACACCAGCGCGCCGTTCATGGTGATCTGCGGCCCCTCCAGGTCGAGGGCCTCGCACACCGCCGCCATGGTCCGCGGGATCCGGCCCGAGGCCAGCACGATCCGGGCGCCCTGTGCGGCCAGCTCCCTGAACGCCTGCACGGTGTCGGGGTGCACGCTCCCGTCGTCGTCGAGCAGCGTGCCGTCCAGGTCGCTGAAGAAGATCGTCGGCACCGGCAGGGTCACCGGGCTCGCTCCTTTCCGGGGGCCACCTGCTCGAGGAGCTCGAACACCGCGGCACACAGCTGCTCCCCGCCGTCGGGGCCGAACAGGCTCACGCCGCTCTCGTAGACGCCGTCCCGGTAGGCGGCGGCATCGGGCACGTAGCCCAGATAGCCGTCGGTGTAGCCGACGACGCGAGTCGCGGGGAACGGGCTGCCCTTCCGGAGCCGCAGCCCGAAACTGGCGAACAGCTCGACCGGGACATGCACCCAGGCATGCCGGCCGACGGCGACGACGGAGAGGGGCAGCTCGACCGAGGGTGGCAGACCCGTCTCGGCCATGCGGAGCGCGGCCAGCGCGCCCTCGTGCCGGGTGCGGGCGAGCCGCTCCTCGGGGCCGCCGTCCGTGTGCTCGCGGCGGACGGCAACCCACTCGGCACGGGCCCCCGCCTCCGCGGCCCGCGCGTCGGCCGGGGAGCCGCCCCCGCGGGTCGGGAGCACGGCGGTCGTGCGGGCGACGACGATCTCGCCGTCCACGTCCTCGGCGTGGTCGAGCAGCGCCGCGAGGGCCTGGCCGGCCAGCAGGCCCCCGAGCCGGTCGGCCTCCTCGAAGTTCTGACCGCGCCGGACGAACCGGGCGCTCACGTCGCCCGCCGCGCCCTGGAGGAAGAGGACGGCGGGGTGGCCGGCACCTGCGGCCTGCGCGCCGCCGAACGGACGCAGGCCGGCGAGCGCCCCGGCCAGGGCGCGGCGGGTGGCCCCCGGCCAGTCCGCCGACCAGAGCAGGTTGCCGTGCCCCAGGACGGTCGGGTGCGAGGCGTAGTTCACCAGGGCCGCGACGACCCCGCCGTCCTCGGCGACGGCGGCGAGGAGCCCCACGGTCGGGTCGTGGGGGCCGTCGGCCCGGTGCCGGTTGGCGCCGACACCCCCCACCGGGCCCTCGGCGGCGAGCAGCCGGACCGCCTGCAGGCGGCCGGGCAGATCCCGGGCCGCGCCGGCGATGCGGGCGACCAGATCGGCGCGCATCGCGGCCGAGGCGGCGTCGTCCTCCGGGCCCATCGCGGGTTGCGCCGCGGGGCGGTGGAACCAGTAGGCGGCCGACGAGTGGGTGTGGGAGGCACACAGCAGGACAGCGGCGTCGGGGCGGCCGATCGCACCGGCCACCGCGGCGGATACCGCACGGGCGAGCTCGGCGTCGACCCCGACGACGTCCAGGGTCACCCACACGACGTCCCGGCCCGACCCCTCGTCGTGGAGCCAGAACAGGGCCGCCTCGAGGGGGTCGTGGCAGCCGGTGGACACCGCGTCCCCCCGGGCGCCGTAACCGGCCAGCGGGGTGCCGGCCGGAGGGGTCACGTCCACCGTCGTCGCGGTCGCGGACAGCGCCGTCACGAGTCTCCGGCCGCCGCGGCCAGATTCCGGGAGACGTCGACCGTCCCCATCTGCCCGGCCGCGACGGCCACCTCCGCCAGTTCCTCGGCGGTGCGGCCGTACCGGTCGGCCAGCACCTCGAGGGCCATCGGCAGGCTCAGGCCGGCGACGAGGCGCAGCTGCCGTCGCTGCAGGAAGACCGCCGCCGCGGCATTGGAGGGGCTGCCGCCCGGGAGATCGGCCAGGATCAGCGCGCCCGCGGCCGGGTCGACGCCCATGACGTCGAGGGTCTGCTCGATCGTCCGCGAGATCTCGGCCGGATCCGCGGCCGGCCCGAGCTGCACCGTGGCCAGCCGTTCCTGCGGACCCATGATCATCTCGACGGCCGAGCGGATCCCGTCGGGCAGCTCCGCGTGCCCCACGAACAGGACCGGCAGGTCGTCGCCCTCGGACATGCGTTCCTCTCAGACGTTCTCAGACGTTCGGACGCCGCAGCGCGGCGCACCCCGCCGGGGTGCGCCGCGCTCCGGCGTCGCTCACTTCGTCGCGGTCGGCAGCGCGCTGGCGAACCAGCCCAACCAGCCCAGCGTGATGCCGACGACGGCGAGGCCGAGGATCACCCACACCGGGTTGAGCCGGTACCTCTTCAGTGCGACGTAGGCCAGCGCCGTCACGGCCACCGGAAGGATGTAGGGAAGGACGGCGTCCAGCTGGGTCTGCACGTTGACCGACTGGGTGACGGACTTGCCCTGCACCGTCAGGTGCTGCCGGTAGGTCAGCGTCGTGACCATGTGCACGATGCTCGGGATGAATCCGCCGAGCACGATCAGGCCGAAGACGGTCGACCCCATGGTGATCTTGTCGAGTAGGCCGCGGCCGATGTCGGCCGCGATCGCCTTGCCCCGGTTGTAGGCCCAGAAGAACTGCCACCGGCGTACGAGGAAGTACGGGATGGCGATGAACAGCAGGGCGAAGATGGGACCGAACCAGTTGCCCTGGAGGGCGAACGAGGCGGCGATCGTGAAGATGATGCTGTTGTAGAGGGCGTAGTTGAGGGTGTCCCCGATGCCGGCCATCGGGCCCATGAGCCCGACCTTGATGCCCTCGGCCGAGGCGGGCGCCCCGGCCTCCTCCATCGAGATGGCCGAGCCGACGATCAGCGGTGCGCCGACGACCGGGCTGGTGTTGAAGAAGACCAGGTGCCGCTGCAGCGCAGCGGAGTAGGTGTCCTTGCCCGGATACAGCCGGCGCAGCACCGGCTCCATCGCGTAGGCGAACCCGAGCGCCTGCATGCGCTCGTAGTTCCAGGACACCTCGAACGACCAGAAGAAGCGCCAGAACGAGCGACGAAGGTCGGACTTCCGGAGCGCCCGGTCGCCAGCGGCCTCCTCGGACCCTGCGGTGAGGATGTTCTCCTCGGCCGTGACGTCGGTGGTCATGCCGTCACCTCGCGGTCGGTAGCAGTGGCGGAAGCCCGTGCGGGGGTTGGTGGGGGGGCCGTCGGTGGGGCCGATGCGGGAGCAACAGGAGCGGTGCCGCGATCGGCGAAGAGGACGTACATGATCGCGAGGGGCAGGCCGAACAGCGCGATCCCGACCAGCGGCACCTTCAGGTAGGCGAAGAGCACGAAGCCGATCAGGAGCATGTACCAGTACCGCCGCACGGGCATGATCGTCAGGAGCATCGCGAAGCCGACCGCCGGCAGCAGACCACCGGTGAAGGTCAGGCCGTCCACCAGGCCCTTGGGGATGTCGTGCTGCAGCCGGGTGACCGTGTTGCTGTTGAGCGCGAGCGCGGCCAGGAAGGTCGGGATGGCCCGTGGGAGGAGCCACGGCACGAGCCCGAGCCAGTGCATGAGGCTCAGCCCCCGCGAATTCCCTTCCATGGCGTACCGGTCGGCCCGGTGGATCAGGAAGGTCGGGAGGAACCGGCCGATCGGGTCCAGCGAGGCGAGCAGCAGGGCGGCCGGGAGGCCGACGGCGATGCCGATCGCGGTCTGCGCCTGGATGGTCCCGGAACCGGCGGCTGCCAGCGCGGTGCCGATGATGGCGCCGGTCTGGTAGTCCGGGATCGTGGCGCCACCGTAGGTGTAGACGCCGAGCGCGATCAGTTCCAGGGTCGCGCCGATGGCCATGCCGAGAGCGGCCTGGCCGACGATGACCCCGGCGGCCGTTCCGGCCAGCAGGGGACGCGACAGCATGAGTGTCTTGGGCCCGAGCGCGTCGAACATCGCCACGCAGGCCAAGAGGGTCAGAAGAATGGCTTGGAGCAAGGCGGCACCCCATGTGTGTCGTGGTGCAACGGCTGGGTTGCGCGGACGCTAGCGCAGCCGGCAGTGCTGGTCTAGACCTGTCGGGGAGCCTTTACCGTGTCGCGACCTCACCTGTCACATACCTGGTTCCCAGGGCTCTGACCTGCGGCTTCGGGTCGGGCCGACGTCCTCCGCCGGTCGACCGGTCACTCCTCCGTGTGCGGAGTGGGTGTCCGGTTCGCTGGGCGGATCGGGGTGATCGGGGCGTCGCCGGTCCGCCGGGGGCCGGTCCACAGCGCCGGGACGGCGTCGACGCGCGCGGCAAGGGCGTAGGCGACCGCCTCGTAGTTGACCCGCCAGCCGCGGAAGTCCGGCCATGCCTGTTCGGGCGTCCGCTCCATCGGGAAGGTCGTCGAGGCGATCCGCTCGACGCCGTGGAGGTACTCCGCGTAGCCGAGCCGGATGTCGGCGTCCGGATCCGGGTCGTCGTCGACAGGCATGTCCAGCGTCTCGGCGAGCGACCGCAGCGCGGTGAAGCCCATGCGCAGCGCGAGCCGCGCCTCGCGTGCCGGCGCCTGGCCGGGGGAGAGTGCCAGCCACAGCGCGGCGGAGTCCAGGACTGCGATCAGCGCGACCACCCACGAGGCGAGCGCGTCCGGGGAGCGGAACCGGATGAGCACCGGATAGTTCGTGTGGCTCTCCGAGACGTCGGCGCTCCACCGCTCCCACTGCAGGTAGAAGTCGTCCATCACCGCCCCCTCGTCGCCGGCCTCGAAGCCGTAACGGGTGCGGGCCAGGATCTCCGGACCCCAGGGCGGTCTCCCCGCCCGCCCGACGAGCAGCGTCACCTCGGTCTCGCGTCGGTTGAACGCGCCGTACAGCGTGGGCAGGTAGCCGACCTGCAGTGCCACCACGACCAGCCCGGTCGCCGCGGCCAGGTAGTCCACGACGGTGAGGGGCCCGTCCGAGGGGCCGGCGTATCCCAGCGTGAACAGCGAGGAGCCGGCCTGCGCCAGCGCCGAGGCGGGGCCCTTGCGGTCGAACAGCTGCAGGAGCAGAGCGAAGCCGAGATAGAACAGGCCCAGCCAGACCAGCAGCTGCAGAAGGATGGACGCCGAGGACTCGGTCGCCAGGATGCGGTCGCGGACGGAGAAGTCGCGCACCCGCCGCGTGAGCCCCCGGTATCCGGTGTCGACGGCGGCCAGGACCGCCCGGCTGATCATGTCGCGGGAACGCCGGGGGACGACGAGAGCCGAGAGGACGCTCACCCAGGTCCGCGCCACCACCAC
>JAODNJ010000352.1 GCA_025465155.1 Frankiales bacterium
TCACCGGGTCGGTGTCGGGCACCCAGGCCATCCACTGGGAGCCGGTGTACTCGGCGTCCAAGCACGCGCTGCGCGCCTTCGCGCACGGGGTCCGGCGCCAGCTCGTCGGCACGGGCGTCCGGCTGGGCGTCATCGGTCCAGGGGTGGTGCTCAACGACCTGTGGTCGGTCTCGGACGAGGACACCGTCGCCGACGGCGTGGCCGCCGGGACCGGCATCCGGTCGGAGGACGTCGCGGAGGCGGTGGCCTTCATGCTGACCAGGCCGCGGCACGTCACCATCCGCGATCTGGTGATCCTCCCCTCCAACCAGGAGATCTGAGCCGGCCGGCACGGCGGACGCACGAGGACGACAGGAGGACGAGTGAGCAGGTTCGACGGACCTACGGTGGTCGTGACGGGGGCTGCGGGACCGCACCGCCTACCGCGCGAACAGGCACGCCGTGGTGGCGTTCACCGCGCAGGTCGCCATCCGGCAGGCCGCACCCGGGAGATCGCCGTGGCCGCCCTGTACCCCGCATCGGACGACGACCCGCAGTCCCACGTCGGCGGCGACGTCGTACAGCTCCGGATCGACGGCCTGGGCACCCGGACGCAGCACCTGCGGCAGGCCTAGGCCATGGCGATCCGCATCTCGCTCGGGCACGTCGACGAGTACGACGACCGCGTAGCGGCGTTCGCTCACCAGCTGGGTCTGGGCAGCGTCCAGCTGCACACGCCGTCCGCCCTCCCCGGAGAGCCGGGCTACTGGACCGTCGAGGAACTGCGGGCCCTCCGCGACCGGTGCACGGCCGACGGACTGGCTATCGAGGGGCTGGAGAACGTCCCGGCGGCGCACTTCTGGAAGATCCAGCGCGGGCTGCCCGGCCGCGACGAGCAGATCGAGAACTACCGGCGCACGATCCGCAACATGGCCGCCACCGGCTACGACCTGCTGGGCCACCACTTCATGCCCACCTACGTGTGGCGCACCGACATGGGCGGCACCGGCCGCGGGGGTGCCCGGGTCACCGGTTTCGACCTCGACCGGGTGGACGGGGGCAACGCGCTGGCGTCGTACAAGCTGACGCCCGACCAGCCGATCACCGAGCCGCTCACGGAGGAGCGGATGTGGGCGAACTACCAGTACTTCCTGGACGCGGTGCTGCCGGTGGCCGAGGAGGTGGGCGTGCGACTCGCGCTGCACCCCGACGACCCGCCGGTCGACGTCCCGCTCGGCGGCGCGGCCCGGCTGTTCACCTCACCCGGCGCACTGGTCGAGGCCCGGCGCCGCGCCGGCGACAGCCCGGCCTGGGGGCTGAACTTCTGCGTCGGCACGGTGTCGGAGATGGGTGGGACGGCGACCGTGGAGGAGGTCATCGACCGGTTCGCGCCGGACGGCCGGATCTTCTACGTGCACTTCCGCGACGTGGAGGGCACCGTGCCGCGCTTCCGCGAGTGCTTCCTCGGGGAGGGCAACCTCGATCCGGCGCGGGTCATCCGGCGGCTCGCCGAGCGCGGCTTCCACGGCTTCCTCATCGACGACCACGTGCCTGCGATGGTCGGGGACCGGGACACGTGGGGGGACACCTCGCCCGAGGCGTACATCAGCCGTGGTCGCGCGCACGCGATCGGCTACCTGCAGGGGGTGCTCAACGCCCTGGGACTCGACCGAAGGCCGAGTTGACCGGAATCTCGACCCGCGCGGTCCGCTGTCGGCCGGCATGCCGTCGTGATCGGGCACGGGCGGGCCATCCCGAGGCAGGTCACCAGGCGGCATCCCGGCCGGCGGCAGGTCAGTAGGCGGCGGTGAGCCCACCGTCGACGACCCACGTCGCGCCGGTGACGAACGATGCGTCGTCCGACAGCAGGAAGGCCACGACGCTGGCGACCTCCTCCGGGCGGCCGATCCGGCCGAGGGCGTGCATGTCCGCCCATTCGCGGAGCGCGCGCTCGGGGTCGTCCGGCGTCATCTCCGCGGCGTTCTGCCGGACCAGGGGAGTGTCGATGGTTCCGGGTGCCACCGCGTTCACGCGGACGCCGTCGCGCGCGTGATCCAGGGCCATGGCCCGGACGAGGCCGAACGCGCCGGCCTTGGCGGCGGCATAGGCGGCGACCCCCTTCTGGGTCGCCAGGCCCTGGATCGAGGAGATGACGGCAATGGAGCCGCCCCCGTGCGCGGCCATCACCGGGACGGCGGCGCGCGCGGCGAGGTAGGCGCCCTTGAGGTTCACGTCGTGTGTCACGTCCCAGACGGCGGGGTCGGTGGTCACCGCCGAGCCGTGGCGCTCGATGCCGGCGGAGTACACCAGCCCGCGAACCGGGGCGACCGCGTCGGCTCGCCGGACCAGCTCCGCCATGGCATCAGGAGACGTGGCGTCGGCGGTGACCTGCACGATGCCCTCCGGCGCGCCCGGGTCGGCGAAGCGCACGTCGCCGGCGGTGACCGACCAGCCCGCCCCCGCCAGCAGCCGCGCACAGGCCGCACCGATCCCCGAACCACCGCCGACCACGACGGCGGACCGTCGGCCCATCCCACCTCACTCTGTTCGTGCTGCTGTGCTCGCGATGCTCGTCAGCCGGTGGACCGTACCGCGACGTAGTGGTCGGGCCCCACGAGGCGGGCACGCCCGGCGGCCACCGCCTCGTCCAGGTGTGCCGCGATCATCGCCAGGCCCCGGAACTCCTCGGCCCGGTCCATCGCGGCGCAGGTGCGGTGCCAGACCGTGGCCAGCCCCGTCGGGGTGTCGGACAGCGCCCCCTCGACGGTCGCCGTCACGTCGTCGAGGTAGGCCTCGACGATGTCGAGCAGGTCGAGGAACTCCGTGCCGCTGCGCGCGGGGTAGTGCGAGAGGCAGACCATGCGCACGTCCTCCTCACGGACGAGCTCCCGCAGCCGGTGCAGCGACCGGCGGTAGGCCGCGGGCAGCACGTGCCCGTGGAAGAAACTCCAGGATGTCCCCGTGACGGCGTCGCCGAGGAGCAGCGTGCGTGTCGAGCGCTCCAGCCAGCCGAGCTCGGCCGTGACGTGCCCGGGCAGCTCCACGGCCTCCAGCACCGTGGGTCCGCCCAGCCGCACGCTGCCGCCCCCGGTCATGGCCACATCGACCGGGCAGGGCTCCCCGTAGGTCGGCGCCAGCTCGGCCCGGAGCTCGGGGGAGTCCGGGATGATGTCCGGCCGGTGCAGGGCGAACTCCCTCAGGTTGAGATCGAGGTCCTCGAGCCACCCGACGGCTCCCGGTGCCGCCACGACGACCGCGCCGGTGCGACGGCGCAGTGGCCCGAACGTGCCGATGTGGTCGTGGTGCGCGTGGGTGTTGAGCAGCCAGCGCAGCGGCCGTCCGGTGGTGCCCGGCCCGCGCGCGACGGCGGCCCCGTCCAGCAGCCGTTCCACGGCAGGCAGGCTCGCGGGCAGGCCACCGTCGACCAGCGCCGCCCCGCGGCGTCCCACGACCACGTGCAGGAAGAGGGGGACCTCCGCACTGAGCTCCTCCCTGACCTGCCAGATGCCTGGCGCCACCTCGACCGGCCCGTCCATGCCGTCTGCTCCGCTCGCGTCGGTGGTCTCCCCTGCGGGTGCGCCCGAGAGGGCACGGCGCGAGGCTAGGCGCACGGGCGGCGCGGACGCGGGCCGTGGGACGGGGCGGCGCGCTCGTATCCTGCGGTCGTGGGCGAGCCCTCCGTTCCCTCTGGACGCGCGGCCCGCGCTGCGCGCGCCCGGTGGGTGAGTCGGCTCGCGCCGCCCCATGCAGCCCCGGCCGGCGTCGTCCTCGCCGACCGGCTGGTCACCGCGATCGCACTCGGGGAGTTCGTGCCGGACCAGCGGTTGCCGGCCGAGCGCGAGTTCGCCGACATGCTCGGGGTCAGCCGGACGACGGTGCGGGACGCGCTGGCTCGGGTCGCGTCCCTCGGCCTGATCGAGATCCGGCGGGGGCGCAGCGGCGGCGCCTTCGTGCGTTCCGGCTGGGCGGCGGAGTCGGCCGGCGCGGTCCGGCAGGTGGTCGAGCCGCAGTGGGCCGCCCTGGAGGAGGCCATGGACATGCGCGACCTCGTCGAGGGCCTGGTGGCCCGGACCGCCGCCGCGCGCCGCACGCCGGGCGACATCCGGGAGATCGCTGCCGCGCTGCGGGACTACGAGTGCGCGCCGGATCTCGCCGCCGCGCAGGCCGCGGATCTCCGGCTGCACTCGGCGGTCGCCGCGGCAGCGCACAACGCGCGTCTGGTCCAGTTGCACGAGCGGCTGCTCTCCGAGGTCAGCCTCGGCTTCGCCGTGGAGCCGTTCACCCAGCCCATCTACGACCTTGCCCTCGACCAGCATCGTGCCCTGGCCGCGGCCGTCGTCGCGGGGGAGGAGGAAGCCGCCTGGGCGGTCGGCCGGGAGCATTTCTCGATCACCTCCGACCAGCTGCGCCAGACCCGCGCACGGGCCACCGAAGAGCCGCCCTGATCCCGCGTGCGATCCAGCGCGGCCGCCGTTGCCGAACCGCAACCCAAGCGCCTTGTCGGTGACATACGGCCCCCTTATGGTCTGCCCACTGGACCAATCGAGCACGGCCGTACGCGGAGGCGGACATGACGCAGGTGCAGACCCCGACAGGTCTCCGACGCAACGCGATCGGGCTGCGCGAGGTGCTCTTCCAGAGCATCACCGCGATGGCGCCCGGGGCCGCGATCGCCGCCTCGATCCCCGCCGGCGCCGCCTTCGCGGGGGGCGCGCTCCCGCTGTCGGTGATCGTCGCGCTGGTGGCCTGCCTGTTCACCGCGTCCTCGATCGGTGAGCTGGCGCGGCACCTCCCGGCCGCCGGGTCGGTGGCCACCTACACCAGCCGCGGCCTGCACCCCACCCTCGGGTTCCTCGTCGCGTGGGGCTACGTGTTCGTCGAGGCGCTCGTCCCGAGCCTGCTGCTGCTCCAGCTCGGGTTCACCACCGCGGCGGTCCTGCACGGCGAGTGGGCCTCCTACCCGGCCGACCTGTGGTGGCCGTGGGCCCTGCTCGGCGCGCTGATCATCGGCGCGGCCGGCTACTTCGGCGTCCGTGCCTCGGCGGAGATGGGCACCATCCTCGGCGCCTTCGAGATCCTCGTCTTCGTCGTCCTGGCCGTGCTCTTCGTCATCAAGGCCGGCTCGGCGAACACGCTGTCGGTGTTCGGCACCTCCTTCACGCCGTCGGACCACGCGGGGGCGGCCGGCGTGATCGCCGGCTCGGTCTACACGGTGCTGGCCTTCTCCGGCTTCGAGGCCGCCGCGCCGCTGGCCGAGGAGGCGAAGGACCCGCGCCGGACCATCCGCAGGGCGGTGATCGGCGCGACGCTCGGCATCGGGCTGATCTACGTGTTCACCACCTACGCGGCCGACGTTCTGGTGGGCCCCGGGAAGTTCGCCGGCTTCGGCACCTCGGGGGCGCTGTCGTGGGACGGCATCGCCCGAGCCTCGTACGGGCTGTTCTGGGTCCTGGTCTTCCTGGCGATCGTGAACTCGACGATCGCGAACGCGAACGCCGGCTCCAACGTGTCCACCCGCACCGCGTACGCCCTCGGCCGGATCGGGATCTTCCCGCGCTCGTTCACCCGGGTGCACCCGGTGCACCGCTCGCCCCTGGTGCCGGTCGCGATCCAGTTCGTGATCGCCGTCGTCGTGACGCTGGTGCTCGGGTTCGCCTACACCCCGGTGACGGCGTTCCTGCTGATCGCGACGATCATCGTCATCGTCGTCGTGGCGGTGTACATCCTGGTCAATGCCGCGTGCATCGGCTTCTTCCTCCGGCACCAGCGGTCGTCCTTCAACCCGCTGCTGCACGTGATCTTCCCAGTGCTGGGGATCGTGGCCTTCGTGCCGGCGCTGCTCACCGCGGCCGGGCTGCCGGTGTTCTCCTTCGTGGCCAGGCTGACACCGCCGGTCTCCTACGCGGGGCCGATCGTCGGGGCCTGGATGGTCCTCGGGCTCGTCTACCTGGCCTACCTGTGGTCCCGGCACCGCCAGCGGGTGGTCGACACCGGGCTCGTGCACGTCGACTCCGACGTCGACGGAGAGCCCGTCGCCACAGCGGAGATGGCATGAGCGAACGCGAGGTCCTGTCCGTCACCCCCGGCACGGAC
Source organism: Frankiales bacterium (assembly GCA_025465155.1). Taxonomy (GTDB): domain Bacteria; phylum Actinomycetota; class Actinomycetes; order Mycobacteriales; family Geodermatophilaceae; genus Geodermatophilus. The sequence continues at coordinate 6,073 of JAODNJ010000352.1, forward strand.
GAGTACGTCTGGACGTTCGGCGGCGCCGCCCCGGTCGCCCGGATCCGGCCGGGCACGGTGCTGGAGGTCTTCACCGAGGACTGCTTCGCGGGCCGGGTCCGCGGCACCGGCGACCTGGTCAGCGAGGTGTGCGACTTCCCGTTCCTCAATCCGCAGACCGGCCCCTTCTACGTGGAAGGCGCGGAGCCCGGCGACACGCTCGCCGTCCACTTCGTCTCCATCGAGCCGGCCCGCGACTGGGGCGCATCGTCCACCGTCCCGCTGTTCGGCGCGCTGACATCCACGCACACGACCGCGACGCTGCAGCCGGCCCTCCCGGAGCGGGTCTGGATCTGGGACCTGGACCGGGACCGGCGCATCTGCCGCTTCTCCGCCGCCGACAGCGACCACACCGTCGAGCTGCCGATGGACCCGATGCACGGCACCGTCGGGGTGGCCCCGGCCAACCTCGAGGTCCGGTCCGCACTGGTTCCCGACGCCCACGGCGGGAACATGGACACCCCCGAGATGCGCGCCGGCGTGACCTGCTTCCTCGGCGTCAACGTGGAGGGCGCGCTGTTCAGCCTGGGCGACGGGCACGCCCGGCAGGGCGAGGGGGAGACCTGCGGTGTCGCGGTCGAGACCGCGATGAACAGCGTGGTGATCGTCGACCTGATCAAGGGGGCGGCGACGCCCTGGCCGCGGCTGGAGTCCGACAGCCATCTCATGTCGACCGGTTCGGCCCGGCCACTGGAGGACGCCTTCCGCATCGCCCAGCTCGATCTGGTCCAGTGGGTGTCCGGCGCGTCCGGGATGTCGGAGCTGGACGCCTACCAGCTGCTCTCCCAGGCCGTCGAGTCGCCGCTCGCCAACGTCTGCGACGTCAACTACACCTCGGTCGCCAAGGTGCGGAAGAGCTGGCTCCCGGCGACGTCCCCCGCGTACGGCGGCGCCCACGCACGGCTCCGGGAGGCGGCCGCCCGCTACCGCGGCTGACCTGCGGGCGGCGCGGGGCGGTCCCCGGGTGTGACCTGCGACCACCGACTAGGTTCGTCGTGCGACGGAGTCGGCGGCAGGGGAGTGCGCGGTGGCGGGGTCGGGGAGATCGGTGCTGGTCACCGGGGGCAACCGGGGGATCGGGTTGGCGATCGCCCGGGCGTTCGCCGAGCAGGGCGACTCCGTCGCGGTCACGCACCGCGGCAGCGGCGCAGCCGAGGGTCTGTTCGGCGTGCAGTGCGACGTCACCGATGCCGACGAGGTCGACCGCGCGTTCGCCGAGGTCGAGGAGCACCAGGGGCCCGTCGAGGTGCTGGTGAGCAACGCCGGCATCACCCGCGACGGGCTGCTCATGCGGATGAAGGAGAACGACTTCACCGACGTGCTCGACGCCAATCTGACGGCGGCCTACCGGGTGGCCAAGCGCGCCGCGCCGCGCATGGTCCGCGCCCGGTCGGGCCGGATGATCTTCGTCTCCTCGGTCGTGGGGCTGCTCGGGTCGGCCGGCCAGACCAACTACGCCGCGAGCAAGGCCGGGCTGGTCGGCCTGGCCCGCTCGATCGCGCGCGAGCTCGGCAGCCGCAACATCACGGCCAACGTCGTGGCGCCGGGCTTCGTGGCGACCGACATGACGGCGGAGCTGCCGGAGGCGCGGCAGAAGGAGATCCTCGGTCACGTGCCGCTCGGGCGGTACGCCGAGGCCGGCGAGATCGCCGGCGTCGTCCGCTTCCTCGCCGACGACGCGGCCGGATACATCACCGGGGCGGTTCTCCCGGTCGACGGTGGACTGGGGATGGGGCACTGACATGGGCATTCTCGAGGGCAAGAAGGTTCTCGTCACCGGCGTGCTGACCGAGGCGTCGATCGCGTACGCCACGGCGCGCATCGCCCAGGAGCAGGGCGCCACCGTGGTCCTGTCCAACTTCGGCCGCGCCCTGTCGCTGTGCCAGCGGATCGCCAAGCGGTTGCCGCAGGAGGCCGCGGTGGTCGAACTCGACGTCACAAATCCCGAGCACCTGGCGACGCTGTCCGACCGGCTCCGTGATCACACCGGCGACACCCTCGACGGCGTCGTCCACTCGATCGGCTTCGCGCCGCAGGAGGCCATGGGCGACGGCTTCCCCGAGGTCGCCTGGGAGCACGCGGCGACGGCGTTCCAGGTGTCCACCTGGTCGATGGCCTCGCTCACCCACGCGTGCCGCCCGCTGTTCGGGCAGTCGGCGGCGGTGGTCGGGCTGACCTTCGACGCCTCGGTCGCCTGGCCCGTCTACGGCTGGATGGGCGCGGCCAAGGCGGCGCTCGAGTCGACCAGCCGCTATCTCGCCCGCGAACTCGGGCCCGAGGGCGTCCGGGTCAACCTGGTCGCCGCCGGCCCCCTGCGCAGCATGGCGATGAAGTCGATCCCCGGGAGCCAGCAGTTCGAGGAGGCATGGGAGGGCCGCGCGCCGCTGGGCTGGTCGGTCACCGACACCGAGCCGGCGGGCAAGGCCGTTGTCGCGCTGCTGTCGGACTGGTTCCCGGCGACCACCGGCGAGATCGTGCACGTCGACGGTGGCTTCCACGCCGTAGGCGTCTAGGCCATGGTCATGCCGTCGGCGTCCGACCGGGCGGCCCTCGACCGCCACCGGGCACGACCGGCCCACCCGCTGCCGGAGGGGGCCTCGATCACGCCCGCCGGGCAGCGCCCGGACGAGGAGCCCTCGCTCGCCGTCCGCAACAACGGGGGAGTCCCGCCGTCGTCGGAGCCGGCCCCGGCCGGTCGCCGCGAGGCGCTGCTGGTCCTCGGCTTCGGCGGCCCCGAGGGGCACGACGACGTGATGCCGTTCCTCGAGAACGTCACCAGGGGGCGCGGCATCCCGCCGGAGCGTCTCGAGGAGGTCGCCGAGCACTACCACCACTTCGGCGGCGTCAGCCCGATCAACGGCCAGAACGAGGCGCTGATCGCGGCGCTCGAGGCCGAGCTGACGTCGGCCGGCCTGAACCTGCCGGTGTACTGGGGCAACCGGAACTGGGCGCCGTACGTCGAGGACACCTGGCGGCAGATGGCCGAGGACGGCGTCGAGCACGCGTACGTCCTGGCGACCTCGGCCTACGCGTCGTTCTCCGG
>JAODNJ010000356.1 GCA_025465155.1 Frankiales bacterium
TCCTGGCCGCGGCGGTGACGCCCAGGGTGGTCCGCCGCATCGGCAAGGCACGCTGGATCAGCGTCGCGCTGGCGGGTGCCGGCGCCGTCGAACTCGGCCTCGGCCTGCCGTTCCTGCCGTCGACGACCGTGATCGCCACCGTGGCCCTGGCCTTCGTGGGCCAGGCGGTGAAGATCTGCGTGGACACCACGCTGCAGGAGTCGGTCGAGGACGACTACCGCGGCCGGGTCTTCTCCGTCTACGACACCCTGTTCAACATCACCTACGTCGCCGCCCTGCTCCTCGCGGCGGTGCTGCTGCCGACCTCCGGCGTGTCGTCCGCGATGCTGGGCGCGGTCGCCGGCCTGTATCTGCTCACCGCCGCCGCGCAGCTCCAGTGGAGTCGCCGGAGCGGAGGCGGAGAAGCGGGGTTTCCGGCGCTCTGAGCCTCCGTCAGCGGGCGCGGAGGGTCTCGACGCCGGGACCGCGAAGCTCGTCGAGCGCCTGAGGCCGCCCCGCCGTCGCCATCAGCAACGCCATCGCCGGGCCCTCGACCAGGGGTCCGCTGCCGCGCGACCAGTCGGCGTCCGTCGCCCGCAGCGTCAGGCCCGCGATCCGGTCCTTGCCACCGATGAGGACGTTCGAGCTCCCGTAGAAATCGGTGACTCGGGTCACCGCGTCGAGCGGGTACTCGTGCACGAAGCCGAGCGGACGCCGGATGTCCTCGGCGTGCACGATCGTCTCGCCGAGCCAGCTGAGCCGGGGCCCGGGCGGGGACGATGTCGCGTTCTCCACGGCCCGGAAGCGCTCCAGCGTCGCGGCCGGCCCGCCCGCGCACTCGACGGCGACCTCCTTGTCGGACATCCGGTGGAACCGGAAGCCGGCGGCAGCCATCTTGACGAGGAACCGCGGCGGGGTCATGCGCGCCGTGGCGACCAGATGGGCCAAGGTCTCCTGGACCGTCCGGCCGGCGCTCAGCGACGGGGTGTTCCACTGCTCCGGCGTGACGAATGCCAGATCGGTTGCCAGCGCGCGGCGCTCCGCGTGCACCACCGGCCAGATGTCGTCCGTCATCGTCGTCTCCGCTTGCGTCCGGGGAGGCACATGCTGCTCCCGACGGCGAACACGGACAACGACCTCAGGAACGTTGCGCCCACCACGCGCGCAGCTCCGCTTCGGCCTCCTCCGGCTCGAGCGGGCCGCGCTCCATCCGCAGGTCCTTCAGGAACCGCCACGCCTCCCCGACCGCACGCCCTTCGCCGATCCCGAGGATCTCCATGATCGCGTTGCCGTCGAGGTCGGGACGGACGCGCGCGAGGTCCTCCTTCTCGGCGATCTCCGCGATCCGGGCCTCGAGCGAGTCGTAGGTGGCCGACAGCCGCGCCGCCCGCTGCCTGTTGCGGGTCGTCGAGTCCGAGCGCACCAGCTTGTGCAGCCGGGGGAGCAGGTCGTCGGCGTCGGTCACGTACCTGCGGACGGCGGAGTCGGTCCACTCACCGCGCCCGTAGCCGTGGAAGCGCAGGTGCAGGAAGGTGAGCCGGGCGACCGCCTCGACGACGTCCTTGGGGTAGCGCAGCGCGGTCAGCCGCTTGCGCACGAGCTTGGCCCCGACGACCTCGTGGTGATGGAACGAGACGCCACCGCGCGGCTCGTGCCGCCGGGTCGCCGGCTTGCCGATGTCGTGCAGCAGCGCGGCCAGCCGGAGGATCAGATCCGGGGACGCGGCGTCCGGATCCGCCTTCTCCAGCGCGATCGCCTGCTCCAGCACGGTCAGCGAGTGCGTGTAGACGTCCTTGTGCTGATGGTGCTCGTCGATCTCCATGCGCAGCGCCGGCAGCTCGGGGAGGACGACGTCGGCGAGGTCGGTGTCCACGAACAGCTCCAGCGCGGCGCGGGGGGAAGCCTGCAGCAGCGTCTTCGACAGCTCCTGCTGCACCCGCTCGGCGGTGATCCGGCCCAGCTCGGGCGCCAGCGAGGTCATCGCCGCGACCACCTCGTCGTCGGGCGTCAACCCCAGTTGGGCGACGAAGCGGACGGCGCGCAGCATGCGCAGCGGGTCGTCCAGGAAGGAGTCGACGGCGGGTCCGGGCGTGCGCAGCTTCTTCGTCAGCAGGTCGCCGAGGCCACCGAACGGGTCGGTGACCGTGCGGTCGGGTCCCAGGGAGACCGCCATCGCATTGACCGTGAAGTCGCGGCGCGCGAGGTCGTCCTCCAGGGACGAGCCCCAGGCCACCTCGGGGTTCCGTGACCCGCGGTCGTACCGGTCGGCCCGGAAGGTGGTGATCTCGATGCGCGTTCCGCCGACCTCCGCACCGACGGTGCCGAAGGCGATCCCCGTGTTCCACGTGGAACCCGCCCAGCCGCGCAGGACCTCCAGGATCTGCTCCGGTCGGGCGTCGGTGGTCACGTCCAGGTCACCGGGGACGCGTGGCTCGCCGGACTCCGCGGCGAGCAGGGCGTCGCGCACCGAGCCGCCCACGAGGTGGGCCTCGAAGCCGGCCGCGGTGAACCGTCGTCCCAGCTCCGTGAGCACGGGCGACAGGTCGACGAGGTCGCGCACGGTCGCCTGCACCGCCGGCGGAACCGGCGTCGGGCGCGGACGACTCGGAGGCACGGCGGACACGACGAGCCAGGGTAGTGGGACCGGCCGCGCTACCCTCCTGGCATGGCTGGGACGGGCGGGCGTGGACGCCCCGGCCGCCGGTTGCGCCGGGTCGACGAGACCTCTGCCGGGGGCCTGGTGGTGGCCGACGACGGTGTGAACGAGCCCCGTGCCGCCCTGATCGGCCGTACCGATCGCCGCGGTCGCCTGCTGTGGTCGCTGCCCAAGGGCCACATCGAGGCCGGCGAGAGCCCGGAGGACACCGCCGTCCGGGAGGTGGCCGAGGAGACCGGCATCATCGGCGAGGTGGTCGCCCCGCTGGGGATCATCGACTTCTGGTTCGTGGCCGACGGCCGCCGGGTGCACAAGACGGTCCACCACTTCCTGCTCCGCGCCATCGGGGGCGCTCTCTCGGACGCCGACATCGAGGTGACCGAGGTCGCCTGGGTGCCCTTCTCGGAACTGAGTGGCCGGCTGGCCTACGCCGACGAACGGGCTCTGGTCGAACGCGCGCCCGCCCTGCTCGCCGACAGCGCGTGACCGGGCTCGCGAGGTCACGGATAGATACAGCAGGCCCGCCTCACGCGGCCGACGAGCGCCGGCGAGGAGGTCCCGTGAGGCGGTCGGTCGCCGGTCGCGCCGGGGGCCGCTCCACCACACCCCGCAGCCGCCGGCGTGCATCCGGGACGACGGCGATGCTGCGGGCGGCGCTGGTGGCGGCGGGTGTGCTCGTGGGCGCGCTCGGAGCGGTCGCGCCCGCTCATGCGGCCCCCGCCCAGAACGCGGCAGCCACGGCGAACGCCGCACCCGCGACCGCGCCGACCGACGGCGGCCGTCCGGTGCAGATCGAGGTCCGCCGGTTCGACCCGCGCTCGCTGTCGCCGGCCGCGGTGATCACGATCTCCGGCACGCTCACCAACACCGGTGACGCCACCGTCAGCCACCTGGCCCTGCGGTTGCAGCGGGGGCCGGCCTACAACACCCGCGCCGAGCTGGCCGCCGCCGACCGGAGCCCGGACCCTGCCCTCGCCGTCGTCCCGGCCTTCCGGGACGTGCCCGGGCAGCTCCAGCCGGGTGACTCCGTCCCGTTCACCTACATGCTGCCCGTGGCAGACCTCCAGCTCGATCTCGCGGGCGTCTACCCCGCGATGCTCAGCGTCAACGGGACCATCCAGGGCACCACGCGCCGGGTCGGGCAGCTCGCCACCTATCTGGTCGAGCCGCCGTCGGACCCGACCGTGCTGGCCCGGACGTCCGTGGCCTGGCTCTGGCCGCTCGTGGACAGCCCGCACCGCGACGCCTCCGGCCGGTTCACCGACGACGTCCTGGCGCGAGAGGTGTCCGCCAACGGCCGGCTGGACCGCGCGCTCGCCGCGATCGAGCGGCTGCCCCGGACCACCCCGGCCGGCGGCCAGGCCACTGCCGCCGTCCCCGTGACCCTGGCCGTCGATCCTGCCCTGGTCGAGTCGCTCGCCATCATGGCCGCCGGGCCGTACCAGGCCGGCCGCTCGGCCGGCACCGGCACGCAGGCCGCGGCCTCCTTCCTGCAACGGCTCAAGGCGGTGGCGGCCGCCGTCCCGGTGATGGCGCTGCCCTACGGCGACCCGGACGTCGATGCCCTGCAGTCGGCCGGGCTGCCCGGGGTCGTGACCCGCAGCCTTCCCGGAAGCCCGGACGGCACGGCGCGCGACGACGGCGCCTCGGGCGCACAGAGCAGCACCACCTCGGCGTCACCGCCCTCGGCCGCGAACGGCGACGGAACCGACGGCGCGGCCGGCTCCCGGATCCTGTCGGCCGTTCTCGGGATCCACCCGCGCACCGACGTGGCGTGGCTCCCGGCCGGTTCCGTGCGGCCGGAGACCCTGGCGACCCTGCAGAAGGGCGCGATCACGCAGGTCGTCCTCCCCTCCGCAGCCCTCGCCGGCGGCGACGCAGCCCTGGGCCTCGACCGCACGACCGCGACGGCCGCCACGACGGTGGCGACGACGGGCGGCTCGCTGCGGGCCCTGGTCGGCGACGGCCGGCTCGGGAACCTCGCCGACGCCGGGCAGGCGGCGGGCGGCCCGCGCGTCGCCGAACAGCGCTACCTCGCCGAACTCGCCCTGCTGAGTCTGCAGACGCCCGCCGGAGGCGCGACGCCGACGGTCCTGGTGACCCCGCCCCGGACCGTCGACGCGGACCCGGACGCCGTCGCGGCGATGATGACCGACGCGACGACGGCACCGTGGCTGCAGCCCGCGAGCGTCGAGTCGCTCGCCACCGGGCCCGCAGCGGGCGCCGGTGCGCCGGCCGCCCTGGCCGCCCCCGGCGCTCCGGCGCTGGACGCGTCCGGACTGGCGACACTCACGGCTGCGGCCACGCTCCGGGACGCGGTAGCGGGCGCGGCGGTGCACGACGCCGCCGGTGCGCTCGCCCCGTACGACGCCGCGATCGCCCGGAACGCCTCGGTGGAGTGGCGCGCTGATGCCACCGGCTTCCGCGCGGCCGCCCGCGACCTGCGCGCGACGATGACGCAGCTCGCCGGTCGGGTCACCCTCGTCGCGCCGGTCGACGGCACCTACAGCCTCGCCTCCAACAACGCGCCGCTCGTCCTGACCGTGCGCAACGACCTGCCCTTCGCCGTGCAGGTGCGGCTGCAGTTGCGCACCACCAACATCGGCCTCCAACTCGGGGACATCGGACGGCAGACGCTCCAGCCCGGTCAGCGGGCCACCCTGCAGGTGCCCACCGACGCCCACCACGTCGGTGGCTTCACCGTCGTCGCCACACTGACCACCCCCAGCGGCAAGGCGCTCGGTGACCCGGTCCAGATCCGCGTGAAGACGACCGCCTACGGCCCGATCGGCCTGATCATCACCATCGGCGCCGGAGCCCTGCTCGGCCTGCTCTTCCTGCGCCGCCTGATCCGCTTCATCCTGCGCCGCCGGCGCGGCAACCGGTCGGGCGACGGCGCGGCCGGGCCGGCTCCCGAGGGTGCCGCCGTACCCCTTCCGCCCACCCGGAGCCCGGTGTGACCACCGGTGGCCACACCGGCGACCCGGTCGGGCAGCGGACGGACGACGACCGGCAGGACGGCTCGATGCAGCCCGATGCCGCGACGCCGGACCACGATGCCGCGAACGGCCGGCCCCGCGACGGAGCGGACCGGGTGCACCGCACGCTGCCGCCCGTGCCGCCGGCGCTGCCCCGCCGCAGCGGCTCCCGCCCTCCCCGGGCGCCCCGCGGCGAGGGCGGGGCACCGCTGCCCGCGCCGCCGTATCCGGTCGCGGCGGCCGCCTCCCCGGCGGGGAAGGCCGACCGCCACCTGCCTCCCGTACCCCCGCCCGCACATGGTCGGGACCGCGGGGCCGTGCCGCCACTGCCCCCGCTGCCGCCACCGCCGGCCGCTCCCCGACCGGATCGGCGGGAGCTTCCGCCGCTGCCTCCGCCCGCGGCGCGTCGGCGGTTCGTCCCCGGGCCGGACGACACCCAGCTCATCCCGGTGCTGCCGCCCGTTCCGCGACCGCTGCCGGAGTCCGACGCGGACGCCGACCTGCGCGAGGGCCCCCCGGGGGCCAGCCGCGGCATCCTGCGGGCCGCCGGCACGATGGCCGTGGCGACGCTGGTGTCCCGGATCACCGGCCTGCTGCGCACCGTCGTCCTGGCGGCGGCGATCGGCCAGGGCGTGGTCAGCGACGCCTACAACACCGCGAACACGCTGCCCAACATCGTCTACGAGCTGCTGCTGGGCGGGGTGCTCAGCTCGGTCATCGTCCCGCTGCTCGTGCGCGCCCAGGAGCGCGACCGTGACGGCGGTGTGCGGTACGCCCAGCTGCTGACCACGGTGTCCGTGGCCGCCCTGGGCGTCGTCACCGTGCTCGCCGTCCTCGTCGCTCCGGCGCTGACGTGGGCCTACGGGATCCGGGACGACCCCGCCCAGGTCGACCTCGCCAACTGGCTGGCCAGGCTGCTGCTGATCGAGATCCTCTTCTACGGGATCGGCGCGCTGGCCACGGCGATCCTCAACTCGCGGGACGTGTTCGGGGCACCGGCCTGGGCGCCGGTGCTCAACAACGTGGTGGTCATCGCCACCGGCGCCGTCTTCATCGCCGGTAGCCGGGCGGGGGAGCTGAGCCCGCACGCCATCCGGCCCTGGGAGGTATGGCTGCTGGGCATCGGCACCACGCTGGGCATCGCGGTCCAGTCGCTGGTCCTGCTGCCCCTCATGCGACGGGCCGGCGTGCCCCTGCGACCGCGCTGGGGGCTGCGCCAGACCGGACTGCGGGAGGCGGGAACCCTCGGCCTGTGGGTGGTGGCCTACGCCGCGATCAGCCAGGTCGCCGTCATGGTCGGCACCAACGTGGCGAACTCCGCGGGCCGTGCGCACGCGCTGGGGTCCAACGCCTTCTTCACCGCTCAGCTGCTGTTCATGATGCCGTACGGGATCATCGGGGTGGCGCTGCTGACCGCGCTGCTGCCCCGCATGAGCCGGGCCGCCTCCCGCGCCGACACGGCCGGCGTGGTGCGGGACCTCGGCCTGGGAACCCGCCTGTCGGCGCTGGGGCTCCTCCCGATCACTGCGGCGCTCGTGGTCCTGGGCCCCGAGTTGGTCGTCGTCGTCCTCGCCCGCGGGAACACCACGGTGGCCGATGCCCGCGGAATCGGGGCGGCCCTGGCCATCGGCGCCTTCGGGCTGCTGCCGATGGCCGTGACCCTGCTGCAGCTGCGGGTGTTCTACGCGATGCGGGACGCTCGGACGCCGACGATGATCCAGCTGTTGGTGGTCGCCGTCCGGGTACCGCTGCTGCTGCTCGTCCCGGTCGTCGTCCCTCCGGCGCAGGTCGTGGCGGGGCTCATGTTCGTGACGAGCCTGACCTTCGTCCTCGGCTGGATCGTGGGGGAGGTGGTGCTCCGCCGGCACGTCGGCGCCCTGAACAGCTCCGAGACCGTCCGGCCTGTGCTACGCATCACAGTGGTCGCCGTGGCGGCGGGCGTCACGGGCTGGTTCGTCGTCCGGTTGGTGGAGCCGGTCGTCGGCACGTCGGCCACAGGCTCGCTCGTGACCCTGCTGATCGGTACCGTTGTCATCGGCGCCGCGGCACTCGCAGGAACCATGGTTGCCCGCGTTCCGGAACTCCGGGAGCCCCTGGCCGCGGTCAGGGCCCGGTTCGGCCGCGGCTGACGTGTTCCCGCATGCTGTGGCACCCGGACCGGGGCACCCTGCCGCCGGAGCGCGAGCGGAACAGGGAGGTCGGCAACGTCGATGACGTCCACGACCGTGGGTCTGCCGGACCGGTACCGGCCGATCGAGGAGATCGGTCCGGACGAGCCCACCGGCACCGGGGTGATCACTTCCTGGCGGGCCAAGGACCGCGTGCTCAACCGCGACGTGGCGATCCGCGTGCACACCCCGGGCGGGCCCGCGGCGCACTCCTGGATCGCCCGCGCTCTCACCGCGGGCGGTCTGGCCACCCCGGCGCTGGCCATGGTCTACGACGCGTCCGAGGGCACCGCCGGCGGGCCGACTGCCGGCAGCGCGGCCTATGTCGTCAACGAATGGATCGACGGTGAGTCGCTGACGGAGCGGCTCGGCCGCGGCCCCTTGCCGTCCCGCGAGGCCCGCACGGTCCTCCGGCGGCTGGCCGAGGGCGTGGCCGAGGCGCACCGGGTCGGCCTGGCCGTCGGCGGCCTGACCACCGACAACGTCGTGCTGCGCCCCAACGGCCTGGTCGGGCTTCGCGGGGTACCCGCCTCCGTGGGCACGGTGGAAGGGGACGTCGCCGCGCTGGGCGCACTGCTGGAGCAGTGCCTGACCGGCCTGGCGCCGGACGACGCCCGATCGGCCGCCGCCCGCGCCGCATTGACCCCCGACCTCGCCGCAATGGTCGACCGTGCCCGCTCCACGGAGCCCGGCCGGGGGCTGACCAGCGCCGCCGCGATGGCTGCGCTCCTCGCCGAGCGCCCGCGCATCGGCAGCACCCGATCCGAAGCCCTGCGGTCCGGCGGACCCGACAGCGGGCGGCTGCGCCGGCCACGGCACGCGGACGAGCAGGAGGCCGGCGACGGCCTGGCTCTCCTCGGCAGCCTGGCGGCGCCCACGGTCGCCACCGACGCACCGCCCGCGCAGATCGACCCCCATCCCCTGCCTCCGGTCCCGCCGACGCGGCCGGTCGTGCCGGCTGCCGGCGCGCACTCGTGGCAGGCACCCGGCAGGCACGGCTATGACATCCCGCCGGGCCATGACGCCCCGTCCGGCCACGTCCTCGCCGACGGTGCGCTGGCCGACGAGGCGGTCGACGACGACGTCGCCGACCAGCCGGCCGGCCTCGAGGCCCCCACCGCGCGCCGGCGGGCCGTCGTCTACGGCGTGCCGGTCCTCGCGCTCGCCCTGGTCATCGGGCTGGCCGTCTGGCTCGGCTCCAGCGTGCTGTCCGTGGCCAGCGACGTGACCCAGGTACACGGTTCGACCCCGCGGGTGCCGGGCCCCTCGACCAGCGCGGCCGCCAGCCAGCCGGCCGTCGGCAAGGACGTGCCCGTCGTGGGCGCGGCCGTGTTCGACCCCAACGGCGACGGCCAGCCGGACAACGCGCGCCTGGTCGGCCAGTCCCACGACGGCAACCCGGCGACCGCCTGGTCGACGGTGGCGTACCGGGGGTCGGCCGGCTTCGGCAACCTCAAGCCCGGCGAGGGCGTCCTCTTCGATCTGGGCAGCCAGCAGCCGCTGGCCGGAGTCACGCTGACCACGACGCTGCCCGGCAGCACGGTCGAGGTCCGGACCGGGAGCGTCCCCAACGGCCCGCTCGCCACCTACGCCCCGGCGGGCACCGCCACGCTGACCGGCACGACCACAGTGTCGTTCGGCAAGGCCGTGACGGCACGGTACGTACTGGTCTGGATCACCAGGCTCGTCCCGAGCCCGGGCGGGTTCTCCGCGAACCTGGCCGAGGTCAGCATCCAGCACGCCGGCTGACGGCCTGTCCCGAGGCGGTCCCGGCGGCCCGGGAATCGCACCCCTACGATCCTCGTTGTGCCGCCCGTGACTCCTGCGCCCACATCGGGGAACTCCCAGCCGACGCCCGGACCCGCCGTCTCGACCGACGGGCCGCCGGCCATCCCGCCGGCGGAGCACGACGGCGTGCGTGACCTGATCATCATCGGGTCCGGTCCGGCCGGGTACACCGCGGCGATCTACGCCGCCCGGGCCAACCTGCACCCGCTGGTCTTCGAGGGCTCGCAGTTCGGCGGCGCGCTCATGACCACCACCGAGGTGGAGAACTTCCCGGGCTTTCCCCAGGGCATCCAGGGTCCGCAGCTCATGGACGACCTGCGCACCCAGGCCGAGCGCTTCGGTGCCGAGCTGCAGCCCCGCGACGTGACCGCGGTCGACCTCACCGCCAACCCGAAGATCCTCACGGTCGGCGGCGAGACGCACCTGGCGCACGCCGTCATCGTCGCCACCGGTTCGAAATACCGGTACCTCGGTCTGGACAACGAGCAGCGGCTGCTCGGGCGCGGCGTCTCCGCCTGCGCGACCTGCGACGGCTTCTTCTTCCGCGACCAGGACATCGTCGTCGTCGGCGGTGGCGACTCCGCGATGGAAGAGGCCACGTTCCTCACCCGTTTCGCGAAGTCGGTCACCGTCGTCCACCGGCGGCCGGAGCTGCGGGCCTCGAAGATCATGCAGAAGCGGGCGCAGGACAACGAGAAGATCCGTTGGGCGCTCGGCAAGCAGGTCACCAACGTGCTCGGCGAGGACACGGTCAACGCGGTCGAGCTCACCGACGTCACCAGCGGCTCGACCGAGACGATGCCGGTGTCAGGCGTGTTCGTGGCCATCGGCCACGACCCCCGCAGCGAGTTGTTCGTCGGCCAGCTCAAGCTGGACGACTCCGGGTATGTCCAGGTCGAGCACCCGACGACCCGGACCAACATCGACGGGGTGTTCGCCTGCGGCGACGTCGTGGACCACATCTACCGCCAGGCGATCACGTCGGCCGGGACGGGCGCCTCCGCCGCCATCGACGCGGAGCGCTGGCTGGCCGAGACGTTCGACGAGCGCTGACTTCCACGCCCCGGGCCCGGCCGGGCATATCCGGGCCACCCCGGCCGTTGTCCCGCCAGGCACAACAGCCAGTCATCGAGAGGGAGAACGACCATGGCAGGCAACACCACGACGGTCACCGACGCCACCTTCGCCAGCGACGTACTCGGCAGCGACAAGCCGGTCCTCGTCGACTTCTGGGCCGAGTGGTGCGGACCGTGCAAGATGGTCGCCCCGGTGCTCGAGGAGATCGCCGCCGAGCACGGCGACAAGCTGACGATCGCCAAGCTCAACATCGACGAGAACCCGCAGATCGCCCGCGACTACCAGGTCATGTCGATCCCGACCATGACGGTCTTCCAGGATGGCAAGCCGGTGAAGAGCATCATCGGCGCCAAGCCCAAGGGCGCGATCCTGAACGACCTCGCCGACTTCATCTGAGCCGACCTCATCCGATCGGCCGGCCGGCAGCCGGCCCACACCCGCGACGACGAGGGGCCAGTCCGTCCACCCGACGGATGGGCCCCTCGTCCATGTTCTGGTCCGTGCCGGCCCGCGCGGGAGACCCCGCCGGGCCGCCCCGGCCGGCGCGGACGACAATCGACCCACGATGGGAAGCGAGAGCCGCATGCAGCCCCTCGGCCCCGGTGACCGCGGCCCGGCGGTCGCGGACGTGCACGCCGTGCTGCGTGGTCTCGGGCTGCTTCCCGGCACGCCCGACGCGATCGCCGGTAACGGCAGCGTGGCGGCCGCCGACGACGCCGAGACCGTGCAGGCCGTCTACGGCGAGGACACGGAGCTCGCCGTCCGGCACTTCCAGCAGATCCGCGGGCTGTCCGTGGACGGCCGGGTGGGGGACGAGACCTACCGCGCGCTGAACGAGGCCCGCTGGTCGCTGGGTGACCGGCTGCTGCACTACGACCCGGAACGTGCCGTGCGCGGCGACGACGTCACCACCCTGCAGGAGCGGCTGCTGGAGCTCGGTTACGACGCCGGTCCGGCCGACGGCATCTTCGGCCCCGGCACGGAGGCCGGCCTGCGCGCGTTCCAGCGCGACTACGGGCTCACCGCGGACGGCACCTGCGGCCCGGCCACTCTGCGCGCCCTGCGTCAGCTGGGGCGTGCGGTCACCGGTGGCCGGCCTCAGCTGCTGCGGCAGAGCGCCTCGCTGGTCGAGAGCGGGCCGCACCTCATCGGCCGGCGGATCGTCGTGGACCCCGGTCACGGCAGCGAGGACGAGGGTTTCACGGCCGGGGAGACCACCGAGGCCGATCTCGTCTTCGACCTCGCCTCGCGGATCGAGGGGCGGCTGGCCGCGGCGGGAGCCACGGTCTACCTGACCCGGGGCCGGGGCCAGAACCCGTCGCTCCCCGAGCGC
>JAODNJ010000400.1 GCA_025465155.1 Frankiales bacterium
GCGCTGCCGCGAGAACGTGCCGTCGCCGAGGTCGTAGTCGAACGCCCACACCAGGCCCGGGCCGGAGTCGGCGAGGTAGACGGTCCGGTCGTCCGGCGACCAGCCCAGGCCGTTGGAGACGGTGAGCCCGTCGAGCACCGTGGTCACCGTGCCGTCGACGTCCAGCCGGTAGAGGGCCGCCGCACCCGGCCGCTGGTCGAAGGCCATGGTCCCGGCGAAGAACCGGCCGGCGCGGTCGCAGGCGGCGTCGTTCATCCGGGTGCCGCCGGACTCCTCGCTGCCGCCCTCGCCGGTCAGGCCGAGCAGCACCCGGGCGGTGCCGTCCTCGGCGAGGTACGTGAACCCGCCGTCGGCGGCCAGCAGCCAGCCACCGGCGGCCGCGGGCACGACCGCCCCGACGGAGCCTCCGCCGCGGTGTGCGGCGATCTCTGTCAGGGCGCCGTCCTCGGGCACCGCCGCCCGGTGGAACAGGCCGGCGGGGATGTCGACCCAGAGCAGCTCGCCCCGCTGCTCGTCCCAGGTGGGGCCCTCCGCGTGGAAGGCCGGCCGGAGCGGGGCAGGGGAGGCGGGCAGTCGCTGCACGCCCGGCACGATGCCCCGTCCCCGGCCGGGTCACGCGCCGGCCACCCGCGCACCGGATACTTCTTGCGTGTCTGAAGCCACCGTCGACGTCGCCGACCTCCGTCCCGCCGACAGCGGGGAGCCGGCCGACGGCCGTGCCGACGAGGCGCCGCTGCGCGACGACATCCGGTTGCTCGGCCGCGTGCTGGGCGAGGTGATCCGCGAGCAGGCCGGCGAGGACGTGTTCCAGATCGTCGAGTCCACCCGCGTCGAGGCGTTCCGGGTCCGGCGCTCCGAGGTCGACAGGGCCGAGCTGGCCGAACGGCTGGCCGGCCTCGACGTCCGGTCGGCCAACCACGTCATCCGGGCGTTCAGCCACTTCTCGCTGCTGGCCAACCTCGCCGAGGACATCCACCACGAGCGCCGTCGTCGCTACCACCGCCGCGAGGGCTCGCCGCCGCAGGCGGGCAGCCTCGCCGCCACCTTCCAGCTGCTGGACGAGGCGCACCTCGACACCGACGCGGTCGCGCGCGAGCTGGCCGGCGCCCTGGTCAGCCCGGTGGTCACCGCGCACCCGACCGAGGTGCGGCGCAAGACGATCTTCCAGGTGCAGCGCCAGGTCGCCGATCTGATCCGCCAGCGCGACCGGGCCGCTTCCGGCGAGGTCGACGACGCCGACTGGGCGGCCAAACTCTGGCGGTCGGTCCTCACCCTCTGGCAGACGGCGCTGCTCCGGCTCTCGAGGCTGCGGCTGACCGACGAGATCGACGAGGCGCTGCGCTACTACGAGCTGTCGCTGTTCGACGTCGTGCCGGCCCTGAACTCCGAGCTGCGCCGTGCGCTGAACGAGCGGTGGCCGGGCGCCGGGCTGCTGCCCCGGCCCATGCTGCTGCCCGGCTCCTGGATCGGCGGCGACCGCGACGGCAACCCGTACGTGACCGCCGACGCGCTGCGCCGGGCGACCCGGCGGCAGGCCGAGACGGCGCTGGGCCACCACCTCGCCGAGCTGGCCGCACTCCGCGACGAGCTGTCGATGTCCGACCGTCTCGTCACGCCGACCCACGACCTCTACATTCTCGCCGACGCCGCCCGCGACGAGTCGCAGTTCCGGGCCGACGAGCCCTACCGGCGGGCGTTGAACGGGATCTACGCCCGGGTGGCGGCCGCCGCGCAGGCGATCCTGGGCTCGGTTCCCGGCGTCCCGCCGCACGCGCAGCTGGAGCGCTACGCCTCGCCGGACGAGCTGCGGGCCGACCTCGACGTCGTCGACACCTCGCTGCGCAGCCACGGCGCCGGCGCGCTGGCCGACGATCGGCTGCTGCGCCTCCGGGAGGCCGTGGACGTCTTCGGCTTCCACCTCTGCGGGCTGGATCTGCGGCAGAACTCCGCTGTGCACGAGGAGGTGCTCGCCGAGCTGCTGGCCTGGGCGGGGGTGTGCGACGACTATGCCGACCTCGACGAGGACGCCCGGGTCCGGCTGCTCACCAGCGAGCTGCGGCTGCGCCGTCCGCTCGTCCGGCCGGACGCCGAGCTGTCCGAACTCGCCCGCAAGGAACTCGACGTGCTGCTCGCGGCCGCCGACGCGGTCGAGCAGCTGGGCCCCGCCGTCATCCCGAACTACGTGATCAGCATGTGCGAGTCGGTGAGCGACGTCCTCGAGGTGGCCGTCCTGCTCAAGGAGGCCGGCCTCCTCGACCCCGCCGCGGAGCAGGGTCCGGCCTGCCCGGTCGGGATCTCGCCGCTGTTCGAGACCATCGACGACCTGAAGAACGCCGGCTCGACGCTCGCGGCGATGCTGGCCGAGCCGCTGTACCGCTCGCTGGTGACCTGCCGCGACGGCGTGCAGGAGGTCATGCTCGGGTACTCGGACAGCAACAAGGACGGCGGCTACCTCGCGGCCAACTGGGCGCTCTACCGGGCCGAGCTCGCGCTGGTCGAGGTCGCCCGGTCCGAGGGCATCCGGCTGCGGCTCTTCCACGGCCGCGGCGGGACGGTCGGCCGCGGCGGCGGCCCGAGCTACGAGGCGATCCGGGCGCAGCCTCCCGGCGCCGTCGCGGGGCAGCTGCGGATCACCGAGCAGGGCGAGGTCATCGCCGCCAAGTACGCCGACCCGGACCTCGCCCGGCGCAACCTCGAGGCGATCGTCGCGGCGACGCTGGAGGCCAGCCTGCTCGACATCGAAGGGCTCGGTGACGACGCCGAGCCGGCCTACGAACTGCTCGACGACCTCGCCGGGCGGGCCCAGCAGGCGTACCGGGAGCTGGTCCACGACACCCCCGGCTTCGTCGACTGGTTCCGGGCCGCCACCCCCATCCGCGAGCTGGGGCAGCTGAACATCGGCAGCCGTCCGCCCTCGCGCAAGGCGGGCGACCGCATCGCCGACCTGCGGGCGATCCCGTGGGTCTTCAGCTGGTCACAGGCGCGGATCATGCTGCCCGGCTGGTACGGCACCGGTTCGGCCCTCGAGTCGTGGGTGGAGGGCGACGACGCCGGAGGGCCGGAGGGCCGGGACGAGCGGCTCGCGCGGCTGCAGGAGCTGCACCGGCACTGGCCGTTCTTCCGGACGGTGCTGTCGAACATGGGCATGGTGCTCGCCAAGACCGACCTCGGCATCGCTGCGCGCTATGCCGAGCTCGTCCCCGACGAGGACCTGCGCCGGCGCGTGTTCGACATGATCACCGCCGAGCACGAGCGGACCTGCCGCATGCTGCTCGCGGTGACCGGCGACGACGAGCTGCTGGCCGACAACCCCTCGCTGGCCCGCTCGATCCGCAACCGCTTCCCCTACCTGGAGCCCCTGCACCACCTGCAGGTCGAGATGCTCCGCCGGCGGCGGGACGGCGACGACGACGAGCTGGTCAACAGGTGTATCCAGCTGACCATCAACGGGATCGCGACGGCGCTGCGCAACAGTGGCTGAGCGGCCCGCGGGTCAGCGCCCCCGCGCCGCCGCCTCCCGGACCGCGGCGAGCAGGGCCTCGCGTTCGTGCAGCGTCGTCCGGGCCCGGCCCTGGCTTGCGCCGAGCGCGACCTCGGCCGCGTCGATGGCCCGCCAGTCCTCCAGCAGGACCGGCTCCGCGCCGCGGTCGACCAGCGTGTCGACCAGGTCGTCGACCGGGCCCCGCACCTGGAGCGTCCCGTCCGCCGCGTCGGCGAGCAGGCTGGCCACCGTCTGACGGGCGTCGTGCTTGTTGGTGCCGACCACCCCGGTCGGCCCCCGCTTGATCCAGCCGGCCACGTACTCGCCGCGGGAGGGCCGGCCGTCCCGCAGGACGCGCCCCTCCTCGTGCGGCACGGTGCCCGTCCGCTCGTCCACGGGCAGCCCGGGTAGCGGGGTGCCCCGGTAACCGACCGAACGGACGACGAGGTCGGCGCGGACCACCTCGACCTCGCCGGTGCCGGTCGCGCGGCCGTCGCCGTCGACCGCCGTCCGCTCGATCTCCATGCCGTTCACCCGCTCCTCTCCGAGGAGGCGGACCGGCCGGCCGAAGAACCGCAGGCGCAGCGCGACCTTGCCCGGCTCGGGTTCGTGGTCCACCCAGCCCCGGAGCACCGCCAGGTTCCGCGTGACGTTCCGGTCGGTCGCGGCGCGCTCCTCCGCGTCCGGGTCGAGCGCCAGATCCGCGGGGTTCACGAGCACGGTGGCGCCGGCCATCTCGCCGAGCTCGCGCAATTCCTGGGTGGTGAAGCTCGCCTGCGCGGGACCGCGGCGACCGAGCACGGTCACCTGCTGGACGGGCGCGGCGGCGAGCGCCTCGAGGACGTGCTGCGGCATGTCGGTGGGGTCGAGTTCCTCCGGCGTGCGGGCCAGCACCCGGGCAACGTCCAGGGCGACGTTCCCGACCCCCACGACGACGACCGAGCAGGTGTGGCGCAGCGCATCCTCGACGACGTCGCGCGGGGCGTCGGGATGGCCGGTGTACCAGTTGACGAGGTCGGTGGCCGCGATGCTGCCGGGCAGCTCCTCCCCGTCGATGCCGAGCCGGCGGTCGAGCGAGGCGCCGTAGGTGTAGACGACGGCGTCGACGTGCCTGCGCAGTTCCTCGAGGGTGAGGTCCGTGCCGATCTCGACGTTGCCGACGAACCGGACGTCGGGGTGGTCGAGCGTGCGGTGCAGGGTGTCACGAATGGC
>JAODNJ010000409.1 GCA_025465155.1 Frankiales bacterium
AGGTCTGGGGCGCGGAGCCCCAGCCGGCGTAGTTCTGGCCGGTGGTGCCCTGGCCCGAGACGGCGCGGGCGAACCCGCGGCCGAAGGCAGGGTTGCTGCTGGGCATCGTCATCTCCTCGAGGTGACCGGGGTCGGTCCGTGGGGTCCACGGTGGTGCACCCCAGTCGTCCAGGTCAACGCTTCGGGGTGCCTGGGCGTTCCGGCGTGTCGCTCTTCCTGGGGATGGGGACGGCGCCGACCACGCGAGTGCCGTCGGGGGCGTTGGTCCTGGTGGAGACCCGACCGCCGGTGCGCACAGCAGCCAGAAGCACGTCGACCGCCGTGAAGCCGCGAGGTTCACCAGGGCGTCGTCGGCGGGTGAGCGCGAAGGGTCAGACCGCTCCCGGGTCCGTCGTCACCGATGCTCCCGGCGTCGGGCGCGCCGCCAGCATTGCCGCCCCCGCGGCGGTCAGGGCTGCGGCGGCCAGGAAGGCGGCGGGAATGCTGCTCGCCGCCGCGACCAGTCCGAGGATGATCGGCCCCCCGCTGAACCCCAGGTCGATGAACACACTGGCGGTGCCGGAGGCGCTCCCCCGCTGGGAAGGGGGCACGTGACTGAAGACCGCCGCGAACACGGCAGGGGTGAGGAAGGCGCTGCCGACCGCCAGCGCCGCCGCGCCGACGAACAGAGTCCACGCCGCCGGCACCGCGGCGGTGATCACCAGCCCGGCCCCGGATGCGGCGAGGGCCGCGGCGGCCAGGCGCAGCGGTGGCACGCGGTCGGGAAGCTTCGCGAACAGGAGCCGGCAGGTCACCACGACGAGTCCGAACAGGCCCAGCACCGTGCTCCACAGGTCCAGGCCCAGACGGGCGGCCTGCAGCGACGCGAATGTGAGGAAGCCCGACACCGCGGCGATTCCGGCGAACAGGCCGAGGCCGGGTACGAGCGCTGCGGGATGGATCAGCGGGGCGGAAGGGACCGGGCCAGCCGCCGGCTCCAGGGTCTCCGGCACGCGTGCGGCGAGCAGGGCGGAGACCACCAGCAGCAGCGCGACTCCTCCCCAGACCAGGGGGAATCCGCCCAGGCCGAGCAGCGCCTGCGCGATCATCGGGCCGCTCGCGATCCCGAGATAGAGGGCGAGGGAGTTGTAGCTCAGCGCCTCACCGGCCCGGCCGGGTGGGGCGAGATCAGCCAACGCTGCGAATCCGGCGACGAAGTACAGGGCCTCGGCCGTCCCGAGGAACAGCCGCAACACCACGAGTCCGGCCACGTCGCTGACCAGGAGATGGCCCACGACCAGCACGGCGAACAGTGCCGCCCCGCCGATCAACAGGGGCCTGCGGCCGTGGCGGTCCGTCCACCGACCGGCCAGCGGTCGGAGGAGCAGGGTGCTCACGCTGAACGCTCCGACGGCGAGGCCGACCGAGGCCGGACCCGACCCGAGCGGCCCGGTCACGAAGAACGGGGTCACCGCGATCAACGCGCCGCCGGCCATGAAGTACGCGAGGTCGGACAGGGTCAGCGAGACGAAAGCGGCAGTGAACAGCGTGTCCGGCGGACGCCGCATGGCCGGGCACGCTACTCCCAGGGCCGGGGCGGCGGCGCACGAGGAACTGCGGCGGCTGACCTTCCTGGAGGCGTCAGGTGAGTGCGACGCCACCAGGCATCTGCACTCGTACCCTGCGGAGGCCGTCGTCGCCGGACAGGCCGCCGGCCCGAAGCCGACCAACGGTTGGCACCTGGACGTGCCCCCGGTCGGGTTCGAACCGACACTGGGACCCTTTTAAGGGGCCTGCCTCTGCCACTTGGGCTACGGGGGCGTCGCCCGGCACGCTAGCCGTCGGGCTCCGGGTCGCGCCGGGGCTGCTCGGGGACACTCCACCCGGCGTGGCGCGAACCCAGGGCGGCGAGGAGGTTACCGTTGGCAGGCAAATCCGGCGTGCCCTGCGACATCCCGGCACCGCTCTACTCCTGCTGGTTCGCGCCCATGCCAGACTGGTCCCGAACCCCGACCGCGCGGGACTACCACGCAGCCCCGGACGGCCCGGCGGTCGAGGTCGTCACCGCACCGGTCGTCCGGATCCTGACACCGGGGTCCTGACCGCCGACGGTCCGAGCACCCGGTGGGCACCCCCATCTGGGCACGGGTTCTCGACCGCCGGCCTCCTCACGCCGATGACGGTGACCGGCTCGGGCGGACGCGACCTGCGGACGACCCGGCAGGACGGCGCGGAGGCCGCCTCGGGACCTCCGTCGCCGGCTTCCCGAAGCGTCGGGGTGGGCGGTCGGTAGCGTCAGCCGGCGCGGGCCGCCGGCGAGTCGGCGTGTGGACGATCGGCCTCCTGCGGCGGAGGCAGGGAGCCGGCGCGGCCGGTGTTGGCAGCGAAGACGAACTCGCGCCGCGGGTCCTGCAGCTGGCCCAACGAGATGACCTCGCGGCGGAACACCGAGGCGAGGGTCCAGTCCGCGATCACCCGCGCCTTGCGGTTGAAGGTCGGCACCCGGCTGACGTGGTACATACGGTGCATGAACCAGGCCGGCCAGCCCTTCAGCTTGACGCCGTAGACCTGCGCCACGCCCTTGTGCAGGCCGAGGCTCGCGACCGACCCCGCGTACTTGTGCCGGTAGGGCTGGGGCGGCCGGCCGTCCAGGACGGCGATGATGTTCTCCGCCAACCGCTTGGCCTGGCGAACCGCGTGCTGGGCGTTCGGCGCCGTCGTCGCTCCCGGCTCCTTCTTGGTGACGTCCGGGACTGCGGCGAGGTCACCGGCAGCCCAGGCGTCCTCGACGCCGGCCACCTGCAGCGTCGCCTCGCATCTCACCCGGCCGCGGTCGTCAACGGGCAGGTCGGTCTCTGCCAGCATCGGGTTGGGCTTGGTGCCCGCCGTCCACACGAGGGTGTCGCTGGGGAACTCCTCGCCGTCGGACAGCCGCACGATCCCCTCGTCGGAGATCGACTCCAGCCGCGTGTTCAGCCGGACGTCCATCCCGCGCTCGGTGAGCTGCCGGACCGTCCACGCGCCCATGTCGAGGTCGACCTCGGGCAGGATCCGCCCGGTCGCCTCGACCAGGACCCACCGCATGTCGGCCGCCGAGAGCCGCGGGTAGTAGTGCTCGATGGCGTAGCGGGCCATGTCCTCGAGCTCCGCGAAAGCCTCGATGCCGGCGTAGCCGCCCCCGACGAAGGTGAACGTCAGCGCCCTCCTGCGGATGGCGGGGTCGTCCGTGGAGCTCGCCGCATCGAGCCGGGCGAGCACGTGGTTGCGCAGGAAGATGGCCTCGCCCACGGTCTTGAAGCCGATGCCGTGCTCGGCCAGCCCCGGGATGGGCAGCGTGCGGGCCACCGAACCTGCGGCCATGACGAGGACGTCGTAGGAGACGTCGAACGGCTCCCCCTCGACCGGCGCGACGTGCGCGCGCCGGTCGGCGTGACTGAGACCGGTCACCGCCCCGGTGATCACCCGGCAGTGCCGGAGGACCGGCCGCAGCGGGACGACGACGTGCCGCGGCTCCACCGAGCCGGCCGCCGCCTCCGGCAGGAACGGCTGGTAGGTCATGTGCGGTTGCGGATCGACGATCACGATCTCGGCCCGG
The DNA here is from genome assembly GCA_025465155.1 of Frankiales bacterium. Lineage (GTDB taxonomy): Bacteria > Actinomycetota > Actinomycetes > Mycobacteriales > Geodermatophilaceae > Geodermatophilus. The sequence continues at coordinate 3,575 of JAODNJ010000409.1, forward strand.
CCGCGGGCGAGCTTCCGTTGCAGCCGGAGGGCCGTGTAGAGGCCGACGTACCCCCCGCCCACGACGAGGATCACCGGCCGAGACGGTGCGGGGCTTCCAGCCATGTCGGAAGCCTAGGGGCCCGGTGGCCGCCGCACCCGGGCGTTTCGGGATCGGCTGCGTGGTCGGGTGCGCAGCGTGGGGTGGCCCTCACCCAGCGCTCTCGGCCAGCTCCCTGGCCCGCCCGAGCACGGCGTCGAGCATCGGCTCACTGAGCTTGCCGGTGAAGGTGTTCTGCTGGCTGACGTGGTAGCTCCCCAGCAGGGTGAGCGGCCCCTCCGGCCCGGGGAGCGTCACCTCGACGCCGTGGCCGAAGCCCGGCCGCGGCCGGGGCAGCGGGTAGCCGGCCTCGGCCAGCACCGGCCACAGCGCCGTCCAGCCGAACCCCCCGAGGACGACGACGACCCGCAGTCGCCGGAGCAGGCCGAGCTCGCGCGCCAGCCACGGTGAGCAGGTGTCGCGTTCCTCCGGCGTCGGCGCGTTCGCGGGCGGGGCGCACCGGACGGCGGCAGCGACCCGGACGTCGGTGAGTTCGAGTCCGTCTCCGACGTGTGTGGAGGTCGGCTGGCTGGCCAGTCCGGCGCGCCACAGCGCGGCGAAGATCCAGTCCCCGCTGCGGTCACCCGTGAACACCCGCCCGGTGCGGTTGCCCCCGTGGGCCGCCGGCGCGAGCCCGACGACGGCGATGCGTGCGTCGGCGGGGCCGAGCCCCGGGACCGGCCGACCCCAGTAGTCCTGGTCGCGGAAGGACGCGCGCTTGACGCGGGCCACCTCCTCGCGCCAGGCCACCAGCCGCGGGCAGGCGCGGCAGCCGGAGATCCGCGCGTCCAGCGTCGCCAGGTCGCGGGTCGTCCCTGCGGACCGGACGACGCCCGCGGGAGTGCGGGTCACGGGGAAGCCCGCAGCGTCGGTGGCCATGCCGTCAGTCCACCATCGGGCCCGGCCGCACCGGCAAGGACCCGTTGACGTCGACCTTAGTAAGTAGTAGCTTACCGTTCGTGCCGACGAACCAAGGGGCCGTCCTCGAGGCCCTGGCCGACCCGAGCCGCCGCTCGATCTTCGAGCTGCTGGCCGAGCGGCCGATGTCGGTCGTCGAGATCACGGCTTCGGTCCCCATCAGCAGGCCGGCCGTCTCGCAGCACCTGAGGGTCCTGAAGGACGCCCGGCTGGTCGCCGTGCGCCCGTCGGGCACCCGTCGCATCTACTCGCTGGATCCGGAGGGCCTCGACGCCGTCCGGCGGTACTTCGAGCGGTTCTGGGCCGGCGCCCTGGCCGCGTACGCCCGGGAGGCCGACGTGTCCTCCCGCTCCCACCACCCCTCGGAGGAGAAGTCATCGTGAGCACGCAGACCCACGACGCCGCGGAAGTACGGACGAGCATCGAGGTGGCCGCCACACCGGAGCACGCCTTCGAGGTGTTCACGGCCGGGATGGACCGCTGGTGGACCCGCTCCCACCACGTGCAGAGCGGCGAGCTCAAGGAGATCGGGGCAGACCCGTTCGTCGGCGGCCGGATGTGGGAGGAGAACGACGCCGGAGAGGTGTGCACCTGGGGCCGCGTACTCGTCTGGGACCCGCCGGGCGTGTTCGCCTTCTCCTGGCTGATCGGGCCTGACTGGCAGGTCCCCGCACCGGACGCCGAGGGCAGCGTCGTCACCGTCACGTTCACCCCCACTGGCACCGGCACCCGCGTGGACCTCGTCCACGACCGGCTCGACGCCCATGGGCCGGGCTGGGAGAACGTGCGCGCCGGCGTCGGGAGCGACGGCGGATGGCCGGCCGGGCTGCGTCAGCTCGCCGCGGCCCTCTGAGCGTCGTAGCCGGCCCACCCACTGTTCAGACGTCTGTCCCCGTCCGGCCACCGCACGGGGAGCGGTCCTCCGTCTCCCCCTTTCGGGGTTCGTCATGATCCCGATGAGCACCTAGCCTCGAACCCGGCCACCGACCGGCCTGGACGAGCAGCCCGGCACACGGGTGAGGAGTGTGGAGTGGACAGAGCGGCGCCGCTTCCCGAGTGGGGTCCCGGCGTCGAGGGTCCTGAGACCGGCGTGACCGCCGGCCGCGACTGCACACCGGCCATCCGACCAGGTCGCCGTCGGCCTGGGGACGACCTGGACCTGCGCCCGGCTGAGGCCGGCCGCGGGTTCGCTTCGGCCGTCATCGACGAGCAAGCCGACTTCGACGCACTCGCAGCCGCGTGGGACGACCTGTGGGCACGCACCCCGTCTGCCACTCCGTTCCAGACCCACGCCTGGACCAGCGCCTGGGCCCGGGCTTACGTCAGGCCCGGACAGCTCGCCGTGGCCACCGTGTGGGACGACGACGTGCTGGTCGCCGCCGCTGCGCTGCACCGGATCCGCAGAGGGCCGGTCCGACTGCTAGCACCCCTCGGCGGGGAGATCACCGACCATGTCGACGTCCTGCTGGACCCACACGTGGCGGACGCGGGCGCGCGCCTGACGGAGGCGCTGCTGCGGCTGCCGGGGTGGCGCGTGCTCGACCTGCCCGAGGTGCTGCCGGGGGCGGCGGTGCACTCCTGGGCGCGGGGCTGGCCGGGCCGCGTCACGCGGGCTGCCGCGTCGGTGAACCTCGGGCTGCCGGCGCTGCCCGTGGCCGAGGCCCTGGCGCGCGTTCCGGCGCGCACGGCCGGAACGCTCCGACGCAAGCTCCGCAGGATCGACGGCCAGGGGATAGAGGTGACGGCGGTGGCCGCGGCCGACGTGCCGCGGGCCGTCGGCGATCTGATCCGGCTGCACGCGGACCAGTGGGCCGGTCGCCGCGGCAATCCCGAACACCTCACCGATCGGTTCCGCGACCATCTCACCGGCGCCCTTCCCGCCATGATCGAGCGGCGCCAGGCGTTGCTCGTCGAGTACCGGCTCGGCGGAGAACTGGTCGCCGCCGAGGTGGACCTCGTGGGCCACGATCAACTGGCCTACTACCTCGCCGGCATTTCCCCGGCACTTCGCGAGCGCATCGACACCGCCGTGCTGCTGGTCAGCAAGGCCCTCGAACGCGCGACGCGGCTCGAGAAGCGGGAGTACTCCTTCCTGCGTGGCGACGAGGACTACAAGCTCCGATGGCGTCCGGATGAGGTCCCTGCCACGCGAATCCTGCTCGGCCGCCCGGGGCCGCTCGGAGCCCTGGGCTACTTCGCCGCGGCGGGCGCACGGCGCACCCTGTTCACCGTTGCCCGGCGGACCTTGCGGGGCCCGGCGTACGAGCTCGCGCGCAGCGCCATGCACCTCGTCCGGATCCGGCGGGCCCGGGGGTAGCCCCGTGGGGTCGCCGGCAGGCGCTCAGCCGCGGGCCAGCCGCAGCACGATGCCGTCGAGGATGTCGTGCTCGCTGACGACCACCTCGTCCATCTCGAGGACGTCCATGATCACCCGCAGGACGAGCGAGCCGGCGCCGATGACGTCGACCCGGCCGGGGTGCATCACCGGCATCGCCGCCCGCCGCGCCCGGGTGGCGTTGAGGAGACCGGCGGTGACCGACCGGACGGCGCCGACGGGGATGCGGGAGCCGTGGATGGCGACCGGGTCGTAGGCCGGCAGGCCCAGGGCGATCGCGGCCACCGTGGTCACCGATCCGGCCACCCCCACCAGGCTGCCGGCCTCCGCCACCGGGACCTCCGCGACCACGTCCGCGAGCGCGGCGCGGATGTCGGCCTCGGCGCGGCGGACCTGGTCGGCGGTCGGCGGGTCGTCGTGCAGGTGCCGCTCGGTGAGCCGGACGCACCCGACGTCCACCGACCGGGCGGCGCGCACGCCCGAGGAGTCGCCGAGGACGAACTCGGTGGAACCGCCCCCGATGTCGACCACGAGGAAGGGGGGCTCGGGTGCCGGGTGGCGATGCGCTCCGGCGGCCGCCGCGAGGGAGGCGGTGGCGCCGAGGAAGGACAGCTCCGCCTCCTCGCGGCCAGGGACGACGTCAGGAAGCTGCCCGAGAGTCGTCTGCACCATGGACTCGAATTCCGCACGGTTGGCCGCGTCACGAGAGGCGCTGGTCGCCACCATCCGCGTCGCGGTGACCCCCAGGTCGCATGCCTGGGCGGCGTACTCGGCGAGCACCACACGGGTGCGCTCGATGGCCTCCGGCGCCAGCCGGCCGGTGGCGTCCACGCCCTGGCCGAGGCGGACCACCTCCATGCGCCGCAGCAGGTCGGTGTGCGGCCCCTGGGGCGGGACGTCGGCGACGAGCAGCCGGATGGAGTTGGTACCGCAGTCGATGGCGGCGACCCTCGTCACGAACCGTCCTCGGCCGGCCGGGCACACTGCCCTGCCGCCCACCAGTCGCCCATCTCCTGCACGGCACGGTCGCCGATGGGGTTGACGCCCGGGCCCGCGGCGAGCGCGTGGGCGGCCAGGGCGTGCAGGCACTTGACCCGCTCGGGCATGCCTCCGGCCGTGGCCCGGGTGGGCAGGACGCCCCGGGCATCGCGCGCGGCGAGGTATGCCTCGTGCGCCTTCTGGTAGCCGGCCGCCAGCTGCGGGTCGGCGCCCAGCTCGGCCTGCCATTCCCGCATGCGGCCGGCCGACTCGAGCCGGCTCGCGGCGGCCGACGCGCGGGGGCAGGTCAGGTAGTACAGCGTGGGGAACGGGGTGCCGTCCTCCAGCCGCGGAGCGGTCTCCACCACGTCGGGCTGCCCGCAGGGGCACCTGTGCGCGACGGCGACCATCCCCCGAGGTGGCCGGCCCAGCTGGCGCTCGACCACGGCCCGCACCTCCGGCGTCACCGGATCGGCTCGCCGCCCGGTCACCTGCCGCCCTTCGGGGCGCCGCCGGCCGGGCTTCGGTCGGCGGTCGAGAGCGACTGCATCAGCGCGGTGTACCAGGGGGGCTTCGCGCCGCTGTGCTGGGAACCGGCCGGCAGGGTGCCTGCGTCCCCCGCCGCGGTCTTGCCGTCCACGACCACGACCAGCCGGTCCCCGGGCAGGACGTAGGTCAGCCGCTGGCGGGCCTGGCGGGCGATGTAGGCGGGATCGGACTGGCGGCCGACCTGGGCCTCCAGCTCGCGGATCTGCTGTTGCTGGGCACTGCGCTCGGCCGCCAGCTGGGTCAGTTGCGCCCGGCCCGCGAGGAATCCGCGCACCGGCCCGGCCAGGGTCAGGGCCAGCAGCAGGACAACACCGACGAGCAGGACGGTCCGGCCCGTGAACAGCGGCCGGCGGACGGCCGTGCCGGTGCCGCCGGCCCGGGTGGACCGGCGCCCGGTGGGACGGGCCGTCGGCCGGGCCGAGCCGGCCCGGCCGCCGGCCT
>JAODNJ010000412.1 GCA_025465155.1 Frankiales bacterium
CGCACCACGGGAGACCACGTGGGACGGGCGGACCTGTCGCCGGATCACGTCGAAGGGATCGGTCGCGGGAAGGACGACGAAGCTGGCCGGCCGGCCGGCTTCGATGCCGTACTCGCTGCCGAGCCCCAGAGTCGCGGCCGCACGGTCGGTGACCATCCGGAAGCACTCGGCCACCTCTGCCGGAGCCGTGAGCTGGGTGGCGTGCGCACCCGCGTGGGCGACCTGGATCGGGTTCGCGGTGCCCAGCGGGTACCACGGGTCCATGATGTCGTCGTGCCCGAAGGCGACGTTCACCCCGGCTGACAGCATCTCCTTCACCTGGGTCAGTCCGCGGCGCTTCGGGTAGCCGTCGAAGCGTCCCTGCAAGTGCAGGTTGACCAACGGGTTGCAGACGAGATTGATCCCGGCGCGCGCGATGATGCGGCGAAGCTTGTAGCTGTACGCGGCGTTGTAGGACCCCATGGCCGTGGTGTGACTGGCCGTCACGCGCTCGCGCATACCGGTGCGGTGGGCTCGGGTCGCGAGGACCTCGATGAACCGCGACTGCTCGTCGTCGATCTCGTCGCAGTGCGCGTCGACCCTCAACCCGTACCGTTGCGCCACGTCGACGGCAACGTCGATCGAGCGCACGCCGTCCTCGCGGGTGTCCTCGAAGTGCGGAATGGCGCCGATGACGTCGACGCCGCGGCGCGCGGCCTCCTCGAGCAGCTCCTCACCACGGGGGAACGAGCAGATCCCCTCCTGCGGGAACGCGACGAGCTGCAGTCCGATGACATCCCGGACACGGTCGCGGACCTCCAGCAGCGCATCCAGCGCCACAAGACTCTCATCGGTGATGTCGACGTGGCTGCGCACGTGCAGCGTGCCGTTGGCCGCGTACCAGCGCAGCACCTCTTCGGCCCGGTCGGTGACGTCGCCGCGGGTCAGCATCGGTTTGCGCTCGGTCCAGCACGCGATGCCTTCCCACAGCGTGCCGGTCGCATTCCACCGCGGCTCACCTGCGGTGAGTGCGGCGTCGAGGTGCACGTGCGGTTCGACGAACGGTGCGCTGATCAGCGCCCCGTTCGCGTCGATGACGAGGTGCGCTGCCGGCTGGTCGTGCGAAGTCGGCCGGACAGCGAGGAACGTGCCCCCATCGACCTCGATGTCGACCAGCGACGGGCCATCGGCCGAAACCAGCCGAGCGGAGCGTACGAGCAGATCGATCACGACGTGGGCCCGGACGCCACTGCCATAACGGACATGACCTCGTAGGCGACGGTGGCCGCCGCCAGGGCGGTGATCTCTGCGTGGTCGTAGGCCGGGCTCAGCTCTACCACGTCCGCGGCGATCAGCTGCTCTCCGGGCAGGCCTCGCAACAGCGCCAGCAGTTCCCGGGAGGTGAAGCCGCCCATCTCCGGTGTTCCGGTTCCCGGGGCGAAGGCGGGATCGAGCACGTCGATGTCGACCGACACATAGACGGGGCAGTCGCTCACCCGCTCACGCACCCGTCCGATGACCTCCGCCGGGCCGAGCGCGTCGAAGTCGCTCGCACGGACCGTGCTGAAGCCGAACCCCTTGTCCGCGCCGAGATCGGCCGCGTCGTAGAGCGGCCCGCGGATGCCGACGTGGATCGATGCGTCCGGTTGCAGGAGGCCCTCCTCGAATGCGCGGCGAAAGACCGTTCCGTGCGTGCGATCCGCACCGAAGTAGCTGTCCCAGGTGTCGAGATGGGCATCGAAATGGATCAGGGCCAACGGGCCGTGGACGCGCGCGGCCGCCCGCAACGTCCCGAGCGCGACCGTGTGATCCCCCCCGAGCGTGACGAGCTTGCAGCTTTCGGTGATCAGGTCACGGGCCGCGTCGGCGATCTGCTGGAGTGCGGTGTCGATGTCGAACGGATTGCACGGGACGTCGCCCGCGTCGACGGCCTGCAGCACGCGAAAAGGGGACACCTTCAGATCCGGGTGGTATGCCGGGCGAAGGTGGCGTGACGCCTGCCGGATGGACGACGGGCCGAACCGCGCCCCCGGACGATAGGAGACCCCTCCGTCGAAGGGGGCACCCAGGATCGCGATGTCGTAGCGCGACACTTCGTCCACTCGTGGCAGACGCGCGAACGTCGGTGCGCCGGCGTACCTCGGGACCTTGGTGCCGTCGACGGGACCGATGACCAGTTCTTCACTCAATGGTGATCAAACTTCCGGTTGCGGGAACACGCGCGGGGACAGGCCGAGCGACCGGGTGTGGGCGGCGACCTCGGCCGCCGTCGCGATCCACAGGTCGCTCCAGTCAGCCATGACTCCGATGAGGTCGTCCAGTGCGCGGAGCCGCCCCAGCCGCCCGGTCAGGAACGGGTGCGAGGTGAGCGTGAAGCAGGCGCCCTCAGCATGGCTCTCGGTCAGTTCGCCCTTCCACATCGACAGACTCTTTGCCGGGTCCTCGATGAGGCCGGAGCCGAACACGTCCGGCAGGTAGGCGTACTGCTCCCAGTCGTCGAGCGACCACGACACGGGAATCTCGACGATGCTGCGCGCGTCGTCGTCCGGCGACTCCGCGAGCTCGTAGGGCACGTCACAGTCCATCAGGCTGGAGTCGTAGAGGAAACCGCGGTCCAGCAGGAGCCGGGCGGTCGCGTAGGTCGTCTCCCACATCGGCGCCCGGTATCCCACCGGTCGCTGCCCGCTGATCCGCTCCAGCGCCTCGAGACCACGGTCCAGGAGGCTGCCCTCCTGCTGCTCGTCCATCCCCTGCACCGCTTCATGCAGGTAGCCGTGGTGGGCGAGTTCGTGGCCACCGTCGCGGACCCGGCGGACGAGGTCGGGGTAACGCTCGGCGGTGTATCCAGGACAGAAGAAGGTCGCCCGCAGGTTTCGGCGTTCGAGCATCTTCAGGATGCGGGGCATGCCCGTCACCGGGCCGTACGCCTGGTGTGACATCACCGACAGGCGGCCGGCGTTGGCGGAGTCGACCGTCAGGACCACCGCCTCGGCGTCCATGTCGAATCCGAGTACCGCGGCCGCCCTCATGCCGGGCGGCCAGCGGATCGGGTCGGCCGGACGAGTGGCGTCCCGGCCCGTCACGGTGACGCCGTGGCCAGTCGAGCGCGCACCAGTCCGCCACCGAGCATGAGGCTGGCGACATAGGCGAGCCCCGCGACGGCCCCACCTGCCAGCCACGAGAGGTCGATACCTCCCAGGGCGGTTGCCGCGGGACCCTGCAGCCACGTCGGGACGCCGTACTCGAAGGCCCACGTGGCCACGATGCCCAGGATGAATGCGCCTGTTGCCGACCAGGACACGTCCGAAAGGCGGCTCCGACCGGGCGGCAGGAACAATTCCGGGACGTTGATGTCCTGCTTCCGGACCCAGTAGAAGTGGATGAGCATGATGGCCGCCCACGGCGCGACCCAGGTGACGAGGCCACCGAGCCAGCCGTCCAACGACGAGGCGAACGAGCCGTTCAGGATCAGGACAATGGTGAAGAAGAATGCGAATACACCGACGCCGTAGCTCAATTTCCGCCGGTCGATGCGCCAGTCGAGAGTCTGTGCGCACAGACCGCAGGAGTAGATGTTGAGCACGTTGGTTGCGATGGGCCCGTGAATCACCAGCAGGATCACCGGTACGGCAAGGGCGCCGAAAGCCTGCACGACGAGTTGGCCGGGGTCGACCGTCTGCGAGATCGTGCCGAGCGTTGCGCCGAAGATGCCGAGCCAGACGGTGGGAATGAACTGACCGAGCACGCTTGCGAGGTACAGTTTCCGCCGCGGCACGGAGCGGGGAACGAACCGCGAATAGTCCGACGCATAGGCAAACCAGGTGATGCCCCAGCCGATGCCGATCGCGGTCATGATCGTGCTCAGTGCGCTCCACAGCGCGGCGCCGTGCAGCCCGGCCCCCGAGTAGCCCCACTTCACGTCAGTGTGCGTCCAGGCCACAACGCTCATCGCACACAGCACGACCAGCGTGACAGGGACAGTCCAGCGCTCGAACCGGGCAATGGCCCGGAATCCGACCGCTGCCAGCCAGACCTGGAGCGCCATGATCACCGCGGCCACGACGATCTTCAGTCCGGTACCGCCGTGATAGCCGAGTTTGGCGAACAGCGCGACCACCAGGTCCAGGATGATCCACGTATTCACGGCGCACCAGCCGACCGCCAGTAGCCCCTGCAGGGCTGCGGGCAGGTAGGCGCCGCGCCGCCCGAAGGCGCTGCGGGACAGGACCATCTGACTGACGGAGGTCCGCTGGCCCATGAGCACGAAGAAGCCGAAAACCGCCATTCCGATGAGGTTCCCGACAACCAGGACCGCGATGGTCTGTACGAGACTCAGCCCGAGGCCGATGCCCAGCGCGCCCAGCACCCAGTTGATCGGCGCGACATTGGCACCGGTCCAGATCCAGAACTGATGTGCCACGGTGGAGGTCCGTGCCTCGTCGGGAACGGGCATCAACGAGTGCTCCGCGTATTCGGTGGCTTCCAGCCCGTCGACGGTGCTAGCCATGCGTTCTCCCGACTCGTAGGTCGGGTGAGCATCCAGGAGAGATGTACTATCGGTCAAGAGACGTTGCGGTTCGGCAAGGTCCTTGACCGGGCGTGACCGCGTGAGCGGCCGCGGCGGGAGTCGTCCTCTGAGCAGGGGAGCCCAGTGAGCCGGATCACAGGCACGGGTGCGGGCGATGAACGAGAACAGCTCGGCCAGCGTGTCCGTCAGCTACGACAGGCCAAGGGCCTGTCTGCCCGCGATCTCGCCGCCCGATCCGGTCTCACGCAGACCTACATCAGCCGGCTCGAGAACGCCAAGCTCAGCCCGACGGTCGCCACGCTCAGCCGGCTCGTGGCGGCGATGGGCGAGACGATCACGAGCCTCTTCACGGGAGAACGGGACACCGGTCCCGTCGTCCGAGCCGACGAACGCACCCCACTGCACAGCAGTGGGGTCGATGACTACCGCATCACCCCCAGCTGGACCACCCGGCTGGAAGTGCTGGAGTCGGTCGTCGCGCCGGGGCAAGGGAGTGGGCCGAAGTCCCATACGCATCTGGGCGACGAAGAGTGCGTCCTCGTCCTCGACGGCACGCTGACCATCTGGCTGGGCGCGGAGGAGCACACCCTCGGCCCCGGCGACTCGGCGACGTTCTCCTGCCAGCGGCCGCACCGCTGGCTGAACCCGGGTGGCCGCCCCTGCCGTGCGTTGTGGATCATCACGCCCGCCGTCTACTAGCGACGCAACTCCGGCACCGGGACGTTCTTCGGCGGTCGCCGGCATTCCGGCCTGGGACAACAGGCGAACGGGCGGCCGTCGATCAGCTCTCGAGGCGTTCACGGAAGGGCAGGGGCCGCTCTCGCGATGGGCGAGCGCGGCCGCCTCGTGGCGGCTCTGACAGACTCCGCGCCATGCTGTTGTCCGACCGCGACATCACGGCCGCGATAGCCGAGGGCCGCCTCGGCATCGAGCCCTTCGACAAGGGCCTGGTGCAGCCGTCCAGCATCGACGTGCGCCTCGACCGCTTCTTCCGGGTCTTCAACAACGCGCGGTACACGCACATCGACCCCGCAC
>JAODNJ010000426.1 GCA_025465155.1 Frankiales bacterium
GGCGCCGGCCCGCACGCCCGCCACCGGGCGCGCGCCGGCGGCCGCACCCGCACCTGCGCTGGTGGCCGGGAGTGCCCTGCCGCTGCCGGTCGACGTCGGCAGCTCGACGCAGGTGATCACGGTCGTCGCCCCCTCCCGGGGCTCGACGACGGCCACCCTCACCGCCTGGCAACTCGGGCCGGGCGGCTGGACCGTCGCAGTCGGCCCGGTCCGCGCGTCGATCGGCTCGGCGGGCGTCGGGGCGGCGAGCGAGGACACCACCCGCACGCCGGAGGGCACCTTCACCCTGACCGAGGCCTTCGGGCGGCTGGGCAACCCCGGGACCGGCCTGTCCTACCGGGTCATCAACCCCAGTGACTACTGGGTGTCCGACCGCACCAGCCCGCTCTACAACCAGTTCCAGGAGTGCGCGAGCGCCTGCCCGTTCAAGACGGCGGCGGGCGAGCACCTCTGGGACGCCGGAACCTCCTACGACTACGCCGTCGTCATCGACTACAACCGCCGCCCCGCGGTGCCCGGTGCGGGGTCGGCCTTCTTCCTGCATGTCACCAACGGCATTCCGACGGCGGGCTGCGTGGCCATCCCGCAGAACAGCCTGGTCGCGATCATGGCCTGGTTGAGCCCGGCGGCGCGGCCGCTGATCTCGATCGGCGTCGGCTGACCCGTTCCGGCGAGTGTCGCGCCCGAACCGTGAGGGGCGCGGGTTAGCGTGGGTCGAACACCAGTTCGGCAACGGCGGGAGGCCACCATGCGGGTGCTCGGGATCGATCCGGGCCTCACCCGGTGCGGATGGGGCGTGGTCGACGGCCGCCCCGGCGCCCGCCCGACCGCGATCGGCGTGGGCGTCGTCCGGAGCTCGCCGGACCTCGACCTGGAGCTGCGGCTGCTGGAGCTGCACACTGCGGTGACGGCACTCCTCCGGGAGCACCGGCCGGACGTCGTCGCGATCGAACGGGTCTTCACGCAGAACAACAAGGGGACGGCGACGGGCACGGCCCAGGCGGCCGGGATCGCGGCGCTGGCCGCGGCCCAGGGCGACCGGCCGGTCGCCTGGCGCACTCCCAGCGAGGTCAAGGCCGCCATCTCCGGGAACGGCCGCGCGGACAAGGAGCAGGTCACGCTGATGGTCACCCGGGTGCTGGGCCTCACCGCCGCACCGAAGCCGGCCGACGCCGCCGATGCGCTGGCCCTGGCCATCTGCCAGGTGTGGCGCGGGCCGGCCCAGGACCGGTTGCGGCTGGCGGCGCTCGCCGGCGGGATCGGCGCGCCGCTGCCGGCCTCGCGGACGCTGCCCCGGTGGACGGGGGTGTCGAAGTGATCGCAAGCGTGCAGGGCCGGGTTGCCGCGGTCTCGCCGGACGGAGCCGTCGTCGAAGTGGGTGGGATCGGCCTGGCCGTGCAGTGCACGCCGGGCACCATCGCCCGGCTGCAGGTCGGGGAGCCGGCGCGGCTGTCGACCAGCCTCGTCGTCCGGGAGGACTCGCTGACCCTCTACGGCTTCGCCGACGATGACGAGCGCCAGCTGTTCGAACTGCTGCAGACGGCCAACGGCGTCGGCCCCCGGCTGGCCCAGGCGGTACTGGCGATCCACCCGCCGCGGGAGGTGCGTCGCGCCGTCTCGATGGGCGACCTCAAGGCGCTCATGCAGGTGCCCGGCATCGGCAGGAAGGGCGCCGAGCGGCTGGTCCTGGAGCTGCGGGACCGGCTGGGTTCCACGACGACGGACACCTCGCTGGACGCCGGCGGTGGTGCGCCGGCCGCCGGTGCGGCGCCGATCACGCCGGTGGCCCGCTGGCGTGACCAGCTCACCTCGGCCCTGGTGGGCCTCGGCTGGACGACGCGTGAGGCGGACACCGCCCTCGCCGCGCTCGAGCCGATGGCCCAGGAGCAGCTGGAGAACACCGGCGGGGTCGAGGTCGCGATCCTGCTCCGGCAGGCTCTGCAGTTCCTGGGTAGATCATGAGCGCGCCCTTCGACCGGCCTTTGGTCGCCGAGTTCGGGTCGGGGGACGCGGCGGTGTCGCCGCAGGCCGGTGACGAGGAGCGCGTCGTCGAGTCGGCGCTGCGCCCGCACTCGCTGGAGGACTTCATCGGCCAGCCCAAGGTCTCCCGGCAGCTGGCGCTCGTGCTGGAGGGCGCCCGGCGGCGTGGCCGGCCGCCGGACCACGTGCTTCTCTCGGGGCCGCCGGGGCTCGGCAAGACCAGCCTGGCGCTGATCATCGGCTCCGAGCTCGGCACGGCGGTGAAGATCACCAGCGGCCCGGCGATCGAGCGCTCCGGCGACCTGGCCGCGATGCTGTCGAACCTCGGCGCGGGCGACGTGCTGTTCATCGACGAGATCCACCGCATCGCCAGGCCGGCCGAGGAACTGCTGTACATGGCGATGGAGGACTTCCGGGTCGACGTCGTCGTCGGCAAGGGCCCGGGGGCGACCGCCATCCCGCTCGAGATCAACCCGTTCACCCTCGTCGGGGCCACCACGCGCGCCGGCCTGCTCACGGGGCCGTTGCGCGACCGGTTCGGGTTCGTCGGGCAGATGGAGTTCTACGAGCCCGCCGAGCTCCAGCAGGTGCTGGACCGCAGTGCCGCCCTCCTCGGTGTGGAGCTGACCGAGGAGGGGTCGGCCGAGATCGCGGGTCGGTCCCGCGGCACACCGCGGATCGCCAACCGGCTGCTGCGGCGCGTGCGCGACTACGCCGAGGTGAAGGCCGACGGGCGGGTCACGCTCGCGGTGGCGCAGGCCGCGCTCGCGCTCTACGACGTCGACGATCTCGGCCTGGACCGCCTGGACCGCTCGGTGCTCGAGGCGCTGGTGGTGCGGTTCGGCGGGGGGCCGGTCGGGGTGGCAACGCTCGCGGTCGCCGTGGGGGAGGAGCCGCACACCGTCGAGGAGGTGTGCGAACCGTTCCTCGTCCGCGCCGGCCTGCTCGCCCGGACGCCGCGCGGCCGGGTGGCAACCGAGGCCGCCTGGCTGCACCTCGGCCACCCGTTGCCACGCGGCGGTGCGGTGCTGGGGGCGGGACCTGGAACCTCCGAGCTGCCAGGTTCGTCGTCAGAGACGTTGTTCGACGCCTAGACTGCGGGGTGCTGGCGCGCAACTCGACCGGCCATGGCCGTGCGCGTCCCGCCCGGTCGCTGTCGCGCGCCGAACCGGACGTACCCGAGCGTCCCCGTCCCGGGGCGCACCCACCGCGGGCAAGTGCGCGCGGTAGAGAGGCACACCAGTCGTCATGAACCAGCAGTACTTGTTCCTCCTCCTGCTCGCCGTGGCGTTCGTGGCGCTGATCGTGCTGCCCGGCCGGCAGCGCAAGAAGATGCAGGCTCAGGCGCAGGCGTTGCAGAGCTCGCTGACGCCCGGGACGCCCGTCATGACCACCAGCGGCATCCACGGCACCGTGAGCCGGCTGAACGACGCGACCGTCGACATCGAGATCGCACCGGGCACCGTCGTGACCTTCGAGCGCCGCGCCGTCATGCAGGTGGTCCAGCCGACGGCGACGGACGCCACGGGCACCGCTGAGGGCGGCGATCCGGCGAAGGACTTCCCGGCGCCGGGCGACGACACCCCCGGTGGCAACGGCACCGCCGGTCCGACCCGCTGAACCGGAGGACTTCCGTGGCCAACCGACAGGCCCCAGCGCGCAACTATTTCGCCGTGCTGGCGGCGCTGATCGTCGTGATGTACGCGCTGATCTTCTTCACCGGTACCTCGCGCACGCCTGCGCTGGGCCTGGACCTGCGTGGTGGGACGACGGTGACGCTGACCGCCCGCACACCCAACGGCCAGGCGCCCTCGCAGGCCGATCTCGAGTTGGCGCGGCAGATCATCGAGCAGCGGGTCAACGGTCTCGGCGTCGCCGGGGCCGAGGTGATCACGCAGGGCAACGCCAACATCGTCATCTCGGTGCCCGGGGACAGCGGCCAGCAGGCCCGCGAGCTCGGCACCACCGCGCAGCTGCGGTTCCGTCCGGTGGTCGGGGGCCCGACGCCGGCGGTCCAGGCGAAGCCGACGACATCGAGCGGCGCGTCCGCGTCCGGCAGCGCCGCCTCCAGCAGCGCAGCCCCGTCCGGCACGGCGACCTCCAGCTCGAGCGCCGGCGCGACGGCGTCGTCCGGTGCGTCCGCCAGCCCCACGGCCGCCGCGACGTCCTCGGGCGGGGCCGTGGCGAACCCGTCGGCCCCCCAGCCCGGCTCGCCGGCGGTCACCGAGGCCCAGGCGGCCGCGCAGCTCGGCACGCTGACCTGCTCGAAGGAGAGCCCGGGCAGCGTGGACCGGCCCCAGGACTACGTCGCCACCTGCTCCCAGGACGGCACGCTGAAGTACCTCCTGGGCCCCGCCGTGGTCGAGGGCACCGACATCAGCAACGCGTCGGCCGGGACGCAGACGACCACCAACCAGTGGATCGTCCAGCTGTCCTTCAACTCGAAGGGGACCTCGGCGTGGGCCACCTTCACCGCCGCGAACATCGGCAAGCAGGTGGGCATCACCCTCGACGGGAAGGTCATCGAGGCGCCGACGATCAACTCGGCGATCAGCGGCGGGACGGAGATCTCCGGCAACTTCACCCAGCAGTCGGCCACCACGCTGGCCAACCAGCTGAAGTACGGCGCCCTGCCGCTGTCGTTCAGCCAGGCGACGGCGCAGTCGATCTCGACCGAGCTCGGGTCCACCCAGCTGCGGGACGGACTGATCGCCGGTGCGATCGGCATCGCGCTGGTGTTCGTGTACGCGCTGCTCTACTACCGCCTGCTCGGCCTGGTGATGATCGCCAGCCTGGGCATCTCCGGTCTCGTGGTCTACGCGAGCCTCGTCCTGCTCGGCCGGCAGATCGGCTTCACGCTGAGCCTCGCCGGCATCGCGGGGTTCATCGTGGCGATCGGTATCACCGCCGACTCGTTCGTCGTCTACTTCGAACGCATCAAGGACGAGATACGCGAGGGCAGGACGCTGCGGTCGGCGGTGCCGCGGGCCTGGGTACGGGCGCGGCGCACCATCCTCTCGGCCGACGCGGTGAGCTTCCTGGCCGCCGCCATCCTCTACGTCCTGGCCATCGGCGACGTGAAGGGCTTCGCGTTCACCCTCGGCCTGTCGACCCTCCTCGACCTGCTCGTCGTCTTCCTCTTCACCCACCCGCTGCTGGTCGTCATGTCCCGGTTCCGGTCGTTCGGGAGCAGCCGCTTCTCCGGGCTCGGCCGGGTCGACCGCCGTCGGACCGCTGGGCCGGCGCCGGGTGGCGACCGTGAACTCGTCGGTGCGGGGACCTCCCGCGGCGGCGCGCAGAACAGGAGCAGGTCATGAATCCCCGCGACGACCGCCGCGAGGCCGAGGACATCGACACGGAGATGACCGCGGCCGACGCCGCAGCCGGGGCCGAGAGCGACGCCGACCTCGCCGACGCGGGGCTGACTGCGGAGCGGCCGTCCGGATCGCGGCCGGAGCGGCAGCAGGGGGGCCGGCCGACGGGCCGGGTGTCGCTGGCCCACCGCCTCTACAACGGCGAGGCCGGTCTCGACGTCGTCGGCCGCAGCCGGCTGATCTACCTGATCACGGCCGCGGTCCTGCTCATCTGCCTTCTGTCCTTCGTGATCCGCGGCTTCAACTTCGGCATCGAGTTCGTGGGCGGCGACAGCTTCCAGGTGCCCGGCAGCAGTGCCCAGCTCGACCGGGTGCAGAACGCCGCCGAGGCCGCGGGAGCACACGTCTCCAGCGCGCAGATCGTCGGGGGCCACTCCATCCTGCTGCGCACCGGCCAGCTCTCCAACGCGGCCCTGAACCACGTCCAGGACGCGGTCGCCTCGGCCGCCGGAGTGACGTCGAACCAGGTGACGGCGCAGTCGGTGAGCGCGCAGTGGGGGCACGACATCACGAACAAGGCCTTGCTGGCGCTCGTGGTGTTCCTCGTCGCGGTGGTGGCGTTCCTGGCCGTCCGTTTCCAGCCCAAGATGGCCGTGGCGGCCATCGCGGCGCTCGTCCACGATCTGCTGCTGACCGCCGGTGTCTACTCCCTGGTCGGCTTCGAGGTGACACCCGGCACGGTGATCGGCCTGCTGACCATCCTCGGGTTCTCCCTCTACGACACCGTGGTCGTCTTCGACAAGGTGGACGAGAACACCAAGGGGCTGTCCAGCGGGGCCCGCATGACCTGGGGCGAGGCCGCCAACCTGGCGGTCAACCAGACCCTGATGAGGTCGATCAACACGTCGGTGATCGCGCTGCTCCCGGTGGGCGGCCTGCTCATCGTCGGCGCCGGTGTGCTCGGCGTCGGCACGCTGAAGGATCTCGCCCTGGTGCTCTTCGTCGGGCTGGCGGCGGGCACCTACTCCTCGATCTTCCTCGCGACGCCGATCGTGGCCGACCTCAAGGAGCGCGAGCCCGAGCAGCAGGCGTTGCGGCGCCGGGTGCTCGCCCGCCGCTCGGCCGCGGCCCGGACCGCCGCCGCCCGTGCGTCCGGCGGCTCCGTCGCGGTGGCCAGCGCCCGTCGGGCGGGTGGCGGCCGGCAGGCGGCTCCCTCCCCGGTCGCCGTGGCCGAGCGGGAGGACCGGCTGCCCGCGCCGGTCGAGGCCTCGGTCGTCATCGAGTCGCCGGACTCGGTCCGCCCCGACTCCGGCGGCGGTGCCACCGCCGCGCCACGGCCGGGTGCACGGCCGCAGCGGCCGGGGAACCGCCGCTCCGGCGGCGGCAAGAAGCGCCGATGAGCCGGCCGGCGGCGGTCGAGCCGACGGGGGACGACGTGTCGCTGGACGCCCTCATCGCCGACCTCGCCGTCGACGTCCCCGACTTCCCGAGCCCGGGGATCGTCTTCCGCGACCTGACGCCGGTGTTTGCGGACGGGCCGGCGTTCCGCCGGACGGTCGACGGGCTGGCCTCGCCGGCGGCGGTCGACCCGCGGGTGGCTGCGGTCGCCGAGACCGACGAGCGTCCCGGTGACGACCCGGGCTTCGACGTCGTCGTGGGGGTGGAGGCCCGTGGCTTCCTGCTGGCCGCGGCCGTCGCCCTGGAGGCCGGCGTCGGCGTCGTCCCGGTCCGCAAGGCAGGCAAGCTTCCGCGCGAGCGGATCGCCGCCGACTATGCGCTCGAGTACGGCACCGCGACGCTGGAACTGCACACCGACGCCATCCGGCCCGGGCAGCGGGTCCTGGTGGTCGACGACGTGCTCGCGACCGGCGGCACGCTGCAGGCCACCGTCGCGCTGATCGAGCAGCTCGGCGGAGTGGTGACCGCGGTGTCGGTGGTGATCGAGCTTGCCGCCCTCGGGGGCCGCCAGCGGATCGCCCCGCACACCGTCCACGCGCTCTGGACCACCTGAGCCCCCGGCCGGTAGTCACCGCGCCGGAACACTCCCTACTGGGGTGGTGTTCTGGACGGTGTGAGGTCGCCGGGCGTGTCGCCCGGCTAACATGGGGAGGGTCCCCTCTCCGGAAGTCCGCAGGAGTCGCCGTGGCCCCCGACGTAGCCGCCAACGCGGCTTCCGTGCGGCCTGGCGCGCCTGCCGCGCCGCAGCCCACGACGGACGCCCCGGACCGGCCTGCACAGGCCGCCGAGGCCGCTCCCGCCGGCCAGCAGGAGGAGACGCCCGCCCAGCGCCGGCCGTTGCCCGACCGCCCGGCGATCCGCCGTCCCGACGACGTCGCATCCGAGCCCCCGGGCGAGGGCGACGCCGCGGCTCCGCGCCGCCGGGTCCGCGACCGGCTGGCCCGCCGGATCGTCGCCGGCCAGCGCAGCGGCCTGGTACGCCCGGTCCTCGAGCCGCTGGCCGCCCTGCACCGGCAGAGCCACCCCAAGGCCGACCTGGCCCTCCTGCAGCGCTCCTACGACGTGGCCGAGGCCGCGCACGCCAACCAGAAGCGCAAGAGCGGCGACCCGTACATCACCCATCCGCTGGCCGTCGCAACCATCCTCGCCGGCCTCGGCATGGACACCACGACGCTGGTCGCCGCGCTGCTGCACGACACGGTCGAGGACACCGGCGTGACGCTCGAGTCGCTCACGACCGACTTCGGACTCGAGGTCGCACACCTGGTCGACGGCGTCACGAAGATCGACAAGGTCAAGTACGGGGACGCCGCCCAGGCCGAGACCATCCGCAAGATGATCGTCGCGATGGCGCGCGACCCCCGGGTGCTGGTCATCAAGCTGGCCGACCGGCTGCACAACATGCGGACGCTGCGTTTCCTGCCGCCGGAGAAGCAGGAGAAGAAGGCCCGCGAGACCCTCGAGATCCTGGCCCCGCTGGCCCACCGGCTCGGGATGAACACGATCAAGTGGGAGCTCGAGGACCTCGCCTTCGCGACCCTCTACCCGAAGCGGTATGACGAGATCGTCCGGCTGGTGGCCGAGCGCGCGCCGTCCCGGGACACCTACCTGGCCGAGGTGACGTCGGCGATCAGCGACCAGCTGAAGGCCGCGAAGATCGAGGCGGTCGTCACCGGCCGGCCGAAGCACTACTACTCGATCTACCAGAAGATGATCGTCCGCGGCCGCGACTTCACCGACATCTGGGATCTGGTGGGCATCCGGATCCTGGTGGACTCGGTGCGCGACTCCTACGCGGCGCTGGGCATCATGCACGCGCACTGGCAGCCGGTGCCGGGGCGGTTCAAGGACTTCGTCGCGATGCCGAAGTTCAACATGTACCAGTCGCTGCACACGACGGTGATCGGGCCCCAGGGCAAGCCGGTCGAGCTGCAGATCCGCACGCACGACATGCACCGCACCGCCGAGTACGGCATCGCCGCGCACTGGAAGTACAAGGAGAAGGCCCGGGCCGGCGGGAGGCCGGGCCCCGGCGAGCTCGGTGCGCCCAAGGCCGGCTCACCCGACGACATGCTCTGGCTGCGCCAGCTGCTGGACTGGCAGCGCGAGGCCCAGGAGCCCGGCGAGTTCCTCGAGACCCTGCGGTACGACCTCGGTCCCCAGGAGGTCTTCGTCTTCACGCCCAAGGGCGACGTCATGAGCCTGCCGGGGGAGTCGACGCCGGTCGACTTCGCCTATGCGGTGCACACGGAGGTCGGGCACCGGACCATCGGGGCGCGGGTCAACGGCAGCCTGGTGAGCCTGGACAGCAAGCTGTCCAACGGCGACGTCGTGGAGATCTTCACCTCGCGATCGCCCACGGCCGCCCCGTCCCAGGACTGGCTGTCGTTCGTCGGCTCCTCGCGCGCCCGCACCAAGATCCGGCAGTGGTTCACCAAGGAACGCCGCGAGGACGCCGTCGAGGTCGGCAAGCAGGCGCTCACCCGGGCCATGCGCAAGGCCGGGCTGCCGCTGCAGCGGCTGCTCGGCGGCGAGGCGCTGTCGACGCTGGCCAAGGACCTGCACTTCGCCGACGTCACCGCGCTGTACGCGGCGGTGGGGGAGAACCAGCTCTCCGCCGCCTCGGTGGTCGAGAAGCTGATCACCGCGCTGGGCGGGGCCGAGGGAGCGACCGAGGACATCGCGGAGACCGCCATCCCGACCCGGCGGCCGGTCGTGCGGCGCAGCGCCAGCGGCGACCCGGGGATCGTCGTCCATGGGATGACCGACGTCTGGAGCAAGCTCGCCAAGTGCTGCACCCCGGTACCCGGCGACGGGATCCTGGGGTTCGTCACTCGCGGAGGCGGGGTGAGCGTGCACCGGACCGACTGCACCAACGCGGCTGACCTGACCCGCAAATCGGAGCGGCTGGTCGAGGTCGAGTGGGCCAGTCAGCCCGGCGCCGTCTTCCTGGTGGCGATCCAGGTCGAGGCGCTCGACCGACACCGGCTGCTCTCCGACGTGACGAAGGCTCTGGCCGACGAGCGGGTCAACATCCTGTCCGCGTCGGTGCAGACCAGCCGCGACCGGGTGGCGATCAGCCGGTTCACCTTCGAACTGGCCGATCCCACCCACCTCGGGGCGGTGCTGCAGACGGTGCGCAACGTCGACGGCGTGTTCGACGTCGAGCGTGTGACCGCCTGACGACAGCCGCCGGCCCGATCACGGCGAGCTCAGCGGCTCAGCCGACGACCGTCATCGAGCTGATCGTCACCGGCAGCTTCGGCTTGCCGCCGCCCGGGCTCGGGTCCATCGACCCGTCGTTGCCCGCGGCAGCAACCTTGTCGAGGACGGCGAGCCCGGCCTGGTCGATGGTGCCGACGGCGGTGTAGTCCGGCGAGAGCTTGGTGTCGGTGAAGCAGAGGAAGAACTGGCTGCCGGTCGAGTTCGGCTGCCCGGTGTTGGCCATGGCGATCGTGCCGCGCGGGTAGGTCGTCTTCGACGTGACCTCCTGGCGGAACTTGTAGGTGGGACCGCCCGCGCCGGTGCCGGTCGGGTCACCGCACTGCAGGACACCGAAGGTCGGCTGGTTGACCTCGCGGTGGCAGGGGCTGTTGTCGAAGAACTTCTTCGAGGCCAGGTAGGCGAAGCTGGCCGCCGCGCACGGGGCGTTGGTCCGGTTCAGGGTCAGCGTGAGGTCGCCCTGCGTGGTGCTCATCTTCAGCGTGTCGGTGCCCTTCGTGGGCGTCGTCGCCGGGTTCGGCGGGGTACCGACGTCCTTGAGGTTGGTGTTCCCGCTGGTGTCCTTGCCGTAGGTGCAGCTGATCGTGCCGTCGGCGTTGGTCGTCGGCGCGGCGGTGCCGGCGGCGCTCGCCGACGCGCTCGTGCCGGACGCCGAGGCGGCGTTGTCGCTCTTGCCGACGGTGACGAACAGGATGCCGCCGGCGACGACGAGCACGGCAAGAACCGCGACCCCGACGAGCGCGTTGCGGCGACGCCGGTGGGACTGCTCGACGCGGCGCTCGAGCTGACGCTGCAGGTGGCGCTGGGCTGCCTGCCGGCGCTGCTTGCTGGTGGGCACGGAAGAACTCCTCGGACGTGCGGCTGGCTCGGCGGGTCACACCGTGGACGGCGACCACCGCGGTCGATCCGCGAGTGTAGGTGGCATACCTGTCCGCGCCCTGGCACCGGGAACGACGAGGGGCCGGTGATCACCCCCGCGTAACCTGCACGGGTGCTCATCCGCTCGTTCCCCGCCGGCGCGTTCGGGACCAACTGCTACGCCGTCGCCTCCGGGCCGAGGCAGGAGTGCGTGGTGGTCGACCCGGGCATGGACGCCGTCGAGCCGCTCGCCAGGGTCCTCGCCGACGACGGCCTCAAGCCGGTCGCGGTCGTGCTGACCCACGGCCACCTGGACCACACGTTCTCGGTGCTGCCCGTGTGCGAGGGGTACGACATCCCCGCCTACCTTCACCCGGCCGACAACGGCATGCTGTCCGACCCCGCCCGCTGGCACGGTCCGGCGCTGGCGCCGCTGATCGGCGGCGTCCGGCTCCCGGACCCCTCCGACGTGCGGCGCCTGGACGACGGCGCCGTGCTCGACCTCGCCGGTGTGCGGCTGAGCGTCCGCCACGCGCCCGGGCACACCGAGGGCTCGGTCGTGTTCTCCCTGGACCTGGGCAGCGAGTTCGACGACGCGCCGGGCCTCCTCGCCGGCGACGTGCTCTTCGCCGGCTCGGTCGGCCGCGTGGACCTGCCCGGCGGATCCTGGCAGGCGATGCTGGGTTCGCTGCGCGACGTCGTCCTGCCCCTGGACGACGCGACCGTGGTGCTTCCCGGGCACGGTCCGGCCACCACGATCGGGCGGGAGCGGGCGACCAACCCGTACCTGGCCGAGGCCGCGGCAGGGGCCGGGGACGCCCCCCAGGGGCGCGGGCTGTGACCGAGTCCGTGCTGCGCGCCCCCAAGGGCACGTTCGACATCCTGCCGCCGGACTCCGAGCGGTTCCTGGCCGTCCGGGAGACGCTCACCGCGCCGCTCCGGCGGGCGGGCTACGGCTACGTCGAGACGCCGGTGTTCGAGGAGACGGCCGTCTTCTCCCGGGGGGTGGGGGAGTCCACCGACGTCGTCACGAAGGAGATGTACACCTTCGAGGACCGCGGCGGTCGCTCGATCACGCTGCGCCCCGAGCTCACCGCCGGGCTGATGCGTGCCTTCATCGAGCACCGGCTGCACACCGGGGCGCTGCCGGTCAAGCTCTGGACGGTCGGCTCGGCGTTCCGCTACGAGCGCCCGCAGGCCGGCCGGTACCGGCACTTCACCCAGGTCGACATGGAGGCCCTCGGCGTCGACGACCCCGCGCTGGACGCCGAGGTGGTCGCGCTCGGGGTGCAGGGGTTCCGCGACCTCGGCCTGACCGACTTCGAGCTGCTGCTGACCTCGCTGGGCGACAGCACCGACCGGCCGCAGTACCGCGAGAAGCTGGTCGCCTACCTGGAGAAGCTCGATCTCGACGAGGACACCCGCCGCCGCGCCGGGATCAACCCGCTGCGGGTGCTGGACGACAAGCGGCCGGAGGTGCAGGCGCAGCTCGACGACGCGCCCCTGATGGTCGAGCACCTCTCGGACTCGACGAAGGCGCACTACGACGCCGTCCGGCAGTACCTCACCGACCTCGGGATCACCTGGACCGAGGCGCCCAAGCTGGTCCGCGGGCTGGACTACTACACGAAGACGACGTTCGAGTTCGTGCACAACGGGCTCGGCGCGCAGTCGGCCATCGGGGGCGGCGGGCGCTACGACGGGCTCTCCGCCGCGCTCGGCGGCCCGGACGTGTCGGGCATCGGCTACGCGGTCGGCGTCGACCGGACGCTCCTCGCGGTGCAGGCGGAGGGCCTCGACGTCGCGGCCTCGGCCGGGGTGCAGGCGTTCGTCGTCCCCCTCGGCCCCGAGGCCAAGCGGGTGGCGGTGCGGCTCGTCGGCCGGCTCCGCCAGGCGGGGATCTCGGCCGACACCGTGTACGGCGACCGCGGGCTCAA
>JAODNJ010000435.1 GCA_025465155.1 Frankiales bacterium
CCGACGATGCCGAGCTGCGGGCCGCGGAGCGGGTGGAGCTGGACGCCTATGACTCGGTGCACCGATTCATCGAGCACGTGCAGGGCCACACGGTCGGTTTCATGTGGACCTGGCCGCCCGGGCAGGAGCCGGTCGTGCCGGGGACGGTGGGCCCGTCCCCGGGCTGATCCCGACGGACTCACGCGATCCGCGCGGTGCCGGCGATCGCGTCGACGAGGTACTCCAGCTCATCGAAGCAGGTCAGGGATCCCGACGGCGCAGAAGGCCTGCACGGGGATCCCGCTGCACTCGAAGAGCAGCGCGAGGGAAGCCCGGTCGTCGAAGTGCAGGTCGGCGTGGCTGGGCAGCAGGGTGGTCACGCCGCCGCGGGACGGGGGCAGGGGCATCGTGAGCCACTCGTCGGGAAAGGTCACCTCGAGCGCGGACATACGTCACCTGCTCCCACAACCGTGAGTCATCGAGACCCGGGATCCTCGCAGCGGGGAAGCGGACCCGCCGGTCCGCCCGTGTACCTCAGAGGCGTGACATGGGGGCGGCCTGACCGGACGGCGACCGACGTACCTCCGGAGAGGTACAGCAGCCGCTGGGTTGTTCCGTTGTCGCTGAGCGATCGGTCGTGTTCCATTTCCTTCGACGCCGGTACCTGCCCTGGCACGGGGGAGCCGACGCTGGTTCGGACGGCTCACGGGGGCGGCCCTTCCGAGGGCGACGGTCGTTGCAGGGCGGGTGCCGGCGGCGTCCGTCCGCGGCCGGCGCACCGCTCCCTGACCCCGAGCGACGACCGGCCCCTCGTCCGGGACGGGATCGGCCGCCTACGCTCTGCGCCCCCACGGACTGGAGAGCCGTTGCCCGGCCGAACCGCCTCGACAGGAGTTTCGATGCAGCAGCCCGAGCTCAGCCGGGGCACGGCCACGCACGGGTTCAGGTGTCCGGCGAACGAGGGCAGCTGCCCGGCCGCGCCACGGGTAGCCCGCCGGCGGTGCTGACCGGCTGATCACAGAGCCGACCGACCGAGCGAGAACGTGAGAGACGAGGACTGTATGGCGTGGCTCCGAGGCAGGCGGTTGATGCTGGTACTCGCCGGGGCGGGCATCGTGCTGGCCGCCGTCGCCGTCTTCCTGGTGGTGCGGCTCACCGGAAACGATGCGTCGGCTGCTCCCGGACACGGCACCCTCCCGGCGGCCCGGCTCACAGAGTTGCAGACGGCGCTGGTGTCGCAGGACCCGGCGGTGCAGGCCGCAGCGCTCGACCCGGCGGTGTACGCGAGCCTCCATCAATCGGGGCAGGCACTGCTGCCGGGCGGTTCGACCATGACGATCGACCCGTCGACGGCGCGGGTCAGCGGGCGCGCCGCGACGGTGTCGGCCACCGTCAAGGGCCCGCGCTCCGGACGGTTCACCCTCCAGCTGGCCCAGGAGAACGGGATCTGGGTTGTCTTCGCGGCGGAGCCGGCGTGAACGTCCCGCGTCGCCGTCGCCTCCCGGTTGTCCTCGCCGTCATCCTCGGCCTGGTCGCTGCGGTAGCGGTCCTGCCCGCCTCTCGAGCGGAGGCAGCACCCGGCTGCGGCCCGAGCGACCCGGTGGGGACCCGGGTTCCTCTGCTGCTCGTGCACGGCTTCATCTCGTCGGCCAAAGCATGGGACTCGGCCGTGAAGCGGTTCTGCAGCCCCACGGTCTACGCCACGGCTTTCGACTACGCCAAGGTCAACTCGAACTGGGTCACCGATCCCTTGATCGGCCCCCAGCTCGCACGGACCATCCTGGCCCTGGCCGACGCCTCCCGGCGCGGTGGCGGCCCAGGGAAGGTGCTGGTCGCCGCCCACTCGATGGGCGGGCTGGCGGTGCGCTGCGCGGCAGACGGCCGGTGCAACGGGGGCATCGGCGCTCCGGCCGGGCAGGCGAGCCCCGTGGCACAGGCGATCGCGGCGGTGACGACGTTCGACACCCCGAACCTGGGCACGTTCCTCAAGAGCGGCGGCAAGTCCCTGGTCAGCGACGCGCTCGGGCCGCTGCTGTCGTCGCTGTGCTATGGCGACCAGGCCGCGAACCTCGGCATGAACGACCTGCTCAACGGCCTGTGTGCCATGGTGCGGGCGTTCGGCACGAGCGCCGCCGGGGCCGCCTTCACGCCGGGCTCGGACGAGCTGGCCAACCTGCCCGCGCAGCCTGCCGGCGTGCCGGTGCAGGCGGTCGCGGGCAAGGCCCTGCTCACGGTGCGGATGTTCTGGCAGGACCTGCACATCTACAACGCCGGCACGTCCGACACGGGCGACTTCGTCGTCTCCCGGGCCTCGGCGCAGGCCCAGCAGCGGGAGGTCGACGGCTTCGGCGGCATCGCCGAGGTTGATTGCGGGTCGGCGAAGCTGAGTATCACCGGCAAGGACGACTCGAAGCTGAAGTGCTGGCACATGACCGAGACCGGCGACTCGGGGTTCCTCGACCAGGTGCAGCGCATGGTTCAGCACTATCTGACCGCGCCCCTGACCGCCGCCGCCCTCCGGTCGGCGCCGGTGCCGTCGCTGTGCGACTTCCCGGCCGGGACGCTCGTGAACAGCGTCCTGCCCGGCGCCCCGCCGTCGGCGGGTTCGCCGCCGGCCCTCGTGGCCGACGGCTCCGGACGTCGGCCGATGGACACGATGGCCTTCGGCGACCTGAACGGCGACGGGCTCGGGGACGCCGCCGCGGTGGTCAACTGCAACAAGGGTGGCGTCGGTTGGCCGGACAACATCGTGTTCTGGGCTCGCGGGCCGGCCGGCCCGGTGGCGCTCGGGTCGTACCAGATGGGCGACGCGGTCGGCGATGCCCGGGGCGCGACGGAGAAGGTCACGTACCAGCCGGACGGATCGGTCCGGGTCGAGACCCTCGACGCACGCAGCTACGACCAGGGTTGCTGCCCGAGCGGCCGGGCGATCGTCACGCTGAAGTGGGACGGCACGAAGGTCGTTGCCTCCGACGTGCGGCACCTGGGCGGCCCCGACGATGCGTCCTTTGCCGGCGTCGGGGCGGTGAAGCTCGGTATGACCGCCGGTCAGTTGACCCAGCTCGGCTACACCGCCGGCCCGGGCGACTACTACGGCTGCGTGCTCTACGGGGCGTCCGGCAAGCCGTCGGTCCAGTACAACCCGGTGAGCAACAAGGTTGTTCAGATCAGGCCTGCTGCGGGCCCGGCCGGGACGGCGGAGGGGATCGGGATCGGCTCGACGATCAGCGACGTGCGCGCGAAGTATGCGGGCAAGAACATCGAGAACCACCTCGACGGCAGCTTCGGCCAGGGGATGAATGGTCTCCTGGTCGGTGACGGCAGCGGCGGCTGGATCAGCTTCATGACCGACGACGGCCAGTTCGTGTCGGGGATGTCGGTGAGCGACCACCAGCACATGGGGGCCATGGAGGCCGGATGCCAGTGACCGTCAGCTTCGTGGCGCACCGCGCGTCCACGGGCGGCTCGTAGTCCGGCCGGCTGCCGTAACCCCTCATTCGGCGGCGACGGTCGGGCCACCCACAGCAGTTTGCTGCCGTGGCGCGAGCCGGCTCGGGTACTGGCTGTCGCCGGGCCACCCGTCGATGCTGCTGAACGGGGCCTCCCTGAAATGCCCTGGCGCACAGTGGGGCCCACAACTTCGGCGAGCGGGAGCGGTGTCGGCCGTAGGGGCATCGGTGCCCCGGACGGTCGCCGGCTGGGCTCAGTGCCGCAGCGGTTTTGCGCGGCGTCGCGGCCAAAGGGCTCTCGCTAGGCGGTCAGTTTGCCAATGGGCTCAACGGCGCGTGCTCCCGCTCAAGTCCGCGCGGTCGCTCACGAAGATCGCCGACCTGAAGTGGCTGCGCGACCCACACCCGCCCGTGTCGAACCTCCTGCACGACGTGCTCCATGACGGCCGGATTCAGGGCATCGACAAGGGCATGACCGTGCTCGGCGCGGTGGTAGGCCGCCACCAGACATACCAGGACCTCGAGTCCGGCGACTACGTGAACGGCACGCTCGACAACGTGGCCGAGGTCGTCAAGCAGTACGAGGTCGACACCGTCGCCGTCCTGCCCTGCCCCGAGCTCGACGGGTCTGCGCTGGGGCGGCTCGGATGGGATCTGGAGAAGACCGCGCCGAGCTGCTCCTCGCCCCCGCGGTCACCGAGGTCGTCGACCCCCGGGTGCGCATCCGGCCCGTCTGCGGCCTACCCCTCATGCACATGGAGCGGCCGGAGCTGCGCGGTATCCGCCGGCTGACCAAGAACGTGGTCGACCGCACCGCTGCCACCGTCGGCGTCCTGTTCCTCGTCCCGGTCCTGCTCGGCATCGCCCTGGCCGTCAAGCTCACCAGCCGCGGGCCGGTCTTCTTCAAGCAGGAGCGGGTCGGCCGCGACGGCGAGACCTTCTCGATGCTGAAGTTCCGCAGCATGGTCGTCGGTGCCGACCGCATGGTGGAGCAGCTGGCCGAGGAGAGCGACGGCAACGGGGTCCTGTTCAAGAAGAAGGGCGACCCGCGGATCACGACGGTGGGCCGCGTTCTGCGCCGGTACTCGCTCGACGAGCTGCCGCAGCTCTTCAACGTCGTGCGCGGCAGCATGTCCCTCGTCGGCCCGCGGCCGCCGCTGCCCACCGAGGTCGAGCGCTACGGCTTCGACATGCACCGCCGGTTCCTGGTCAAGCCGGGCCTGACGGGCCTCTGGCAGGTCAGCGACCGCTCCGACCTCTCGTGGGACGACTCGGTCCGCATCGACGTCCGCTACGTGGAGAACTGGTCGCTGACGTTCGACCTGATGATCCTCTGGAAGACCGTCGGGGCCGTGCTTCGCGGCTCCGGGGCCTACTGACCTGCAGACTGTGCCGGTGCAACCGGCCCCCTTCACCGTCCTGCTCGTGTGCACCGGCAACATCTGCCGGTCCGCGCTGGCCGAGCGGCTCGGCCGGGCCTACCTCGAGGAGACGCTGCCCGGCGACGCCTCGACGATCCGGCTGCTGAGTGCCGGAACGCAGGCAGTCGTCGGTTCGGGGATGCACCCCGACAGCGCCCTCGTGCTGCGGGGCTTCGGCGCCGAGCCGGACGGCTTCACCGCGCAGCAACTCATCGAGGGCCTGGTCATGGACGCCGACCTCGTCCTCACCATGACCCGAGGACACCGCCGCGACGTCCTCGCTCTCGCACCGCGCGCCCTGGCCCGGACGTACACGCTTCGGGAAGCCGCCGACCTGGTCCGCCTCCTCGGAGACGACGTCGAACTGCCGGGGGAGACCTTCGCCGAGCGGGCGCGCGCTCTGGTCAAGGAGATGGCCACCGCGCGGTCGCGTCGCGAGAGCGGCCCGGACGACGACGTCGCCGATCCCATCGGCCGGCCGCTCGAGGCCCACCAGGAAGCCGGCGACGCCATCGTCCAGGCACTGCTCCCCTTGCTGGCGCGGATCGCCTCCCTGAGCGACGCCGGCGCGACCGCCTGACGCTCCCGGGGACCGCGGGACGCCTGTGACGAACCGGTCACACGATCGGGGCTGATCGCGCAGGTATCGGACCCGACCTGCCGATGATTGGGATGTGTGGGCGCTCTGGATCGGTGCCGGCCTCGTCGGCTGGCTGCTGCTGGCGACCCTCGTCGCGTTGGTGATCGGCCGCTCGATCCGGATGGCCGACCGGCGCGACCTCACCCCTGGCGAGTGGCACCGGGTCGAGGCGGCCGAGTCGCCGAACTTCGCCGTCCCCCTGTCGCCTGCCGGGCCGAACCGGCCCCTGGTCACGTCCCGGCCGAAGCGCCGGCGGGTGCCCCTGCCCCCGATCGGGGTCGCCCTCGCCGGGCTCGCCGTCGCGCTCGAGTTCGTGGGCTACATCCTCCGCCTCTCCGGCGCCCGGGGGCCGGCCGCACGGGCGCTGTCGATGGACGCGCCCCTCTCGGCGCCCCGCATGTACATCACCGCGCTGTTCGCGGCTGCCGCGGTTGCCGCCCTCTCCGCGGGGGCGCGGATCTCCGGCCGCCGCACGTGGTGGACCGCCGTGGGGGTCACCGCCGCCGGGGTCGCTCTCGTCAAGGGCGGCGGCACGGTGCACGAGGTGGCGCTGAACCGGCTCGGCCAGGCCATCTCACCGCTCGGGGCACAGGTGGTCAGTGTGGTGCTGGCGGTCGTGGTCGTGGGGCTGCTCTGGTACCTGGCCCGGCGGGAGCGCCGTGACCGGCTGCGGGTGCTCGGCAGCCTGGCCCTCTACGCCTTCGCCGCGGTCGGGCTCTCCGCCGTCTCCGGCGCCGTCGGCGGCGCGGGCCTGCGCTGGGTGGCCGCCGCCACGTTCGTCGAGGAGTCCGGCGAGGCCCTCGGCGCCGTCGTCTTCCTGGTCGCGGTGCTCATCGGCGTCGCACCCCGACTCGTGCTTCCCGCCGGCTGGGCCCTTCGGCGCACGGCCGACGCGTACACGTTGGATGCCGCGACCGGGCCACTCAACGGAGTGCGTCACCCGACGACGGAGCGCTGATCCAGGCACGCTCCGCGACCGGCTGCGGCCGCGGCCGGTCGGGGCAGCACCGTGACTCAGATCGGCTGCCCGTCGATCAACCGATGCCGGGCGTGGCATTCCGGGCAGACCCAGTAGGGGTGTAGGCCTCGATGAACTCTTGAGACCCCACCCGGCGCCGCTGCCGGTGACCGAACTGCCTGCTCAGAGCCCGTGCCGCACCATGCCGCACCGGCACCGGTACAGGTTGTGCGGACCGAACGGGTCCTCCCCGCCCCAGCGGAACCAGTGCACGTGCGACCGCCTCGAACCGGCACCGGCGCGCCCATCGAGGTCGCGGGGCGGATCGAAGGTGGCCGATGCTCGCGTCCCCCACACGGGCGTCGACTCGCGCTGGTCGGCGTCCACAGGCCAACTCCAGTCGTCACGATCGGGCGTCACCCCATCGTGGCACGGGATCACCGCCCGTCGTCAACCGGCTCCCGCGGTCAGTTGGGCACGTCGGGCAGCGACTGGGCGCTGAACTCCTTGGCGTTCTGGCCGAGTGAGTCCGTCTTCAGGTAGCCCCACATGCGGGCTCCCGTGGTCGGGTCGAGGTACACGACGCTCGCCGCGCCCTCCATGCCCGTGCCCAGCACCGGAGCGGTGAGGAAGTCGATGCTCGACGGGCGCAGGTTCCGGAGGGAGTAGGCGAGCCCCAGCAGGTCGCTGTTGCCGAGCGTGCTGTCGACGGCCACCGCCCCCGTGACGGCGCGCAGAGCGGGGTCGAGCTTCGCCGGGTTGGTGAACGTGTCGGCGCTGAACAGTTTGGTGAACATGGCCTTGAGGTACTGCTGCTGCCGCTTCTCGCGGTCGAAGTCGCCGCCGGCCAGGCCGTAGCGCTGGCCCACGTACCAGCGCGCCTGATCGCCGTTGAGGTGGTTGATTCCGGCGTGGAACGTGTACGGCCCCCAGCTGGTGGTCTGGGCCACGTTCACGTCGACGCCGCCGAGATCGTCGGTCACCTGGGTGATCCCGGCGAAGTCGACCGCCGCGTAGTGGTCGATCCGGACGCCGGTGAGCTGCTCGACCGTCTGGATGAGCAGGCTCGGGCCGCCGAAGGCGTAGCTGGCGTTGATCTTGTTCATGCCGTACCCGGCGATGTTCACCCACGAGTCGCGGGGGATCGAGACGATCTGGGCGTGCTGCCGATCACCGGAGAACCGGGCGATCATGATCGCGTCGGAGCGCGAATTGGGCAGCTGGCCGGGGGCGATCTGGTCGCGGGTGTCGGACCCGACCAGCAGGAACGTGACCGGCGGGGCGGCCGCGGGAGCGGTCGGGCTGGCCGGGGCCGGCCGGGAGGCCTGGTTCACGCCGGCGAAGACATCCTTGACCCGGTGGATGTTGCCGGCGTAGCGGTTCTCCAGGACGAAGAAGCCGCCTGCCAGCAGCGCGGCCAGCACGAGCGCGAGGACGCCGAGGCCGACCACCGCGCGGCGCAGGGCGGAACCGCGGCGCCGAGGCACCTCCCGCTCGACGTCCTGAGCGCGCGTCTGCGCCTCGTCCGTGCTCATCGGGACCCCCGTCGGCTGACAACGGCCCGAGGGTACGGACGAATCGAGCGCCGGGGCAGTCGTGCCTGACCCTCCAGGGTGAGGCGGAGCCGGCAGGCGAACTCAGCAGAGTCCGGAGTCCCGAGCGGACGGATGGTGCTCGAACGGGCCGATCGCGCGGCCGGCGGCGCGCGCCGGCGGCCGGGGAACAGGTGGCCACCCCGCAGGAGGGACGTCGCCGGCGATGACATCGACGTCCGGCGCCGCGCCCTCCCGCACGTCGGCCTCGGCCGCCTTGGCGTCGGCGATCCGGATGCCACGGCCGATCACGGACCCGACTGCGAGCGCGAGGACCAGCCACGCCACCGCACCGATGAGCCAGGCCATGACGCCTCCCTACGCGAGGGCCGCGGGGTTCATGGTGCTCCCGAGTGCGCGACAACGGTCGGAAAAATCGCCTCGTTCCCCGGTGGCGTCCTCCGGCTATTCGGGGGCACTCGCGCGGAGTCGCCGGTCACCGATTGAATGTGGCCGTTCCGCCGTCGTGCGCCACCCGTGTGGACACGTACGCCTGCCCAGGAAGGTTCCCGCCCCCCATGCGACTCTCGGTCATCGGTTGCGGCTATCTCGGCGCCGTGCACGCCGCCTCGATGGCCGAGCTCGGGCACGAGGTCGTCGGCATCGACGTCGACCAGGCCAAGGTCGATGCCCTCTCGCAGGCGCGCGCGCCGTTCTACGAGCCAGGCTTCGAGGAGTTGCTCGGCCGGACCCTGGCCTCCGGCCGGCTCCGGTTCAGCGCCGACTTCGCAGGCGCCGCCGGCGCCCAGGTGCACTTCCTGTGCGTGGGCACCCCGCAGAAGCGCGGTGAGTACGCGGCCGACCTCCGTTATGTGAAGGCCGCGACCGAGTCGCTGCTCGGCGTCCTCGGGCCCGGTGAGCTGGTGGCCGGCAAGTCCACCGTGCCGGTGGGGACGGCATCGCGACTGGCCCAGCTCGTGGCCGAAAGGGTGCCCGGCGCGCTGCTGGCGTGGAACCCGGAGTTCCTGCGGGAGGGGTTCGCCGTCCAGGACACCCTGCACCCCGACCGGCTGGTCTACGGCCTGGCGGACGGAGCCGACGGCGAGACCGCACGGGCGCTCCTCGACGAGGTCTACGCGCCCATCGTCGAGCGCGGGACCCCGCAGGTCGTCACCGACTACGCCACGGCCGAGATGGTGAAGACGGCGGCCAACTCCTTCCTCGCCACGAAGATCTCCTTCATCAACGCGATGGCCGAGCTGTGCGAGGCGACCGGCGCCGACGTCAAGCAGCTCGCCGACGCCATCGGCTACGACGACCGCATCGGCCGCAAGTTCCTCAACGCCGGGCTCGGCTTCGGCGGCGGCTGCCTGCCCAAGGACATCCGCGCCTTCATGGCCCGCGCCGGAGAGCTGGGCGCCGACCAGGCGCTGACCTTCCTGCGCGAGGTCGACAACATCAACATGCGCCGGCGGATCCGGATGGTCGAGCTGGCCCGCGAGGTCTGCGACGGCTCACTGCTGGGCAAGCGGGTCGCCGTCCTGGGTGCGGCGTTCAAGCCCGAGAGCGACGACATCCGCGACTCCCCGGCGCTCAACGTCGCAGCCCAGCTGCAGCTGCAGGGCGCCGTCGTCCGGGTCACCGACCCCGC
>JAODNJ010000438.1 GCA_025465155.1 Frankiales bacterium
CCTCGGGGCCCTGCTCCGCCGCCGCCGGGTCCATCCACATGACCTGCCAGCCGTGGCCGTCGAGGTCGAAGAAGCTGCGTGAGTACATGAAGCCGTAGTCCTCGGCGCCATCGGCCTCGGTGCCGCCCGCCGCGAGCGCAGCGGCGCTGACCGCATCGACCTCATCGCGGGATGACACGCCGAAGCAGTACAGCGCCGACGCGTGTGTCGTGGGATCGGCGATCGGCAGCGTGGCGAACTCTGCGAACTTCTCGCGGCTGAGCAGCATGACGAAGGCGTGCTCGCCGACCAGCATGCAGGCGGCGGTCTCGTCGGTGAACCCCGGGTGGTAGCTGAATCCGAGCGTCGCGAAGAACGCCTTGCTGCGCTCGAGGTCCGCTACGGGGATGTTCACGAACAGCATGCGGCCGGGGTGTGCGGGACTGGTCATGCGGGGTCTCCAGTCGGTGGCTCGATGGCGTACGTCCTGGTAGACCGGCCCCGCCGGCGGAACTCATCGGTGGGTCCCGCCTTCTGGGACAGTTCGCCGGCGGCGTGATCGCCGGCTGCCGTTCGCCTCCGTGGGCCCGGTCGTCCCCGCAGGGTCGGGAACCTGCCGACCAGCGAGCAGCGTCGCCAGCCGCTGCGGTCAGCTCGCTCACCCGGTCCGCTCACGCACGACCTCCTGCTGGCTTGACCTCTCACGTCAGTCGGCGGGCGCCGGACTGCCGCCCCCACGAGAGAGAGCACGGCGCGCAGTCACCCTCGCAGCCGCACAGTCGAGCCTCGCCGACACGGGAGCGCGGACCCCGGTGGTTGCGCGGCGGCGGAAATAGGACACACTTGTGTTGTGGAAACCGCCGTGGCCCCCGGGTCGCCCGCGCCGTCGCCGGGTGACGACGGGCGTACGCGCGACCGGGTGTCGGCTCTCCTCCTGCAGCACGGGCCGCAGTCGGCCGCCGACCTGGCCGTCCGGCTCGGGGTCTCCCCGGCTGCCGTCCGGCGGCACCTGGACGCGCTCGTCGCTGCCGGCCGGGTCGAGGAGCGGCACGTGCCCGAGCCGCACCGGGGCCGTGGCCGTCCCGCGCGCCGGTTCACCCTCACCGACAGCGGGCGTTCGACCTTCCCGCATGCCTACGACGACCTCGCGCTGACCGCGCTCCGGCACATCGCGGCGGCCGGCGGCCCGGACGCCGTCCGGGCCGTGGCCGAGCAGCAGCTGGCCGGCCTGGAGGAGCGCTGCTCGACCGCGGTCGAGCAGGCCGTGAGCGCCGGGGCACCGGTCGACCGCGCCCTGCACCGTGCCCAGGCACTGGCGGGGGCGCTGACCGCCGAGGGCTACGCTGCCTCGGCCTCGGCGATCGCCAGCGGCGGTCAGCTCTGCCAGCTGCACTGCCCCGTCGCGCACGTGGCGGCGGAGTTCCCGCAGCTGTGCGAGGCCGAGACCGCGGTGATCGGCCGGCTGGTGGGCACCCACGTCCAGCGGCTGGCCACCATCGCCCACGGCGACGGGATCTGCACCACGCACATCCCCGGGCCGCGTCAGCTGGGGAACAGAACGACGTCCGCGCGCCCTGTACCGGGTGAGCGGCACGTGCCGCGCCCCGAGCAGTACGCGCCGGGCCGCACGACCGCACCGTCCACGAGCACGACCCATCGGGAGAGGACGCCCGCATGACCAGCACCCAGCAGCCGGTGACCGGCACGCCACTGACGCAGGACGAGCAGATCGACCAGCTCGGCCGCTACAGGTTCGGCTGGGCGGACACCGACGTCGCCGGGGCATCCGCCCGTCGCGGCCTGTCCGATGACGTCGTCACGGACATCTCCGGCCGCAAGAACGAGCCGGAGTGGATGCTCGAGCGGCGGCTCAAGGCGCTGAAGCTGTTCGGCCGCAAGCCCATGCCCGACTGGGGCTCGGACCTCTCCGGGATCGACTTCCAGAACATCAAGTACTTCGTGCGGTCCACCGAGGCCCAGGCCGCCACGTGGGAGGACCTGCCCGACGACATCAAGAACACCTACGACAAGCTGGGCATCCCCGAGGCGGAGAAGCAGCGGCTGGTGTCCGGTGTCGCGGCGCAGTACGAGTCCGAGGTCGTCTACCACCAGATCCAGAAGGAGCTGGAGGACCAGGGCGTCATCTTCCTGGACACCGACACGGCCCTGCGCGAGCACGAGGACATCTTCAAGGAGTACTTCGGCTCGGTGATCCCGTCCGGCGACAACAAGTTCGCCGCGCTGAACACCGCCGTCTGGTCCGGTGGCTCGTTCATCTACGTGCCGAAGGGTGTGCACGTCGAGATCCCGCTGCAGGCCTACTTCCGGATCAACACCGAGAACATGGGCCAGTTCGAGCGGACGCTGATCATCGTCGACGAGGGCGCCTACGTGCACTACGTGGAGGGCTGCACCGCGCCGATCTACAAGTCGGACTCCCTGCACTCCGCGGTCGTCGAGATCATCGTCAAGAAGAATGCGCGCTGCCGGTACACGACCATCCAGAACTGGTCGAACAACGTCTACAACCTGGTGACCAAGCGGGCGATCGCCCACGAGGGCGCCA
>JAODNJ010000611.1 GCA_025465155.1 Frankiales bacterium
AGGGTCGGGGTGATTAAAAACAAGATCAGGCTGAAAAAATAACGTACATGTTTTTTCATATATTAAGAAAGGGGGGTAATAAAGATTAACAACTGGTTATGATGTTTTACAATTTGGTTTATCAATAAAATGATACCCGTCAACATGCAATGGTTATTGAAAGGTATTTAGTTTATCTCCGGCTAACCATCTCATTTTGGTTGACCAGATAATTGGTTAACCAAATATGCAAGCTTTATTTTTGATTTCCAAATATTTACTGAAAATATTTTTCGCCGGAGTTGTAGGCTTTCTTTACCGGAGGTTAACCGGTTTTTAGGTAGTTATCACTTTGGGTGGGATGGGATAAATATAACACCCAGGGTAGCGATGAAATTTATCAGGAGGCTCCGCCCGAGCCTGTATTTTCCTGTTTTCAGCCTACAAACACGAGACTCCTCTGGAGTCGGGCTACAATTATTTATAGCTCCAGGGGAGCTTCGTGTTTATAGCTGATATGTTGTGGATTCAGGGGCTCCAGCGGAGCCTCCTGTAGTGTATTTAGGGTTTACGAAAAAGCAAGCCCCCCGTTGATATCTACATTGGTACCCGTAATAAAGCTGGCTTCATCACTCACTAAATAAGCAACCAGGTCGGCAACTTCTTTGGCTTTACCTTCACGGCGAAGTGCAGTGGCATTAGCTACATTTACACGTACCTCAGGTTTCGAAAATGTATCGTGGAAAGCTGTCGCGATCATACCCGGAGCCACGGCATTTACACGTATGCCTCTCGGGCCTTGCTCTTTGGCAAGCGCACGGGTATAGGTCATCAAAGCTCCTTTTGCTGCTGCATAGGCCGATGCTCCCGGGCCGCCGCCGTCACGCCCGGCCAGCGACGAAAAATTGATGATCGAAGCGCCTTCTTTCATATAAGGCAGTGCAGCTTTCGATGCCATAAAAACCGACTTTACATTCAGCTCAAATATCTTATCCCAAAACTCATGCTCCATTTCGGCTGTAGGTTTACGTGCTACCAGCCCGCCTGCTACATTGATCAGCATATGTATTTCTTCGCCAAATGCTTCCCGGCTTTTAGCGATCAGGTTATCAACGTCCGCAGGTTTCGTCATATCGCCGTACACCGCAACGGCCTTACCGCCGTTAGCCTCAATTTCAGCAACAGTTTCTTTCGCATCTGCTTCTTTCTGGAAATAATTAACCACTACACTTGCTCCTTCGCAGGCCAGCTTAACCGATACTGCTCTTCCAATATCGCGGGCACCGCCGGTCACAATGGCTACTTTGTTTTTTAAACGCATATTTACTTAACTTTTAAGGTTTTTGATTTGATGAATAATACTGATATCCAGGCCAGCGGTACCAACACCGCGCCCAGTATAAAAAATGAATGATAGCCTGTTTTGGTGATCAGCGGCACGGCCCAGGTTGTACAAAGCGTGCCTATTACTGCCGCAGTACCGCCCATCCCCGCCACTGTACCCACGTTTTTACCGTTAAAATAATCCGCCGGCAGGGTTTGCAGGTTATTGATCAGGAATTGAAACCCGAACAGCGTAACACTGATGAGCAGCATAGCTAAGCCCGGATTAGCTTTTAACTGCGGCAGGCAGATCACTAAGCCGATCAAAGCGATAAGCATCAGCCCACAGCCAATAGTAATGGCGCTCTTGCGCGATTTAGCAGCGTCCTTACCACGTTTAATATATACCGACGAAAAATAACCGCCCAGTAAACTACCGCAAGCAGCGATCAGGTAAGGCAGCCAGGTAAAACCGCCGATTTGCTTAATATCAAACATAAACTGCTCTTTCAGAAATGTAGGCAGCCAGGTTACGAATAACCACCACACCGGGTCGATAAAAAACCGGCCGAGTATAATACCCCAGGTATTATTAAACTTCAACAGTTCTTTCCAGGTATACACCTTTTCGGGAACCGCACTATTGGTGTTTTTAACCGACGACAGGATATGCTCCTGCTCTTCTTTGGTGATCCAGGGATGCTTATCGGGTGTGTTTTTATTGATGAGCAGCCAGGGTATAAGCCATACCAATCCCAAAACGGCTACGCATACAAAAGTCAGTTTCCAGCCAAGTGCTATAAATAATATGGCGATGATCGGCGCTGCTACAACCGATCCCAACGAAGCCCCAGCGCCAAATATACCCTGCGCTATGGCCCGCTCCTTAGCCGGGAACCATTCTGCATTGCTTTTGGTAGCGCCCGGCCAGTTACCCGCCTCGCCAAACCCCAGCATAAACCGGAAGATGTTGAATGAGAATAACCCCTTCGCCAGCGAATGCAACGCGATAGAAACACTCCACAATGCGATGGAAAACGCCATCCCCAAACGGGTACCGATACTGTCCATTAGCTTACCGGTAAAGGTTTGCCCCAGGGCATAGGCTATCATAAAAAAGGTGGTGATTAAAGCCAGCGCATTTTTGCTGTCGAAATCGGCAATACCAAATTCTTTATAGATGTACGGCCACATGATATTAATGGCGCTACGATCTATATAATTAATTATAGTCGCGATCCCGATAAGGGTGATAATGTACCAGCGCAGGCCTTTGATCTTC
>JAODNJ010000241.1 GCA_025465155.1 Frankiales bacterium
AGCTCGTAACTGACGCCGTCGACGGTGACCTGCCGCTCCTCCATGCACTCGAGCAGCGCGGCCTGGGTCTTGGGCGACGCGCGGTTGATCTCGTCGGCGAGGACGAGGTTGGCGAAGATCGCGCCCGGCTTGAACTCGAACGCGCGCGTCTCCTGGTCGTAGACCGCCACGCCGGTCACGTCGCTCGGCAGGAGGTCCGGCGTGAACTGGATCCGCCGGACGGTCGCGTCGATCGAGGCGGCGAGCGCCTTGGCCAGGGTGGTCTTGCCGACCCCCGGCACGTCCTCGATCAGCAGGTGCCCCTCGGCCAGCAGGACGACAAGGGTGAGCCGGACGACGTCGGGCTTGCCCTCGACGACCCGGCCGATGTTCGCGGCGATGCGAGCGCCTTCTGCGGCGACGTCCACCGACGATGCGGGGGGTCCGTCGGCGGTCCGTGTCGCCTCCGTCACCCAGCCCACGGTACGTGCCCGCGGCGGGTCCGGGTGGGGTCGGCGATCCCACCTGCGGCCCGACGGCCGCGCGGCGCGCTGACCTGCAGCGCGGCCGGTGGGCCGGACAGGTCACGACACGGCGTCGAGTGGCGCCCAGTGGGGCCTAGTGGGTTACTGTGTCGCCCGGTGGGGAGGCAGGGACCGGTCAGGGTCGCTGCAGTGCCATGGGAGGCGCAGATGGGGGTGATCCGGTGTTCGTCGGCAGCTATCCGCTCCGCCTGGACGAGAAGGGCCGGCTCGCCCTCCCCGTCCGCTTCCGCGAGCAGGTGGCCGACGGCATGGTGATCAAGAAGGGCCAGGAGCGCTGCATCTACGGCCTCACCATGGCCCGGGTCGCCGAGCAGAGCGCCGCCATGGCCGCCATGGCCCCGTCGGACACCTCGGCCGCCCGCATGGCGGCCCGCATGAGCTTCGGGTCGATGGTCGAGCTGGAGACCGACAAGACCGGCCGCATCACCATCCCCGCCAGCCTGCGCGAGTACGCGGGCCTCGACCGCGACGTCGTCGTGGTGGGCGTGGACACGCGCTTCGAGATCTGGGACAGCGCCACCTGGGAGGCCTACGTGGCCGAGCAGGAGGCCTCCTTCGCCGACATGGAGAGCGAGGGGATGCCGACGCTGTCGTGACTCCCGGAGCGCTCCTCCTTCGGAGCCGTGTTCCCGAGAGCAATGTCCGCCCGGCCCTTCCGGGCGCCCCGACCGAGCCGCCTTCCCCGCGGCTCGACCGGGACCGGCCCGAACCGCCTTCCCCGCGGCTCGGTCCTCGCGCCCCCACGGCCCGTGCTGCATCCCCGGCACGCCGGCGGACCTCCCTGTCCCCGCGGGGTCCCTCCTGACGTCCTTCCCCGGCGCCAGGCGGGCCCCGCGGCGGGACGGGACCACTCCGAGCCGGGGACGTTCCGGGCCGCGTCCCCACTCCGCCCCACCCTCGACTCGCACCCGCCCGACCCACCCACTCCGCCCCACCTCTCCCTCCCCCTTCCGCGGCGCCCCACTCGTCGTGCCCTCCACGCGGCACCATCGGGGTTCCACCCCGAGTCGACCGAGAGGCAGCCGACGATGAGCACCACCGGACCTGCCGCGGTGCACGTGCCCGTCCTGCTGGAGCGGGTGACCGAACTCCTCGCCCCCGCCTGCGCCGCCGACGGCGCCGTCCTGGTCGACGCCACGCTGGGCCTGGCCGGGCACTCCCTGGCCCTGCTCGCCGCCCACCCCGGGCTCCGGCTGATCGGCCTCGACCGTGATCCCGAGGCGCGCGCCGAGGCCGCACGCAGGATCGAGGGCGCGGGGTTCGCCGACCGGGCCACCCTCGTGCCGGCCGTCTTCGACGAGCTGCCCGAGGTCCTCGACCGCCTCGGCGTCCCCCAGGTGCAGGCGATCCTCTTCGACCTCGGCGTCTCGTCGCTGCAGCTCGACCGACCCGACCGCGGCTTCAGCTACTCCGCCGACGCCCCCCTGGACATGCGGATGGACCCCACGGCAGCCCGCACGGCCGCCGACGTGGTCAACACCTATTCATCCCGCGACCTCGCCCGGGTGCTGCGGGTCTACGGCGAGGAACGTTTCGCCTCCCGCATCGCCGCGGCGATCGAGCGGGAGCGGGCACGGCAGCCGCTGACGAGCACCGCGCGGCTGGCCGAGCTGGTCCGGGACGCGATCCCGGCGGCGACCCGCCGGACCGGGGGTCACCCGGCCAAGCGCACCTTCCAGGCGCTGCGGATCGAGGTGAACGACGAGCTCGGCGCGCTGTCCCGCGCGCTCCCGGCCGCCATCGACGCCCTGGCCCTGGGCGGCCGCATGGCCGTCATCACCTTCCACTCGCTCGAGGACCGGATCGTGAAGCAGACCCTCGTCGCGGCGGCGACCGACCGCACGCCGCCGGACATGCCCGTCCCCCTGCCCGAGCACGGCCCGGTGCTGCGGCTCCTGACCCGCGGGGGCGAGGCACCGTCGGAGACCGAGACCGCGGTCAACCCCCGGGCCGCGTCGGCGCGGATCCGGGCGGCCGAGCGCATCCGGCGGGCGGCATGAGCGCTACGGGCGCCGTCCGCGTCGGCAGCCACCGCACCGGCACGCACCGCACCGGAATCGTGCGCGGCGGCGCCGGGCGGACGACGGCCGGACGGACGACGACGGCGCGAGCGGTGCCGCGGACCGTCGGCCACCGGTCGGCGCCTGCGCGCTCGGTCCCGGTGCGGCCGGAGCTGCGCCTGGTGCCGCCCCCGGCGCCCGCGCGGAGCCGCCCATCGCGTCCCCACGCCTCGCGGGCGCCGTTCGTGCTGCTGATCCTGGCCCTGCTCGTCGGGACGACGCTGAGCCTGCTGGTGCTCAACACCGCGATCGCGGTCGACTCCCTCCAGGCCACCGCCCTGCGCCAGGAGAACGCGCACAGGGCGCAGGACGTGCAGCGGCTGCAGCAGCAGGTGATCAACGGCAGCACCCCCGGGCAGCTGGCCGGACAGGCCACGGCCGCCGGTCTGGTGCCGGCGGGGACGGCGGGCTACCTCGTGGTCGAGCCCGACGGGACCTCGACCTTCCGCGGCACCCCGGCGCCCGCCCCCGCGCCGACCCCCACCCCGACACCGAGCCCGCCCCCGGCGCAGGCTCCGCCGGGGGCGCCGGCGCAGCCTGGTACGACGGGCGGGAACTGACCGGTGCCCGACGCGGTACGTGGGGCGGCCACCGGCCGCCGTGTCCCCGGCGGTCCCGGGGCAGCGCCGACCGGCCCGTTCACGCCCCGTCGCCGGCCCGGGAGCCGGCGCAGCGGCGCGGGGCTCTCCCCCCGGCAGCGGGGCCTGCGCAACCGGTGGGGCCTGATCGTGATGGTGACCCTCCTGGTGGTCGTCGTGGGCCGGCTGGCCTACCTGCAGGGAGTGGACGGCCGCGCCTACACCGAGGCCGCCGTCCAGAGCCGGCTGCACACCTATCCGATCGCGGCGATCCGGGGGCAGATCCTCGACGCCAAGGGCCGGACGCTGGCCTACACGGTGGACGCCTCCCGGGTGGTCGCCGACCCGAAGGTCGTCAGCGACCCGGCCCGGACCGCGCTGGCGCTGACCACCCTGCTCGGGGTCCCGGTCCCCGACCTCACCGCCAAGCTGTCGCAGAAGAGCCGGTACGTCGTCCTCGCCTCGCAGGTCTCGCCGCAGACCACCGACGCCGTCCAGAAGCTCCAGCTGCCGGGCATCGTCTTCGAGGACGATCCGGTGCGGCTGTATCCGGCCGGCGTCGTCGGCGGACAGGTGGTCGGGTTCATCGGCAGCGACGGCGCCGGGCTCGCCGGGATCGAGCTCGCGTACCAGAAGCAGCTCTCCGGAAAGAACGGCCAGCGGCGGGTCGAGGTCGGCTCCGGCGGCAATCCGATCCCCTCGGGCATCGACGAGTCGACGCCGGCCACCGACGGCAGCAGCGTGCACACCACCCTGGACGAGGACCTGCAGTACGTCACCGACCAGCGGCTGGCCCAGGCCTGCCAGGACGGCGAGACGACCGCGGGTTCGGCCGTCGTGCTCGACGTGCACACCGGCCACGTCCTCGCCATGGGCTCGTGCCCGGGCTACGACCCCGGGCACTACGCGCAGACCGACCCGAACCTGCTCGGGAACCCTGCCGTCTCCGACGTCTTCGAGCCCGGCTCGGTGATGAAGGCCGTGACCCTGTCGGCGGCCCTGGAGAAGGGGATCGCGACGCCGGACACGGTGCTCACCGTGCCCGGGCACATCCAGGCCGGTGACGTCGTGGTCAAGGACGCCACCGACCACGCGCCGAAGGAGTGGACCGTCACCGGCGTCCTGGCCCACTCCAGCAACATCGGGACGATCATGCTCGCCCGCCAGGTCGGCAACTCCACCCTCGAGCACTACCTGCGCGCGTTCGGCATCGGCAGCGAGACGGGGGTCGGCCTGCCGGGGGAGAGCGCCGGCATCCTGCAGGACTCCGCGATGTGGACCGAGAGTCGGGCGGCCAACGTGCCCATCGGGCAGGGCGTCTCGGTGACGACGCTGCAGATGGCGTCGATCTACCAGACCATCGCCAACGGCGGCGTGCGGATCCCGCCGCGGATCGTGGACTCGGTGACCTCGCCCTCGGGGGCGGTGACCAGCCCGAAGGCGGCCGCGGGGACCCGGGTGATCAGCAGTTCCACCGCCGCGCAGATGGCCTACATGCTCGAGGCCGTCGTCGGCCCCCACGGCACCGCGCCCACCGCTGCGATCGCCGGGTACCGCGTGGCCGGAAAGACCGGGACGGCGCAGCGCGCCAACCCGGCCTGCGGCTGCTACGCCGGCGGCGGCT
Source organism: Frankiales bacterium (assembly GCA_025465155.1). GTDB lineage: Bacteria > Actinomycetota > Actinomycetes > Mycobacteriales > Geodermatophilaceae > Geodermatophilus. The sequence goes on from JAODNJ010000241.1 coordinate 4,787, forward strand.
ACGACACCACCTTCGTCGGCTTCGCGCCCGCGGACGACCCGCAGTACGTCGTCGCGGTGAACCTCGAGCGGCCGACCAGCTCCGCGGAGGGCGGCGAGGTCGCCGCGCCCGTCTTCGCCGACATCATGAAGCGCGCCCTCACCGCCGGCGGGGTCGTCCCGTCGGGGACGCCGCGGCCGGACTTCAACCTCGGCCCGGCCAACTGACCTGCCCTTCCGGCGCCACGCGCGGCCCGGTCCGCGCGTGCGGCGGGGATCTGCCCTGCCCGCCGGTAGATTGGAGCCCCGTGACCTCGACCGAGCCCGGGTCGGTGCCCCGCCCGACAGGGACGCGACCGCTGCCGCTGGCCGCGTTCGCCGACCTCGTCGGCAGGCCGGCCGGCCGCGGGGGCGGTGCGGCGACGCTCGTCTCGGGGATCACCCTCGCCTCCGGCGAGGTCCGCCCCGGCGATCTCTACGCCGCACTCGCCGGTGCCCGGACCCACGGCGCCCGGTACGCCGCCGACGCGGCCGCCCGGGGCGCGGTCGCCGTCCTCACCGACCCGGCCGGCCTCGCCGAGGCGACCGCGACGGGCCTGCCGGTCTGCGCAGTGGAGGACCCCCGCGCGGTCCTCGGGGAGGTCGCCTCCCGGGTGTACGGGGACCCGTCGCAGCGCCTGGCGGTCATCGGGATCACCGGCACCAACGGCAAGACGACCACGAGCTATCTCGTCGAGGCGGCCCTGGCCGCGGCCGGCCACGGCACCGGGCTGATCGGCACCGTGCAGACCCGCACCCGTGGGACCGGCCCGGACGGCGGGCCCGCCGTGACCGCCTTCCCCAGCGTGCGGACCACCCCCGAGGCGCCCGTCCTGCACGCCCTGCTGGCCACCATGGCCGAGTCCGGGGTCAGCGCGGTGGTCATGGAGGTGTCCAGCCACGCGCTCGCCCAGGGTCGCGTCGGTGGGGTCCGCTTCGCCGCGGCGGGTTTCACCAACCTCGGTCGTGATCACCTGGACTTCCACGGCGACCTCGAGTCCTACTTCCGGGCCAAGGCGCTGCTCTTCGACGGCCGGGCGGCGGTCGACGTGGTCGACGTCGACGACGAGCACGGCCGCCGGTTGGCCGAGAAGCCGGGGACCGTCACGGTCTCGACCGGCGGCCGGGCCGCCGACTGGACCGCGACGCACGTCGCGGTCGCGCCCGACGGCGGGTCCGCCTTCACGCTCAACGGGCCCGGGGGACGCTCCTGGCCGGCGCGGTTGCGGCTGCCCGGGACGTTCAACGTGGCCAACGCCGTCCTCGCCGCGGCACTCGTCGACGCCGTCGGGGTACCGGTGGAGGCGGCGCTGTCCGGTCTGGCCGACACCGTCGTCCCCGGCCGCATGGAGCCCGTCGACGGCGGCCAGCCGTTCGTCGCCGTCGTCGACTACGCGCACACCCCCGACGCGGTGCGGACGGCGCTCACGGCGCTGCGGACGGCCACCAGCGGCCGGGTGCTGACCGTCCTGGGCTGCGGCGGCGACCGCGACCCCGGCAAGCGAGCCGAGATGGGCCGGGCCGCCGCCGAGGGCAGCGACGTCCTCGTCGTCACCGACGACAACCCGCGGTCGGAGGATCCTGCCGCGATCCGGGCGGCGATGCTGGCCGGTGCCCGCGAGGTCCCGGAGGGCCGGCGTGGCGAGGTGCTCGAGGTGGGGGACCGGCGGGCGGCGATCACCGAGGCCGTGCGGCTGGCGCGCCCCGGTGACACCGTGCTCGTCGCCGGCAAGGGGCACGAGACCGGTCAGGAGGTCGGGGGCCGGACCGGCCCCTTCGACGACCGGGTGGTCCTGCGCGAGGCGCTCGTCGCGCTGGTGGCCCGGTGATAGCACTGACGCTGGCCGAGGTGGCCGCGGCGGTGGGCGGCGCGCTCGCGCCGGAGGCCGAGGGCACCGTCACCGGTGCGGTCACCGTGGACTCGCGGACCGTCGGCCCCGGCGACCTGTTCGTCGCACTGCCGGGGGAACGGGTGGACGGCGCCGACTACCTCGCCCCGGCGGCGGCCGCCGGGGCTGTCGCCGCGATCGCCGTCCGGTCCGATCCCGCGCTGCCGGTCGTGGTGGTCGACGACCCGGTCGCCGCGCTGGGCCGCCTGGCGGCCGAGGTGCACCGCCGGCTGGGCGCCGGGGCGAGGACAGGGCAGGGCCTGACGACCGTGGCGATCACCGGCTCGTCGGGCAAGACCTCCACCAAGGATCTGCTGGGTCAGGTCCTGGCCGCCTCCGGCCCCACGGTGAGCCCGCCCGGCTCGTACAACAACGACATCGGCCTGCCGCTCACCGTGCTCAGTGCCGACGAGAGCACCCGCTTCCTGGTCCTGGAGATGGGCTCGCGCGGCCCCGGGCACATCGCCCGGCTGTGCCGGGTCGCCCGGCCACGGATCGGCGTCGTCCTCAACGTCGGCTCGGCGCACCTGGGTGAGTTCGGCAG
>JAODNJ010000459.1 GCA_025465155.1 Frankiales bacterium
CCGACCCGGCCGCGATCGACAACAGCCGCCGGCTCTGGCCGCAGCTGGACTACGCCGCCACCGCCGAGGAGGCCGCCGAGCGCGCCGACGCCGTCCTCGTGCTGACGGAGTGGAAGCAGTACCGCGAGCTCGACCCGGTCGCGTTCGGCAAGATCGTCGGCAAGAAGCGGGTGCTCGACGGCCGCAACGCGCTCGACCGCGAGGCCTGGCTGGCCGCCGGCTGGACCTACCGCGCTCTCGGCCGCCGGGCCGGCTGAGGACTCACGCCAGGCGCGGGCCGCCTACCCTCGGGAGCTTCGCGGGCGATCCGGCGGCGTCCGGCAGCACGCTCGGTGCCGGCCGCGGCAGGTAGACGTCGAGGAGGGCGTCGCGCTGACCGGCGGACGTGTTGTTCCGCAGCAGCCAGGACCACTGGGCGACGTTCCCCGCCGCCGCCTGCGGGTCCCGCAGGCAGGCGAGCGCCGCCGCCACGCCGTCCTCGGCCATCGTCAGCCCGCGGGGGACGTCGGCGAAGCTGGGCAGCGGGCGCACCAGGGTCGGCACGTGCACGGCCACGGCCTCGGCCACCATCAGCGGAAACCCCTCCCACAGCGCCGAGTGCAGGTACAGGTCGGCCTCGGCCAGCCGCTCGAGCGTGCCGCCGCGGGGCAACCAGCCGGTCACCTCGACGCCGGCGGCCTCGAGGGCGCGCCGCGATTCCCGGTCGCCGTCGCCCAGCCACGTCGCGCGCAGCCCCGGCACGACTGCCCGGAGCTGCTGGACCTGCCGGAGGAAGAACGCCGGGTCCTTCTGCGGGGACAACCGCCCACCGCCGACGATCAGCGGGGCATCGGACGGCGTCCGCCGTCCTCCCGGGCCGGTCTCCGGCGCGATGTTGGGCACCAGGTAGCGCTGCGCGCCGCTCCCGGCCCACGCCGACAGCGCCCACTCCCGGGGGGCGCAGGCCGCGAACACCGACGTGTTCAGCGCCAGCAGGGCCTCGGTCACCCAGAAGGCCGCCCGCACCGGCGCGGAGATGTCCCGCCGCTCGAAGGCGTAGCAGTGCGGTGTGTAGACGAGGTGGTGGGCGCGGCTGCTCACCGCCAGCCGCGCATAGGCCCCGCCGTGGCTGGAGTGCGCATGGACGACGTCGGGGCGCAGCTCCCGCACCACCTGCCGTACCCGCCGGACCTTGGCCAGGGCACTCCCGCCCATCTCGTACGTGCCGGCGAAGCGCGCCTGCTCGGCGAGATCGCCTTCGCCGTCCACGGCCGTGCCGGAGAGCAGGTGGTGCTCCGCGGTCGGCAGCGACCGCGTGTACTGCGCGATCGCCGAGCCCACCCCGCTGCTGAACTTCTGGACGACGTGCAGCACCCGCAACGCGTCCGGCTCGGACGGGTCGCGACGCGGTCGCGGAGCAGCCATGTCCGGATGATCGGCGGCGGAAAGCCCGATTCCGAGCCGGGCTGACCCTTTCGGGGGAGGTCTCGGACGGGATGCGCTCCGCCCTGCCACCAACGGGTGATGGCGGCCCGTCGCTCGGGGTCCGGAGCGTCCCCGTCGGGCGACGATGACACCCGATTCAGCGACGAGGGGGAACGCACGCCATGACAGGTGCAGGTCCAGGACGTCCCGGGGCAGCGGTGCTCACCGACCCCGGACATCGGGCCGCCGCGGCGGACGATGTGCCTCTTCCGCGCCGTCGCGCCGGAGTGTCCCGACGGCGGATCGTCGCCGCGGTGATCGGCGGCGCCCTCCTGGGCGGTGCAGCCGGCCTCGGCGCGGTCTCGACCTTGACCACCGAGCGGGCCGTCGCGCTGCTCGACCTCACCCTCGCCGTGTCCGACGGCAGCGGCTCGGCCCCGACCGCCGACCAGGCCGACCGCTTCGTGCAGTCCGAGCTGCTCTACCTCAACAGCAACACCTTCGAGCGCAGCGTCCTGGCTGCCTCGCCCGCCGCCGCGCCGGTGACGCTGTCGGCCGCGCAGGTCGGCAGCACCGACGTCATCCAGATCGTCGCCGAGTCGAGCAGCGGCGACGTGGCTGTCGCGACGGCCGACGCGTCGGTCCGCGTCTACGCCGACCACCGGCGCGCCCTGCTCGGCAACCACGGGGCCCCGGGCGTCGGGGGCACGCTGGTCGAGAGCGCCGCCGACGCCGGGTTCCAGCCGTCGCTGTCCCGCACGGTCGGCGTCGGCGCCGGGATCGCGCTCGGCATCCTCGCCGGGCTGCTGCTCGCCGTCCTCCCGCGGCTGCTGTTCCCCCGCATCTGGGGCCTCGACGACGTCGCGGACGCTGGTGGCAGTGCGCTGCGCCCCCTTCTTCCCTCGGCCCGGGACGGCTGGCTCCGGGCGCTGCCCGACCGGCCGTCCGGCGATCCGCTGGAGACGGCCTCACGCCTGGTGGCCGCCCGCCTGGCCGGGCAGCTGACCGGACGCCCCCTGGTGCTGGTCGGCGCCGCGCGCGGCGTCGGCACCAGCTTCGCCGCGGTCAACCTCGCGGCTGCGCTCGCGCGCCGGGGGCGCACCGTGCTGATCGCGGCGGGGGACGTCGCCGGCGGTCAGGTCGCGAGCTGGTTCGAGGTGCCCGACGGCCAGCCGAGCCTGGCCGGCCTTCAGGAAGGGGCTACGCTCAGCGACGTCGCCGCCGCGCTCGACAAGACCGCGGTGGAGAACCTCTGGCTGCTGACGGCGGCGCCGTCGGAACGCTGGGAGACCGTCGAGGCCGCACTCGCCGGCCCGACCATCCCGATGCTGCTCGACGACGGCTGGACGGTCGTCGTCGACTGCCCGCCGATCGAGCTCTCCAGCGCCCCGGCCGAGCTGGCTCCCTTCCGCCCGGTGACCGTCGTCGTGGCCGCCGTCGGCGCCACCACGGAAGAGCAGCTCGCAGTGGCGGCCGACGCCGTGCCGGCCTCGCAGGGCGTCGTCCCCGTCCTGGTCAACGACAAGCCGCGACGGCGCACCCGGCGGCGGGTGACCTGATGGCCGTCCGTCTGAGCCTGGTCGTCACGACGGTCGGGCGAGTGCCCGAGGTCGTACGGCTGGCCCGCTCGATCGCCGGCTCACCGAACGCCGCCGAACTCGAGCTGATCGTGGTCGACCAGAGCGCGGACTGCCGTGTCGTCACGGCCGTGGGGGAGTTGGCGCCGGCCATCCGGTGGCGCGGCACGACGTCGCCGCGCGGGGCGTCCCTGGGGCGCAATACCGGTCTGCGGCTGGCCACCGGCGACCTGGTCGGGTTTCCCAACGACAACACCTGGTATCCGCCGGACACCTTGCCGCGGATGGTGGCGCGCTTCGACGAGAACCCCGGTCTGGGTGGCCTGTGTGTGCCGCTGAGCACGGCTGACGGGCGCCCGGCCATGCTCCGCTGGCCGGACCGGGCCGTCGCCGTGGACCGGCGGAACTTCTACCGGACCGGGGTCATGCCCGGGATGTTCTTCCGCCGGGCACTGGTGACGGCGGCCGGCGGCCTCGACGAGACGATCGGCACGGGAGCGTCCGGGCCGGCCCAGTCCGGCGAGGAGTCGGACCTGCTGCTGCGGGTGCTCGCCGACGGCGCGCGGGTGGACTACGAACCGGCGATCGTCGTCCACAACGACGAACCCCGCGACCGTCTGGACGTCTCCTTCGTGGCGAAGATGCGCCGCTATGGCGTCGGGCAGGGGTATCTCTGGCGCCGCCACCACCTGTCGAGGGCACTGCTCGGCGGCCTCGTGGCACGCAAGGCCGTCGCGGTGCCGGTGCGACTCGCCCGCGGCGAGCGGCTGCTGGCCCGCGCCGACGTGGCCTGGGCCCACGGCTGCCTCACGGGTTACCTCGGGAGATCGGCATGAGCGTCCTCGAGACGGTCGCGCCGCCCCGGTCGGCCTCGGGCAGCGGTCAGCAGCCTGGGGCATGGTGGCTGTCGCCGATCGGGGGCGCGCTGCTCATCGGCCCGGTGTCGCTGTTCGGCGCGTGGGCGATCAGCGATGCCCGGTACCGCGCGGAGTGGCGCACGCCGAAGGCGCTCACCGACTCCTTCACGGTCCTCATGTTGCTCGGTCTCGTCGCGCTCGTGGTCGGTGCGTCGTGGTGGCAGCTGCGTCCCGTCCGCTCGCGCACGGGCCGGTGGCCGGTTCTCACCGATGACCACCGAGCCGTGCTGCAGCGGGCCGCGACCTGGACCTTCCGCGCCACCATCTTCGGGTACCTGGCGCTGACCGCCCTGGGCCTGGCCCGCGGCGTCTCCCCGGTGACCCTGCTGACCTCGCTGCTCACCTTCTCCACGAACGACGGGATGAAGAACTCCTTCGCGCCCGTCGCCGGCGTCTCGTCGTTCACCCAGATCGGGATCGTGCACGTCGTCATCGCCGGGCTGCTGTTCCGCCGGCGCCGCGACCCGCGCTGGAACCGCCATGACCGGCGGGCCCGCCGCCGGCTGGGCATCGTCCTCGGTCTCGCGCTGCTGCGCTCGTTCCTGCTCAGCGAGCGGCTGGCGATCCTGGAGCTCGCCGTCCCGCTGCTGGCGATCCTCGCGCTGCGCTGGTCGGTCGACCCCCGGGGCTGGGTGCGCCGCGCCTGCCGGCTGGCTCCCGTCGTCCTGCTGCCGCTGCTGCTCGCCGTGTTCGGCCTGTTCGAGTACACCCGCAGCTGGAAGTTCTACTCGGCCCACGGCGGCACCTCGTTCTGGGACTTCGCCGCCGTCCGGTTCGCCGGCTACTACGCCACCGCCTACAACAACGCCGCGATCGCCCAGGCCCACGGTGGCTTCCCCGGCCGGCTGCCCTACTCCGTGTTCGAGTCCTTCTGGACCGCCCCGGTGCTCTCCCAGCTCGGCCTCTACCAGCGGCTCAGCGGTGGTGACGCCGAGTCGAGCTTCCACGTCGCGCTCGTGCACTACGGCAACCCCGAGTTCAACAACCCCGGCGGTCTCGGTGCCCCCTTCGTCGACCTCGGCACGCTCGGGGGCGTGCTGTACCTCCTGCTCCTCGGGGCGCTGTGCGGCTGGTGCTGGACGAACCTGCGCAGCGGCGGGATGGTCGGGATGCTGGTCTACCCCGTCGTCCTCACCGGCCTCTACGAGCTGCCCCGCTACCTGTACCTGTCGCAGGGTCGGGTGCTGCCCGCGCTCGTCGTGCTGCTGCTCCTGGGCCGCCGGCTCGAGCGCGGCGTACCGGCCGCGGTCGCCCTTCGGGTCCGACGGCGCCTGCCCGGCGTCCCGGTGCGCAGGACGGTGCCGGCATGACCGGCCGCCCGCTGCGCTGGCTCCTGTTGGCCACCCACGTGCCCGCCTCGGGCTCCGGCGGCGGCATGATCCGCTACTGCGTGGAACTGGCCCGTGCCCTGCACGCCAGGGACGACGTCGAGCTGCACGTGCTCTGCACTCCCGAGGCGCGGGCCTTCTTCGGCGACCTGCTCGGCGAGGACCGCGTGCATCTCCTCCCGAACGCGCCGGTCGCGCTGCGGTCGCTCGCCGAGCGCAGCGGGCCCGGCATCCTGCGCGTCCTGGACCAGCACTGGGACGTCGTCCAGGGCGCCAAGCACCTGATCCCGCGGCGGGTGCGCTCCGGCGTGCGGCTGCTCACCGTGCACGACATGAACCCGCTCGACCGCCCGGGCGACTTCGGCCGGCTCAAACGGGTCGGCCTGCGGGGGCCCTACCTGGCCTCCATCCGGGACGCCGACCTGCTCGTCTGCGTCAGCGCCGCCACCCGCGCCCGGTTGCTGGCGTGGGTTCCGGCGTTCGCCTCCCGCGCGGCCGTCGTCCACCTGGCGCCGTCGCCGGTGATGCTGGCCGTCGAGCCGGCGCCCGTGCCCGAGGTGGCCGGCCGCCGGTTCGTGCTGGTCGTGGGGGACTCCTCGCCCCGCAAGAACCTCGCGCTGGCCTTCCGCCTGTGGCCGTCGGTCACCGTCGAGCACCCCGACGCGGTGCTCGCCGTGGTCGGGCCGCCGTCGTGGGGGCCCTCCCAGCTGGGCGCGGCCGCGCCGCTGGTCGCCGACGGCCGCGTGCGGCTGCTCGGCTACCGGACCGACGGCGAGCTGAGCTGGCTGTACCGGCAGGCGGCGGCCGTGCTCTGCCCCAGCGAGCTGGAGGGCTTCGGCCTGCCGGTCGTGGAGGGCGCGGCCTTCGGCGTGCCGGTGCTGGTCTCCGACGACCCGGCGATGGGCGAGGTGAGCGCCGGCGGGACGATCCGGCTCTCGCCGCACGACCTGCCCGCCTGGCGGGAGGCGGTGGGCGCCGCCCTCGACGGCCGGCTGACCCCGCCCGCGGCGGTGTCGCGCACCTGGAACGACGTCGCCGCCGAGACCGTCGCGGCGGTCGGGACCGCCGTCGTCGACCGCGCCTCGCGCGCAACCGGCGACGTGTCCACGGTGAGCGGGGTCGCGCCCGGCGCCGCGTCGGTGCGCGTGCTGCACGTGCACGGCCGGTCGACGGCCCCCGCCGCGCTGCGGCACGTCTTCTCCGAGCGCGCACTGGGCTGGGACGCCGCCTCGACCCCGGTGCGGGCGCCGCGCCGGTTGCGCGAGGTGCTGAGCCGCACCGATCCCGCCGTCGTCGTGCTGCACGGCCGTGCCGCGGGTCTGCTCGGCCGGCTGCTCATCCGTGGCCGTCGCACCACGGTGCTGGTGCCGACTCCGGGAACCTGGGGCGCCGGGCTCTCCGGCCTGCTGACCGCCGGCTGGGAGCGCCTCGCGGCCCGCTGGACCAGCGCCGTCCTCCTCGCCGAGCCGGCGGACGCCGCGCGCGGCGTCCGCCGGCGGATCTGGGTGCCTCCGTTCGTCGTCGGGGACGACCTCGACTTCTGCGCTGCGGTGCTCAGCCGCGCGCACGCGTACGGAGGACCCGGCCCGCGGCTCGCTGCGGCGGCCATGCCGTCACCCGGACGGGTGGTGGGGAGCAGCGGCGCAGCGACCGCATCCATCACGATCGAGAGAGTCGGGGCGCCCTCCGGCATTCCGACGGGGGAGGTCCGAACACCATGATGCCGATCCGACGCAGCGGGCTGGTCCTGCGGCCGGCGCCTGATTCCGGCACCTGGGACGAGTTCGTCACCGGCCACCCGGCCGCCACGCCGTTCCACCTGTCACAGTTCCTGAGCACGGCCGGGCGGCTGCTCGGCCTCGACGTGCACCTGACGCTGGCCGAGGCCGACGGCGTGGTGGTCGGTGCCGTGCCGTTGCTGATCCGTGCCCAGGGACCGTTCGCGCAGGTCAACCACAACCTGCCGTTTCCCTACCTCGGCCCGCTGGTCGGCCCCGACGTCTCGCTGAGTGCGGTCGTGGACGCCGTCCGGCGGTACCTGAAGCCCCGGTCAGTGCTGCAGATGGGCATGCAGTTCGGGCAGCCGGTCGCACTGCCCTCCGGCGCCGGATGGTCGCAGGAGGACGACTACACCTCTGCCTACGTGACACTCGCCGGCCTGGACGACGACGACATCCTTGCCCGGTTCTCCCGGGCTCAGCGGTCGAGCTATCGCCGAGGGTTGCGCAACGGTGTGGTCACCTCAGTTGCCACCCGAGAGGACCTCGCCGGTCAACTCAGCCGATGGTCGACGGAGGTTCTCGCCCGCCAGGGCCTGCCGCCCAGGTGGCCGGTCGACGCGCAACTCGAGCTGCACGAGCAGTTGGCGTCGTTGGGCGCCAGTTCGGCGACAGCGGTACACCTGGACGGCGAGCTGGTCGGTGTGGCGATATCGCTGCTGCTCAACGGCCGGAGCGTCGGCTGGGAGATGGGGATGAGCGACGCCGGCCGGAATGCGGGCGCCGCTCCCGTGCTGCACGTGGAGACGATGCGTCAGGTCCGCGACCTCGGTGCGGTGGAACTCGATCTGCTCGGCGCGCCCACCGAGGGCATCGCGCGATACAAGGCCAGCCTCGGGGCGCAGTTCCGCTCGCGGTCGGTGCTGACCTGGTCCGCGCCGCTGGTTCCGTGGGCTCGGCGGTTGAGCCGGGCGGCCGGCGCCCTTCCGGTCGGAGCCAGTCGGTGACCGCCGTGGCCGCCGCGCTCGTGGCGCCCCCCGCACCCGCCCACCGGCCGGTCGTGCTCTTCGTCGACGTGGAGCCGTGGGAGGGCTTCCTGCAGTTCGCGGCCGCGCTGCGCCGCCGCGGGGTGCGGGTCGAGCGCCTCACCTCGGCCAGCCGAACCCGGGTGCGACGTTTCAACGACCTGCTGCAGCGGCCGGTGTTCTCGCGCGTGCGGGCTGCCCTCCCGGCGTCCGACCCGGGTGCCGCCGGTGCCGCGCTGCTGGCTGCGGAGCCACTCGCCGGCCTGCGGGCCGTGGAGGCGGTGGAGCAGGTCGCGGCGGCGCTGGCGGGCGCTCCCGGCCTGCCGCGGCGCACCGCCGATGCAGCCCTGGAGCCCCTGCTCTACGACAAGCTGGCGATGAACGACCACCTTGAGGCGAGCGGCCTTCCCGTTCCCCGCAGCTTCCTGGCCGAGGCGGCCCACCCGCTGACGCCGCCGTTCATTGTCAAGCCGCGGCTGGGATCCGGCGGCGCCGAGGTCATCCGGGTGACCGATGACGCCGACGCCGCCGCGGCGGCCCGGCAGGCACTGGCCCACCCCGGCACGCTGATGGCGCAGGAACTGTTGCCCGGCGAGGTCGTCCACGTGGGCGGCGTCGCCAAGAAGGGGACGGTCCTGCAACTCGGCTGCTACCGGGCGGTCGGCTCGCCGCACTCGGCGTTCGGGCCCTCCGCGGAGTTGCTCACCGTCGCCGACGGTCCGACCGCGGAGCACGCCGCCGCCCTCGTCGCCGCCCTCGGCTACACCGGTGCCTTCTGTCTGGACTACGTGCGGGATGGCGACGGCCGGGCGCTGATCGTCGACGTCAACGCCCGCGTCTTCGGCTCCTGGGCAGCGCTGCAGGCCGCCGGCCTGGATCTGGTCGGCGCCTGGCTGTACGCGTGGGGCCTGTCGGCAGAGTCGCCGGTCGGTGAACTGCCGGCCGGCCTCCGGCTGCGGACGCTGCCGCCGGACATGGCGCTGACCGGCCACGGGTCGCTGACCGCCGCCCTGCGCGCCCAGCTGCGGGGCGTCGTCCAGGGCGCCGACGTGCTCGGCCCCCGCTGGGTGGCGTCGACGGTCTGCCGGCTGCTGTGCGCAGCCGCTGTCCAGGCCGTGCGGCGGCCGATGAGAAGGATGCGGAGCCGGCAGACCGGCGACGTCGAGCGAGGGGGAGCCCTGTGACGCTGCGCGTCGGACCCGTGTCGCCGGAGGAGTACCTCGCCGCGCTGGGCGACCGGCCGGCCAGCTTCCTGCAGAGTCCGTCCTGGTCGACGGTGAAGACCGGCTGGGCCGCCGAGCACCTGGCCTGGCGGGACGAGTCCGGCGACGTCGTCGGTGCCGGGCTGGTGCTGCTGCGCCGGCTCCCGCTGATCGGCCGGTCGCTCGCCGTCCTGACCGAGGGGCCGGTCGTCGACTGGGCGGCACACGGCACGCAGGAGGTGCTCGCCCCGCTCGCCGAGTACGTGCGGGAGCGCGGCGCCTTCGGGCTGCGCATCGGCCCGGACGTCGTCCATCGCCGGTGGCGGGCGGACACGGTCAAGGACGCCGTGGGTTCCGGCCGGCTGCGGAACGTCGAGGCCGACCTGGTTGACCCCGTCGGCGCCCGGCTGATCGCCGATCTGGGTGCCGCAGGCTGGGTGCGTGCCCGCGAGGACGACGGCCTGCCCGCCTCGACCCGCCATTCGTTCCACGTTTCGCTGGCCGGGCGGACCGAGGATGACCTGTTCGCCGCCATGAACCAGCAGTGGCGGCGGGGGATCCGGAAGGCGGAGAAGGCCGGCGTCGTCGTCGAGCGCGGAACCGCGGCAGACCTGCCCGACTTCCACCGCGTGTACGCCGAGACCGGACGGCGCGACGGGTTCGCCCCGCACGGCCTCGAGCACTTCCAGCGCATGTGGGCCGCCCTGTCGGCAGAGGGGCCGGAGCGGATCCGGCTCTACCTCGCGCGGCACGAGGGCGAGGTGCTCGCGGGGATGGTGGTGGTCGTCATCGGCGGCCTCGCGGGCTACGCCTACGGGGGTTCGGCCGGCCACAAGCGGGAGATGTACCCGAGCAACGCCACGCACTGGCGGATCCTGCGCGACCTCCTCGCCGAGGGCGTGGACGTCTACGACATGCGCGGGATCGGCGACGGTCTCGACCCGGAGAACCCGAAGTTCGGCCTCCTCCGGTTCAAGGTCGGCACCGGCGGGGAGGCCGTCGAGTACGTCTCCGACTGGGACCTCGCGGTGCGCCCGATGCTGCACCCTGCCGGCATGGCGGTCCTGCGCGCGGCCGTGCGGGCGCGCTCCGTGCGTTCCCGGCTGCGCGGCCGGCGCCCCGCCGCGCTCGTGGGCGCCGCGACGGCATGTCTGCGGAAGACCCTCGGGCGCCCGACGTCGCCACGACGCGCCGTTGCGACACCTCTCGAAGCAGCCTGATGGCAGCCCTCAGCCGACGGACGGCCTTCGCAGGGGCGCTGTGGAACGTGGCGGCGATGGTGTTCCCGCTGGTCTCCACGCTGCTGCTGTCGGTCGTCATCGGCCGGCACCTGGGCTCCGCGGTGCTCGGAGAACAGAGCGTCATCGCATACCTGGGCGGGCTGGTCGGCACCCTCGTCGTGATGGCCGCGACCAACTGCACCACCCAGGTGCTCGCGGCGGCCGCGGGCGCCGACGACCCCGGCCGGTTCGCGTCCGTCGCGCGCTTGACGCGGCGGGTGCACCTGGTGGGTGGCCTGGTGGCCTGTGCCGTGCTGGCCACCATCGGCTCGGGGCGCGACATGGCCTGGGCCTGGGTACTGATCGGGCTGGTGAGCCTCATCGACGCGCTCGGGTGGGCCCATGCCAGCCGCCTCATCGCACTGGAGGGCTGGCGCGCGGTCAGCCCGCTGCGGCTGGTCAGCCAGATCGCGGGCACCCTTCTCGGGGTCGGTGCCGTGCTGCTCGGCGGCGGTCTGCCCGCCGTCTTCGCCGCGCAGGTGCTGTCGTCGACCTGGCTGACGCTCACCCTGCGGCGCCGGGATCGCCGTCATCGGCCCGGCCTGGACGCAGCGCCGGGCCCGCTCGAGCTGCGGCCCCTCGCCCGGCTGTGGTCGCTGTTCGCCCTCGGGGCGCTTCTGACCCAGGTCGTCAACAAGCGCATCGAGCTGGTCTTCCTCGACGCGTTCAGCTCGGCCCACGACGTCGCCGTCTACGCCGTCGCCTTCACGGTGATCAGCGTCGCGGTGACCGTGCCGTCCTCTCTGGTGGGTGCCGCGCAGCCCGCGGTCACCGCGGCGGCCGGCGCCGCCGGGAGCGAGGCGGAGCTGCACGGGCACCTGCAGCGGGCGGCTCGCCTGGCCATCGTCGCCGGCTTCGTGTTCACCGCCGGGCTGGTCGCCCTCGGGCCCGTCCTCGTCACGACTCTCTGGGGCGCCCAGTTCGCCGAAACCGGGCGCATCGTGCCGTGGCTCGCGGTCGCGATGCTGGGTACGCCACTGGCTGTGCTCCTGGACGTCTACTGGACTGCCGTGAACCGTCTGCGCGTCGTGCTGGTCACGGGCGCGGTGAGCGCGGTGATCGATGTCGGCCTGGCGGCTGCGCTCGTCCCGTCCTTCGGCGTCCCCGGTGCGGTCGCCGCCAACGTGGCCGGGCAGCTCGCCTGGCTGGCCGGGCTCCTGCTCTCCAGCCGCCGGATCCCCGGTCTGCTGCCGCCGGCAGCATTCCTGCTGCGCTGCGTGGGCGTCCTGGTCACCCTCGGCGGCGCCGCATGGGGGGCGACGGCGCTGCTCGCGCCCGCCGGGCCACTCGTCTCCCTGGCCGGCGGCGGCATCGCCTTCCTCGCGGTGCTGGCCGCCCTGGGGCGCACCGTGGGCCTGCTCACCGGACCGGACATCGAGTGGCTGGACGGGCTCCTCCCGGCGTTCGCCCGGCCGGCGCTCGACGCGATGGGCGGGATCGCGTGGGCGCGCTCGGTGCGTTCCCGGCCGGCCGTCGAGCGCGTGCCCGCGCCGACCGCCTGAGCATTCGAAGACTCTCTTTTCCTTCTGCTTTCGCCGCGCCCTGTTCCCCGTAGAAACACGACAGCGGGATCTGGAAGCCGTTCACCCACACGAGAGCCATTTTCTCATTCTTTGGGGTGGTGTCGACCAGGACCCGTTTCCTTCCGCATGCATTACGCCACGTGGTCGGACGGTGACCGGCTGATTCCCTCTGAGGTGCACCGACGGCAGGTGACCGGCGTGGGATGCACGCAGTGCAATCATGCAGTGACGAGTTGCATCGGCAGTCGTATGCAGCACTGTTGTTCCCCTGCCGTTTCGCGCCATTGAGGCATTAGACCGAGCGTCACTCGCGGCGTTCAATAGCCATTGGACGACGAGCGGAACACCGCTTCGTTGAGGGGGAACAGCGAGGCCATCGTGACCTATGTTCGGAATTTGAGTTCGGGGACGCTCGTCCGGCGCACTGCGCCGGTGGTCGAGAGTTCCGGTGCCGGCTGGCCGGCCGCGACGTTCACCACGCCCTTCCGCGCGCCCACGGCTGCCGATCTCCGCATTCTGGTCGGCCGCGTCCGCGCCTGGATGGTGCTGCTGCCCGTCGACGCCGCCCTCCTGCTGGCGCCCACCCTCTCGCACCCGCGGCAGATCAAGGCCTCGCTCGCCTTCGCCGTCCTCTCGCTGTTCTTCATCACCGGCGGCGAGCGGTTCCGCGCCCGGCTGCACCTGAGCGTCCTCGACGAGATCCCGACGCTGGTCAGCCGCCTGCTGATGGCGGCGGCCCTGATCGCCACCTACCTCGCCTTCACGCATCCGAGCGCACCGCGCACCGTCGGTTTCCTCACCGACGCCGCTCTGGCGATCACGCTGGTCGTCGCCGGCCGCGTGCTCACCACCGCCCTGGTGGCCTGGAGCCGCCGGGCCCGGCTGACCGCGCACCGCACCGTCCTCGTCGGCGGCGGCGCCGTCGCCACCGAACTGGCCCACAAGCTCGCCGACTCCCCGCGCTACGGGCTGGACGTGGTCGGCTTCGTCGACGAGTCCGACGACGCCCTCGCCACGGCGATGGTGCCGCGGCTGGGCGGCCTGGCCGACCTGGACCGGGTGGTGCGGATCCACGGCGCCGACGTCCTGATCGTCACCGACGGCCAGTTCTCCGAGTTGGCCGTGCACGACGCAGTCCGCGGGCCGCACGCGGTGCACTGCGACCTGCTGGTCGTCCCCCGGCTGCACCACTTCAACACGGCGACCGGCCGCACCGACCACATCGGCTCGATCCCGGTCATGCGGATCAAGACGCCGAACCTCGTCGGCCCCGGCCGGCGGGTGAAGCGCGCGTTCGACATCGCCGTCTCTGCGTTCGCGCTGCTGCTCATCGCGCCGCTGATGGGCCTGATCGCCCTCGCCGTGCGCCGGGAGGGGCCGGACGTGATCTTCCGGCAGCCGCGGGTGGGCGAGAACGGCAAGATCTTCGACGTCCTGAAGTTCCGGTCGATGCGCCCGGTCGACGAGAACGAGTCGGCCACCAACTGGTCGATCGCCGACGACGACCGCGTGGGCTCGGTCGGGCGCGTCCTGCGGATGACCTCGCTGGACGAGATCCCGCAGCTGTGGAACATCCTGCGCGGCGACATGAGCCTGGTCGGCCCGCGCCCCGAGCGGCCGCACTTCGTGGAGCAGTTCTCCGCCCAGTACGACCGGTACGCGCACCGGCACCGGGTCAAGGCCGGCCTCACCGGGATGTCGCAGGTCAGCGGCCTGCGCGGCGACACCTCGATCGCCGACCGCGCCCGCTACGACAACTACTACATCGAGAACTGGTCGCTCTGGCTCGACGTCAAGATCATTCTGCGCACGGTCAGCGAGGTCGCGTTCGCCAAGGGCCGCTGAGAGCGGGCCGTCGTCCGGGAGGCGCCGGGAGTGGCCAGCTGTCGAGGGTCAGCTGCCGGTCGTCCAGGCGAGGAGATCCTCGGCGGACCTCGTGTTGATCACGCGCTCGACCGGAACACCGGTCTCGACCGCCCGCTCGGCGCCGTTCCCCTGCCAGTCGAGCTGACCGGGCGCGTGCGCGTCGGTGT